>JALWUJ010000024.1 GCA_027080135.1 Flavobacteriaceae bacterium | reverse complement strand
AACAACACTTCCTAATGGAATCATTTTGCTAAAAGCTACATGGTTTACCGATACGGTTGTAACAATACGTCTGCAATGTCTTCGGGCAGCAATACTTGCGGCACGATCCATACGTGCTAATAACTCGCCACCAAACATATTTCCAACGGGATTTGTTTCGCTTGGAAGAACTAAATCGGTGATAACAGTTAATGATTCTTTTGGAGTTCTTGAAATCATTTGAAATTAATTTTTTGCAAAAGTACGATTACTATTCATTTTTCAATCGTTCTAAAAGTCAAATTTATTCTCGGTGTTTTTACTTTTTTGGTTGGCGGTAAACGATGCAACCAATGAGTTTGAGTTTCTCCTTTCATCACTAACAAACTTCCTTTTTCTAGCACTATTGAAATGGTTTGTTTATTCTCTTTATGTTTGAAAGAAAATTTTCTTTCTGCACCAAAACTCAAAGAACTGATAGCACCATTTTTCTTTAAATCCTTTTCGCCATCACTGTGCCAAGCCATTCCTTCGGAACCGTCGTGATATAAATTTAACAGACAAGAATTATAGGTTTCGTTTGTTGTTTTTTCAACTAAATTTTTAAGTTCTAAGAGTTCTTTTGTCCAAGGTAAAGCTAGCTTGGTGGTTTTGGAATAGGTATATTCAAAAGGTTTTTCGGCATACCAAGCTACTTTTCGTTTGGTGATAATTAGATTTCCGAAGATGATGGCTTTGTCGTTTTTCCATTGAATATTTTCTAACAATTTTTGGTAATATTCTTGAGCTTCTTTTATACTTAAAACCGTTCCGTAGTAATTTACTTCACCATCAAATGGTAAAATATTTGAAATTAAATCGGTGTTAAATAAATCCATGAAAACGAACAAGAAATAATAGTATAATAGCAGGTATTGTAGAAAATTATATTCTTTGTTTTTTGCAACTTTGTGCCTTTGCTAGAGAAAACTACTTATTTAATTCCTTTACCAATAACCAAGCACTGCGGTTTTCAGATTGTTTAATTTCTTTTAAAGATTGTGTTGCCTCTAATCTACTCTCGTGACTGCTATAAGCTACGATATGAAGTCCATATTTATTTTCACCCAAATCTGTTGGTGTAAATCCCTCAGCCCTTAATTGCTGCATTTTCTTTTCTGCATTTTCTTCAATTCTGAATGCTCCTGCAATAATATGGTATTTTCCAACTTGTTTTTTAAAAGTAAGATTTAAGGCAGGTAGCGGATTTTCAATCACAAAAGTAGCTTTTTGAATCTGGTTTTCAACTAAATAATTTGCCTTCTGTTTGGCAGCAAAATTATGTTTTTTTACACCTGCTTCGTAGATTTTCATTCCGCCCAAACCAGTAACAGATAATGCTATTAAAGCAATAGCAGCATACTTTAAATAAGGTTTTGAAGTTCGTTTTTCTGGAGTAATATATATAGGTGCTTTTTCTTCTAAAGCTTCTACTGTTTCTTTATAAACTTCACGACTTACTTTAGGTGAAGTAAACGAAGTCATTCCAAAAACAGCCGTATTAAAGTTTTGTTTTAAAGAAGGTGTAAACTGAACCGAGTTTTCTTCATTTAAATTAAATTCACCAATATTTTTTAATGAAACTGTTTCTTTTTCTGAAAGTTGAAGTGACAATTTTCCAGTGAAATTTCTAATTTTTTGAAGGGCAATTTCATAGCTGCAATTTTCAACCGAAGCTACATAATTTGCTAACAAACCATCGTTGGTTTGTAACTGTCTGTTAAACGATAAGGTCTTTTTAGGAGGGAAAAAAGTAGGAGAATCTCCTTCGATTTTAGCAGAATGATACTGCGTTAATAAAGCTCCAAAACCAGGAATAATCACGCATTCGTAACGGTAAAGTAAATCGTTTATGTAAGTAGCTAATTGCATATTAACAAATATAGTTTTTTTTCGATTTTAATCAATTTTAAAATCAAATTTTTATTAACAGATTAATTTTGGTATTTTTAAACTCTCCCCCTTTATAATTTCTAAAATGTTATCAAAAAACGAATTGCGTTATACGTTGGCTTTACAGCGTGTTCCAAACTTAGGAGATGCTTCTGCAAAAAAACTGTTGAATAAAGTGGGTTCTGCGGAAGGGGTTTTTAAGGAAAAGAAATCCAATCTTTTAAAAATTGATGGAATAGGATTGTTTAAACTAAAGGAGCTTTCCGAAAAAATTCTCCTAGATCAAGCCGATGAAGAAATTGAATTTATTGAAGCAAATTCTATAGAATGGACTTATTTTCAAGACAAAAAATATCCCCAAAGATTAAAACATTGCATGGATGGTCCTATTCTTTTTTTTCAATCTGGAAATATTGATCTTCAGAATAAAAAAATAATCAGTATTGTTGGAACTCGAAAAATTACCACCTACGGAAAGGTTTTCTGTGAAAAATTAGTGGAAGAATTGGCTCCATTAAATCCTGTAATAATTTCGGGATTTGCTTACGGAGTTGATATTACCGCACATAAGGCTGCTTTGGATAATAAGTTGCAAACCGTTGGCTGTTTAGCTCATGGAATGAATCAGATTTACCCAAAAACCCATAAAAAGTATATGACCCAAGTAGAAGAAAACGGTGGGTTTATTACTGAATTTTGGAGTAGTGATTCCTTTGATAGAAACAATTTTTTAAAGCGAAACAGAATTATCGCAGGAATTTCACAAGCAACCATTGTTATAGAATCTGCCGAAAAAGGAGGTAGTTTAGTCACTGCAGATATTGCAAATTCTTATAATCGAGATGTGTTTGCTTTGCCCGGAAGAGCAGGTGATTCTCAAAGTCAAGGTTGTAATAATTTAATTAAAACTCAACAAGCACATTTGTTTACTTCTGCAGCCGATTTAATTTATATGTTGGGCTGGGAATTGGAAGAAAAACCAAAACCTCAGCAAACTCAACTTTTTGTAGAACTCACGGAAGAAGAAGAAATAATTTTTAATTTTTTAAAGGATAGAGACAAAGAGATGCTCGATGTTATTGCTTTACAATGTAATATCCCAACGTATAAGGTAGCTTCTGTTTTGTTAGCTATGGAGTTAAAAGGAGTGATTCGGCCTTTGCCTGGGAAATTGTTTCAGGTTGTTTAATAAACCCTTAAACCCTTCCAGAGTTCCTTCCGAAATTTCGGAACTGGAAGGGTTGGTTTAATAACCTAATTTCTTCCGAACCCTTCCTAAAACATTATTAGCAACTTTGTTTGCTTTTTCAGCACCAATAGCTAGAGACTTATCAATTTCAGTAAGATTTTCCATAAAGTAGTTGTACTTTTTTCTTTCTTCAGAAAATTTTGAGATTATTAATTCGTATAATGCTTGTTTAGCGTGTCCGTAACCGTAATTTCCGCCCTCGTAATTTTGACGCATAGCAGTAATTTCTTCTTTCGAAGCCAATAATTTATAAAGAGCAAAACAGTTACAAGTATCTGGGTTTTTAGGTTCTTCTAACGGAGTACTATCGGTTTGAATTCCCATTATCTGTTTCCGAAGTTTTTTATCTGCTAAAAAAATATTGATAATGTTATTTTTAGACTTGCTCATTTTTGACCCATCTGTTCCAGGAATCAACATGGTATTCTCTTGCACTTTTGCTTCAGGAATTACAAAAGTTTCTCCCATTTTTGCGTGAAAACGAGAAGCTACATCTCTGGTCATTTCTAAATGTTGCAACTGGTCTTTTCCTACCGGAACTACTTCAGCATCGTACAAAAGAATGTCTGCTGCCATTAACATGGGATAAGTAAACAGGCCAGCGTTTACATCTTCTAAACGATCTGCTTTGTCTTTAAAAGAATGAGCCAAGGTCAAACGTTGGTAAGGAAAAAAACAGCTTAAATACCAAGTAAGTTCGGTGGTTTGTGGTACATCGCTTTGACGATAAAAAACAGTTTTGTTAATGTCTAAACCAAAAGCCAACCAAACAGCAGCGGTGCTATAGGTGTTTTCTCTTAATGTAGCAACATCTTTTATTTGTGTTAACGAATGCATATCTGCTATAAACAAAAAGGCTTCATTTTTAGGATTGTTAGCCATTTCAATGGCAGGTAAAATTGCTCCTAAAATATTTCCTAAATGCGGTGTTCCGGTACTTTGTATTCCTGTTAATATTCTTGACATAACATTCCCTGAAAAGGCAGGGATCTTTTTAAATTTTAGCAAGATTAAATTAATCTTCCTAAAATAACAATTAAACATAATTAACAGCAAATATAATTTTTTATCTTAAGTACACGACTTAGATTATCTTCAAATTGCTACTTTTGAGAAGTTTTGAAAATACTTAAATACATAGCTATCCTCTTTTACCGAATATGGTTTTATATTCTAATGTTTGTTTATATTTTATTTTTCCTTCCTATATTAATTATAAGTATCACAAAAGAAGAGTGGTATCCCTTGTTTTTTAAGATGGCTCGGGGTTGGTCTATTTTTATTTTATTTGGGATGGCTTTTCGGCCTGTAGTAAAAAGAGAAGTGAATTATAAAAAGGGAAAGAGTTATATGTTTGTTGCTAATCATACTTCTATGACAGATATTATGCTGATGTTGTATGTTTCAAAAAGTCCTTTTGTGTTTGTTGGGAAAAAGGAATTGTCTAAAATTCCGCTGTTTGGTTTCTTTTATAAACGGACTTGTATTTTGGTAGATCGAAATAATCCAGCAAGTAGAAGAGAAGTTTTTAATAGTGCCCAACGAAAACTAGATTTGGGATATAGTGTTTGTATTTTTCCTGAAGGAGGCGTACCTGATGACGAAAGTATTGTTTTAGATGAATTTAAAGATGGTGCTTTTCGGTTAGCAATACAACATAAAATACCTATTGCTCCCATGACTTTTCATGATAATAAAAAATTATTTTCATATACTTTTTTTAGTGGTGGTCCTGGGAAAATGAGAGTGAAATGTCATCATCTTATTCCCACAGGGATTTTAGAAATAGAAGATAAAAGAATGCTAAAAATGCAAACCCGAGAGATTATTTTAAACGAACTCAAAAATCCTTCTTTATAAAAAATTATAAAAAAACCATCCTATGGCGTAAGATGGTTTTCTTTAACAGGTTTGTGGTTAGCAAACCCAACTAACTTAACCTAAACTAAAATTTAAAACTCAAACCACTATATATTCCTATATAGTATGGTTTAAAGTCAACAGATGTATCTGTGTACGGATTGAGCTGATACTTAAACATAGGCTCAATATTAAACATTAACTTTTTAGAAAAACTATAATTCAAACCCAATCCAAGGTTAGTTGTAAAACTGAGAGATGATAAATTATTTGCCTCACCTAAAACATCATTAAAGTTTCCTGCATCTACCGAAACTTCATTATTTCCTAAAAATAAAGTACTAAATCCCCCAATAACATTAATTCCAAACCTCTTATTTAATACCGCATATTTTAATTCTAAGGGTACTTCGTAATAACTTAAATCTTGGCTTAACACCACTTCACCCGAAGTAGATTTAGGTGAAACATCACCAAATTCACCATCAGGATTTTGATTTATTAAAGTTCCTTTATCCACCACAATTGTTACATTTCCACGTGTAGGATAATCGATACTACTTGTTGATGCCGCAACTGGTCCTGTACCTAAATCGAGACCAGTAGTAGAATAACTTAAATTTACATTGCTAAGTCCTGACCGAATACTCAAACGTTTATTTAGGTGATAACTCACATTTACTCCGTAAGCAATTGTAAGGTTACTATTTTTTGGGTTATCTGAAAAAGCAGGATCTATAGAAGACCCTTCACTTAACGAACTATAATAAATTGGTCCCACATTTGGAGCTACATCCCAACGATTATCAGGTTTGTTGTCCTTTGTAATAGTAGCAACCTCTTCTTTTGAAGTTTCATCAATAGCATCGAAAATAGATTTCTTATTTTCTTCTAATTTATTTTCTGAAGAATCACTTTCTAAAGAATTGTTGCTTTTATTTACTTCTTCGGAAGCAACGGCTACTTTATTTGAATCTATGGAGGTGTTCTTATTAAAAAAGTCTTCATTTTTCTTTTCTGAAACACTCTTATTTTCTTCTACGCTTGCAACCCCTACTTTATCTGAAGCGTTTGTAATTGAATTATTGTTAATTCTTGAAGGAGCTTTTTCTAAAACTTTCTCGTTTGTATTTTCTGAAGCAATTCGAGTTTTATCAATCGTCGAATTATTATTAGAATGTGATTTTTCAGAATTTTTGTTAGTAATTTCAGTTTTATTTACTTTGTCTTCCGAAGCAATTTTTTCGTTATAATCTTTCTCGTTAATTATATTGTTTTGAAGCTTGTTTTCTTCTGTGTTTTCTTTCTTAATTTCAGTAGCATCTCTCGTAACAATAGGAGCAGAAGTGTTGTTGTTTGAAGGATTAAAAACTGAATTTCCAATCGTAAACAACAAAGCAAGTAAGGCTGCAATTCCGCCTAACTTAAACCAAAGAGGAATTACTTTTCTGTCATCTTCTTCTTTTAATTGGGCTTCAATATTTTCCCAAACACGAGGAGAAGGAGCCGCTTCAAAATTATTGAATTGCTTTTTAAAAAGTTCGTCTATGTTTTTATATTTCTTCATAATTACCTACAAAAGCAGGTGTCTTATTTTAATTTTTATTTTCAAGCTTATAGGCTTCAACTTTTGTTTTTAAAATTCCTCTAGCTCTTGCCAGATTGGATTTTGAGGTTCCCACTGAAATTCCCACCATTTCCGAAATTTCCTTGTGCGAATAATCATCTAATACGTACATGGTAAAAACCAATCGGTATCGGTCTGGTAACTCCTGGACTATTTTTAATAAATAATCCAACGGAATTGCATTGTCTTCTACCTCAACAACAGCTTCTTCTTCCAACTGCTCTTCATTGGTCAGTTTAAAAACCTTTTGCTTACGGTATTTTTGTAAAACTGTGTTTACCGTAACTCGTTTTAACCATCCCTCAAACGAACCTTTTCCTTTAAATTGCTCTATACGTTTAAAAATTGTAATAAATGCGTCTTGTAAATTATCCTCTGCCTCGTGATAATTGGGAGAATATTTTAGACAAACCGAAAATAAAACTCCTGAAAAACGTTTGTAAAGTTCTTCTTGTGATTTTAAATCTTGCTTCTTACAATTTAATATGAGCTTTTCTAATGTCAAACGTAGTACCGAAATTATTACACATTAAGTTGAATAAATTTGTAAAGTAAAAAATAAGCAACCATAATAATTATGGGTAACTACGATGTGTAGATGCCTAATTTACAAATAGGTTGCGTATGTGGAAAAAAATTATTGTCTTTCTGCGACAATAACTTCTTTTATTTTTTGTTCCAACTCGTCCATAAGTTCAGGATTATCTAGTAAAAGAGTTTTTACCGCTTCTCTTCCTTGACCTAATTTGGTATCGTCATAACTAAACCATGAGCCACTTTTTTTGATTATTTCAAAATCAACCCCAAGGTCAATAATTTCTCCAACTTTTGAGATTCCTTTTCCGTAAACAATATCAAATTCTACCATCTTAAAAGGTGGAGCTACTTTATTTTTAACAATTTTAACTCGGGTTTTATTCCCTAAAACTTCACCACCAGTATTTTTTATTTGTGTAGAACGACGAATATCTACCCTAACTGAAGCATAAAATTTAAGAGCATTCCCTCCAGTTGTAGTTTCAGGATTTCCAAACATTACTCCAATTTTTTCACGAAGTTGGTTTATAAAAATTACTGTACAATTGGTTTTACTTATAGACCCTGTAAGTTTTCGAAGGGCTTGTGACATTAATCGTGCGTGAAGCCCCATTTTAGAGTCTCCCATTTCGCCTTCAATTTCACTTTTAGGAGTTAATGCAGCAACCGAGTCTATGACAATTATATCTATAGCTCCACTACGAATTAAATTGTCCGCAATTTCTAATGCTTGTTCACCATTATCGGGTTGCGAAATAATTAAATTTTCTACATCTACACCTAGAGCTTCAGCATAATAACGGTCAAAAGCATGTTCTGCATCAATAAAAGCAGCAATCCCACCGTTTTTTTGTGCTTCAGCGATAGCATGTAATGTTAGTGTTGTTTTACCCGAAGATTCAGGTCCATATATTTCAACAACTCTACCCCTTGGATATCCGCCAACACCCAAAGCAACATCCAATCCTAAAGATCCTGTTGGTATTACATCCATTTCTTCAACAACAACATCACCCATTTTCATTACGGTTCCTTTGCCGTAAGTTTTATCTAATTTATCTAATGTAAGTTGTAATGCTTTTAATTTTGCGTCTTTTTCTTTGCTCATGATTCAGTCTTAATTATAAAAATTGTTAGTAGGCTAAGGTACTATTTCTTTGTTAGTGCCGCAAAATAAAAATGAAAATACATTAAGTAGGTTTGTAGAGAATTAATATCTTTACTCCTTATATGAAATCGCAAAAGATTTCGTTATGTTTAATCTACGTCTCTTTTAAAACAAAGAGCATTTTATATAATATTTATGGGCTGTACAAGTTGTAGTACTGGTGCTAATGGACAACCAAAAGGATGTAAGAACAATGGTACTTGTGGGAAAGACGGTTGTAACAAATTAACGGTTTTTGACTGGCTTTCTAATATGTCCTTACCTGGAGACCAAGAACCCTTTAAAGGAGTGGAAGTTCGTTTTAAAAACGGAAGAAAACACTTTTATAAAAATTCGGAAAACCTACCTTTGTATATGGGCGATGTAGTAGCAACAGAAGCCCAATCAGGGCATGACATTGGTATTGTAACCTTAACAGGTGAATTGGTAAAGGTACAAATGAAGAAGAAAAAAATAAAAGAAAATGTAGAAGAACTCCCTAAAATATACCGTAAAGCCACACAAAAAGATATTGATATTTGGCAAAAAGTAAGAGCCAAAGAACCCGAAATACAAAAACGTTCCCGTGAAATTGCAATTCATTTAGGATTGAAAATGAAAATTTCTGATATCGAATATCAAGGAGATGGTTCTAAAACCACTTTTTATTATACTGCCGAAGAACGCGTAGATTTTAGGCAATTAATTAGAGATTTTGCCAGTGCATTTAGTACTCGAGTAGAAATGAAACAAGTGGGTTTCCGACAAGAAGCAGCTCGTTTGGGAGGAATAGGTTCTTGTGGTCGTGAACTTTGTTGTTCAACTTGGTTAACAGATTTTAGATCGGTTAAAACTTCTGCAGCTCGATATCAACAACTTTCATTAAACCCACAAAAATTAGCAGGGCAATGCGGAAAACTTAAATGTTGTTTAAATTATGAGTTAGACACCTATCTGGATGCCTTAAAAGATATTCCCAAAAGCGATGTAAAACTACATACTGAAAAAGGAATTGCTATTTGCCAAAAAACAGATATTTTTAAACGAATTCTTTGGTATGGTTATGAAAAACAAAGTGTAAATTGGATACAAATAAGTGTAGAAAAAGCCAATGAAATTATAGCTTTAAACAAAAAAGGAAAGAAAGTTTATAGTTTAGAAGATTATGCTATTGAAGAAAAAGTTTCTGATAATAAAATCTTTGAAAATGTGGTTGGTCAAGATAGTTTAACTCGTTTTGACAAACCAAAACAAAAAAACAATAATCGTAGAAGAAACAATCGTAATAAAAACAGAAACCAAAACAAAAACAAAAATCGTTCTCAAAACATTCACAACACCCAAAACCGAAATAAAAACCCCAAAAAGAATGCTTAAATATTTTTTCATACCTGTTGTATCATTTTTGGTTTTTTCTTGTGACTCCAAGACAGTTTTTAGTAAAAATTATTCGGTTTCAGGAGCTTGGAATAAAGAAGATGTTATTAATTTTGATTTACCTCAACTAGATTCATTAAAAACCTATAACCTTTATATAAACCTCCGCAATACTAACGATTATAAATACAATAACATTTTTATTATTACTCAAATGTACTTCCCTCATGGAAAAATAATTACAGATACTTTAGAATATAAAATGGCAAATCCAGATGGCTCATGGCTTGGCACAGGAATTGGTAGTGTAAAAGAAAATAAATTATGGTACAAAGAAAATGTATCATTTACAGAAGAAGGAACTTATAAATTAAAAATCTCACAAGCAGTACGCAATAACGGAAATGTAGCAGGCGTTAAACTTCTTGAAGGGATTACTGATATTGGAATAAGCATTGAAGAAACTCAGCACGATTAACTTTTATGGCAAAACGTACAAGCACAAAAAAAATAAAATCTACAAACGATAATAGTCGTCATATAAAAACTTTTTGGAAGTTATTTTCAATAGGAATATTATTAGTTATTTTTATTTTCTTAATGGCATCTTGGGGAGTATTTGGGAGTATTCCCGACGAAACCATTTTAGAAAATCCAGAAAAGAACTTAGCAACCGAAATTATAGGTTCAGACGGAATAACTCTTGGAAAATTTTACAAAGAAAATCGAACACCAGTTCATTTTAACGAATTACCTCCACATTTAATAAATGCTTTAGTAGCAACTGAAGATGTTCGTTTTTTTGATCACTCAGGAATTGATGCTCGAGGAACCCTTAGAGCTGTAGCCTTTTTGGGAAGCAAAGGAGGTGCAAGTACCATTACCCAACAACTAGCAAAATTATTTTTTACCGAAAAAGCTTCAAAAAACATTGTGGAAAGAGTTGTTCAAAAATTAAAGGAATGGATTATTGCTACTCGACTTGAGGAACGATATACTAAAGAAGAAATTCTTACCATGTACTTCAACGAATACGACTTTTTAAATCAAGCCATTGGAATAGAATCTGCAGCACATATTTATTTTGATAAACCTCCTTCCGAATTAACCCTTTCCGAATCTGCAATATTGGTAGGAATGTTTAAAAACTCATCACTGTATAACCCTGTTCGGAATCCTGAAGGGGTTAAAAACAGAAGAAATGTAGTGCTATCACAAATGGCGAAATACGATTTTATTTCAGAAGAAGTAAAAGATTCACTTCAAGCCACCGAGTTAGAAATTCATTTTACACCACAAGGACACGATCAAGGAATTGCAACTTATTTTAGAGAATATGTTCGAGAATTTATGCACGATTGGATTAAAGAAAACCCTAAATCAGATGGGTCTCAATACAATATTTATAGCGATGGTTTAAAAGTTTATACTACCATTGATTCTAAAATGCAAGGCTATGCAGAGTTGGCTGTTGATACACATATGAAAAACCTTCAAAAAGAATTTGATAGACAAAATAAAAAAAACAAAACCGCTCCTTTTAGAGATGTAACAAAATCTGAAATAGATCAAATTCTAAATTCAGCAATGAAACGTAGTGACCGATGGCGTGAATTGAAAAAACAAGGAAAATCTGATAAAGAAATTAAAAAGAGTTTTTATATAAAAACTAAAATGCGAATTTTTTCCTGGAAGGGAGATATTGATACAATAATGACTCCAATGGACTCTATACGTTATCACAAATCTATTTTACAAGCCTCATTAATGTCTATGACACCTCAAACAGGAGAGGTAAAAGCTTGGGTTGGCGGTATCGATTTTAAGCATTTTAAATACGATATGGTTAAAAAAGGGAAACGTCAAATCGGTTCTACATTTAAACCTTTTGTTTATGCCACTGTTATTGATCAGATGCATATGTCGCCATGTGATACTGTACCCAACACTTTACATACAATTCCGGCAGGAAAATATGGATTAATAAAACCTTGGACTCCAAAAAATTCTGGAGGAAAATATGGAGGTTTTGTTACTTTAAAACAAGCTTTGGCTCAATCTATAAATACGGTAACAGCAAGATTAATAGACAGAGTAGGACCAGAACCTGTATTAACACTAGTTTCGAAAATGGGAATAGATACCAAAAATATTCCAGCTGCTCCATCTATTGCGTTAGGAACTCCCGATGTTTCACTATATGAAATGGTAGGTGCTCATAGTACATTTGTAAATAAAGGAGTTTATATTAAACCCTCTTTAATTACAAGAATTGAAGATAAAAACGGAACCATCTTATACCAAAATGTTCCTGAAACAAGAGATGTTTTAAGCGAAGAAGCAGCCTATGTAACTGTAAGTTTAATGGAAGGAGTTACTCAATCTGGGTCAGGACAACGTTTAAGAACTAAATGGGGGAATACACCTGTTTACAAACGAATAATTACTGGCTATCCTTGGGAATTTACAAACCCTATTGCTGGAAAAACAGGTACTACTCAAAACCAAAGTGACGGTTGGTTTATGGGCTCAGTACCCAATTTAGTTACTGGAGTTTGGGTAGGTGGCGAAGACCGTTCAACACATTTTGGGTCTATCACATACGGACAAGGAGCTTCAATGGCATTGCCAATATGGGCTAATTATATGAAAGAATGTTATGCCAATGAAGAGCTTCATATTTCAAAAGAAGAATTTGAAGTCCCAAAAGATCTTTCTATCGAAACCGATTGTGAAAAATGGAAAGAAGAACAACAAAGTTCTGAGTTTGAAGACCCAGACGAATTTTAACTAAATACTTTTATCACTTCTCAATAAAATCTAATCTCTTTTCCTTATTTTTATTGAAAATTTATTCCCTATGATTAATAAAACAGTTTCTAATGTTAAAGAAGCTTGCCAAGGCATAAAAGACGGAATGACTTTTATGTTAGGAGGCTTTGGATTAAGTGGAATCCCAGAAAATTCTATTGCCGAATTAGTACGAAAAAATGTTAAAGATGTAACCTGTATTTCCAACAATGCAGGAGTATGTGATTTCGGTTTGGGTTTATTGCTTCAGAAAAAACAAATCCGAAAAATGATTTCTTCTTATGTAGGAGAAAATGCAGAATTTGAACGCCAAATGTTAAGTGGTGAATTGGATGTAGAGTTAATTCCACAGGGGACTTTAGCCCAACGTTGCCAAGCAGCACAAAGTGGAATTCCCGCTTTTTACACACCTGCAGGTTACGGAACCGAAGTAGCCGAAGGAAAAGAATCCAGAGAATTTCACGGAAAAATGCACATTTTAGAAAAAGCTTTCGAAGCAGATTTTGCCTTTGTAAAAGCTTGGAAAGGGGATGCTGCTGGGAATTTAGTCTTTAAAGGAAGTGCAAGAAACTTTAACCCAAATATGTGTGGAGCTGCAAAAATTACTGTTGCTGAGGTAGAAGAATTGGTTCCTGTTGGAACTTTAGATCCCAATCAAATTCATATTCCAGGAATATTTGTACAACGTATTTTTCAAGGAAAGAAATACGAAAAGAGAATTGAACAATTAACCGTAAGAACAAGAGAATAATGGCACTATCTAAAGAACAAATCGCACAACGTATTGCGAAGGAAGTAAAAGACGGTTACTATGTAAATTTAGGAATTGGAATACCAACTTTGGTTGCCAATTTTGTACGTAAAGACATCGAAGTAGATTTTCAAAGTGAAAATGGAGTATTGGGTATGGGACCTTTCCCTTTTGAAGGAGAAGAAGATCCAGATTTAATCAATGCTGGAAAACAAACTATTACCACTTTGCCTGGAGCTTCGTTTTTTGATTCGGCGATGAGCTTTTCTATGATTCGTGGACAGCACGTAGATTTAACGATTCTCGGGGCAATGGAAGTTTCGCAAAACGGAGATATTGCCAATTGGAAAATACCAGGAAAAATGGTAAAAGGGATGGGTGGTGCTATGGATTTAGTGGCATCAGCCGAAAATATTATTGTAGCAATGATGCACACCAATAGATCAGGAGAATCAAAATTACTTACAAAATGTAGCTTACCATTAACAGGAGTGAACTGTGTAAAAAAGATTGTAAGTAACCTTGCTGTAATGAGTATTGAAAATAACTCATTTCGATTGTTAGAAAGAGCACCAGGAGTTAGTGTTGAAGTAATCAAAGAATCAACCCAAGGAAACCTTATTGTCGAAGGTGAAATTCCTGAAATGAAATTTTAATATCCTGAATTGACAATAAAAATGTTAAAAATATGTGTATTATATCGAATAATATAGCTTTTTAACGTAATAAATAAAAATATTTCTTCATATTAGCACTCCCAAATAAATAGAATTTAAACTACTTATGAAAAAATTGAATGCCGCATTTAAAGAAACATATTACCTACTTAAAAATGTTCTTTATTTAGCAAAAAAAGTATTATTAATTGGTTAGTATATAATACTCTATTTAATTTTTAGCCCCAATCTGAATTAAAACAGATAAAGGTAAAACCCGTTCTTTGTGAGGTTAGAACGGGTTTTTTTATAGAATAAATTAGTTGTTTACTATGGCAACAATTCGTAGCGGACCACCACTTCCACCTTTAATCTTCATCGGTAATGCAATTACTTTAAAGTTATTTTCGGGTAATTGGTCAAGATTAGTAAGATTTTCGAAAGCTGGAATGTTTTCTGAAAGAAGAATCACATGGCTTTTAAAATATTCTGACTGACCATAATCGATACTTGGAGTATCCAATCCTATTGCATTAATTTTTCGGTTCTCTATTAACCATTCTGCTGCTTCAGGAGAAAGTCCCGGAAAATGAAGAAGTTTTATAGCATCAGGACCACGTTGATTGGTTCCTAAATACTTTAATTTATCTGGGTAAAATTTCGAATATCCTGTTTCTAATAAAACGATACTTCCTTTTGGAATTTCTTGTTGGTGTTTTGCTTCCCAATTAGTAAAATCTTCAATAGTTATTAAATAATCAGGGTTGTTGAGTGCTTTTGAAGAAACGTCAATTTTTATCGCATTTCCCATTAACTTTTCCAAAGGAATTTCATCTACCGATTGCCCTCCTTCAACAAAATGAATAGGTGCATCTATATGAGTTCCTCCATGTTCTGCTGTTGTAAAATTATTGGCAGAATAGTAAAATCCTTTGTCGGTTTTTCCTTTAAAAACAGTGTCTAATTCAAACTCTTTTGCAGTTACCCAATAAATGGTTTCCTTAGAAAATTCATGAGAAAGGTCTATTGTTTTTTTTGAGGTTGGTTTCTTGAAAGAATTGGCTTCTGCTTTTTTAGTAGCGTTTTTATTCTCTTGGCATCCAAAAGAAAACAAAAGGCTTGATATTAATAAAATTTGTATTGATTTCATAATTATTAAAAATTTGGTGTTAGCTAAATATACAATATTTCAAATTCCCTTCGGAATTGCATCAATCAAAGCTTTAGTATATTCTTTTGTGGGGTTGGCATAAATTTCATCGGCATCACCTAATTCTTCAATTTTTCCGTCTTTCATGACCAACAACTGGTCTGCCATAAATTTTACCACCGACAAATCGTGAGAAATAAATATATAGGTAAAACCAAAATCGTCTTTTAACTCATTCAATAAATTTAAAACTTGCGCTTGCACCGAAATATCCAATGCCGAAACAGACTCATCACAAACTACCAATTTAGGCTCCATTGCAACCGTTCTAGCAATTCCAACTCTTTGTCGTTGTCCTCCTGAAAGCTCATGCGGATACCGATTAAAATAACTTTCGTCCAATCCAACTCGTTTTAAAACTTCTAAAACTTTCTTTTTTCGTTCCCGTTGATTTTTTCCAATACTGTGAACTTCCATAGGTTCCAAAATAGCTTCTCCAATTAACATTCTGGGGTTTAAGGAAGAATAAGGGTCTTGAAAAATAAGTTGTATTTCCTTCCGAAGCGTTCTAATTTCCGAAGATGATAATTTAGTTAGTTCTTTTCCTCGATATTTAATACTTCCCGAAGTAGCTTTTTCTAATTGAAGAATAGTTTTTCCTAAGGTAGATTTTCCACAACCCGATTCGCCTACCAAGCCTAAAGTTTCGCCTTCAAAAACTTTAAAACTGACCTCGTTTACCGCTTTTAAAACATTGTTTTTTCTGAATAATCCCGCATTGGAATAGTATTCTTTTTTTAAATTTAACACCTCTAATAAAGGTGCTTGGGTGTACATTTTTTTATGTTTTAAAGCCCGTTGTTGGGCTGTAATTTCTTCAGAATGAAAACTTTTATCTGCAAGTGATGCTATGGTTGGTAATTCTTTTAATCGCACATCTAAACTAGGACGTGAAGCCAATAATGCTTTGGTATATTCTTCTTTAGGTGTTTTGAATAAGCTTAACACACCTCCTTTTTCCACAATTTTTCCTTGGTACATCACCACGACTCGGTCTGCAATTTCTGAAACCAATCCTAAGTCGTGAGAGATAAAAAGCATACTCATTTTTGTTTCTTTCTGAATCTCTTTCAACAACAATAATATTTCTTTCTGAACCGTAACATCTAAAGCCGTTGTAGGCTCATCGGCAATCAATAATTTAGGTTTACAAGCAATCGCCATTGCAATCATTACCCGTTGCATTTGTCCGCCACTAATTTGATGGGGATAACTATTGAAAATTTCATTGGGGCGAGGAAGTTTCACTTTTTCAAATAACGAAAGAGTTTCTTTTTTTGCTTTGGAAGTGGAGTAGTTTAAATGAAGCTGCATGATTTCGGAAACCTGAACACCACACTTAATAGAAGGATTTAAAGCACTCATAGGTTCCTGAAATATCATCGCAATTTCTTTACCGCGAAGCTTTCTTATAGTTTCGGACTTTTCTTTTAAAAGATCCTTTCCTTTAAACAGAATCTCACCATTTAATTTAGAAGTTTTTTCGGCAAGCAATCCCATAATTGCAAGAGAAGTCACCGACTTTCCAGAACCAGATTCACCTACAACTCCCAAGATTTCATTTTCAGAAATATCAAAAGAAATATCGTGAACTACCTCCACAAACTGTTTTTTATTCCCAAAGGAAATGTTGAGGTTTCTTATGTTGAGTAAGGTTTCTGTTGGCATCTTTCAAAGATAGGATTCTCTACAATATTCTTGAAGTTTTTACATAATGAATATTTCTGTCTTTTAAATAATCGATAATATAATAGAAGCAATTTTCATGTTTCCCAACTAATTCTGGCGGAAAAACTCCTTTCTCGGTAAACAAACCATCTAAAAACAAATTAGCTGCCGAAGCTGCCGTATAACCTGTAGTTCTTGCCATAGAGGAAGTCTGTGTTTCAATACAATATTCGTCGTGAAGATTGTAAACTATTTCTTCGGTTTCACCGTTTTTGTTTTTCCCTTTTACGGTTACTCGCATCACAGTAAGTTCTTCTTCAGTTTCACCAAGTTTCCATTCGTTGAATAAAATTTTACATGTGAAATTTAAGGGTGAAATTTTAGTTCCGTTAATTTCAATTTCTTCCGAATTAAAAAAACCACTTTCTTTTAAAACTTTTACATACTCAACATGACCGGGATAACGCAAGGTTTTTTCTTTCATATTTTTAATGTGTGGCATCGTAAAAATAATCGAACGAAGCCCATCTGAATTGAAAGATTCCAAAGTTCCGACTTTATCAAAATCGATATATTCACAATCGGTTAAAGCATCACGGGTAATCATTTTTCCGTTTTCCACATAACGTGCTGGGCGGGTATATTCTTCAATTACATCAATAGGAGAAAAAGGAGCTTTGTAACAAAAAGGCCATTTTTTTACTTTGGGTAATCCACCTACCAAACATTCAAAATCAGTAAGCTTTAAGTTTTCATTTTCGTAACCTAAAATAATGTTATCCATTCCGGGAGCGACTCCACAATCTACGATGGCAGTTACATTTTTCTCTTTGGCAAGTGTGTCTAATTCTAAAGAGTTTTCTGAAAAGAAAGAAATATCAATAACGTTCATTTCTGCTTCAATAATAGATTTTAAGGTTTCAAATCCTAAAAATCCAGGGACAGCACAAACTACCAAGTCGAAAGATTGAATTGTTTTCTGAAGGGTTTCTTTATCAGTCACATCTAAAATTTGTGTATTTAATTTGTCGCATTTTTTAAAAGCTTTGTCTAATGCTTTTTGACTAAAATCTGTTAAGGTGATTTTATGATTTTTGCTAAGGTCTATAGCGATGGTACTACCTACCATTCCAGCGCCTAATACGATGATTTTTTTCATTTTTATGCCCGAGAAAGCGGGTATCTTATATTAATAATTATTAGTAAAGAAAGTTATTCAAGTTACGAGTTGCAATCTAGAATATTTAGATAAACGAAGTAAAAACAAGCACACTTACAACCCTGGAATAAGAACCCAAGGCATTTCAGAAAGATTGTATGATTTGTTTTTAAGCATGAGGTAAAGATACTATTATTTAACCACAAAGAACACTAAGGTTTTCACAAAGAACACGGAGGATTTAATTTTGTTAAATGGTAAATTCTAAAACCTTTTCTTTGTGTATCTCTGTGTTTTCTTTGAGCAACTCTGTGAAATAACTTTTTAATTGAAATATAAAGATTAAAATTCACTAACAAAATCCGCGATAATCTGTAGAATCCGAGTCATCTGCGGTCTATCTTTTTAAACAGAAAGAATCTCATCCTCCACCAAAATCTCCTCATTCCGAAGACGTAAAATAATCTGAGCCACTGCAATGGTATCTTTTTCGCAATACCGAATGATCCGATCAATATCATTTTCTTTATAAAAAACATCACGAACTTCACTGCCGTCGATGTCGTCTTTAGGGGATGGAATTCCTAAAACATGCGTCATTAACTTAAGCGAAGTATAGGTTTTATAATCTCCAAATTTCCACAATTCTAGAGTATCTAAATGTGGAACTTCCCAAGGTTTCTTTCCGAAGAGATTTAGCTTAAACGGAATATCAACTCGGTTAATAATCATTCGACGTGCGATAAAGGGGAAATCAAATTCCTTTCCATTATGAGCACAAAGCAAATGATAAGGCTTGTTGTAATGAGTTTCGAGAAGAGTTTTAAATTCTTGTAGAATGGTAATTTCCTCTCCATGAAAAGTAGTCACTCTAAAATTCCGAACATCACCATTAAACACAAAATAGCCCACCGAAATACAGACTATTTTTCCAAATTCTGCCCAGATTCCCGCTCGGTCGTAAAACTCAGCTGGAGTAAATTCCTCTTTTCGTTGGTAGTTGGTTTTTTGTTCCCAAAGTTGTTGGGCGGTTTCATCTAAATCTGAAAAGTTTTCATACAAAGGGACGGTTTCAATATCTAGAAACAAGATGTTTTCTAGTTTAATACGTTTTAACATAATTATATATTTCTAATCGGGGAGGAAATATAAAGGTAATGAAAATTATTAAATCAAAACAAACTTTGCTGCTTCACAGGGCACTCGTGATCCAATAACCATTTTTTACGATGCAATCCTCCTGCAAATCCTGTTAAAGATCCGTCTTTTCCAATCACACGATGACAAGGAATAATAATCGCAATTGGGTTTTTTCCGTTAGCCGAAGCTGCAGCTCTTATCACTTTTGGATCGCCCAATCTATTGGCAATAGTTTGATAAGAAACCGTTTTTGAAAAAGGAATTTCCTGTAATTTTTCCCAAACTCTTTTTTGAAATTCGGTTCCTTGTGGGTTTAATTTTAAGTTGAACTCGGTTCGGGTACCTTCAAAATATTCTTTAAGCTGAGTAACAGTTTTTTGAAGATGTTTAGGGATTTCTTTAGTTGGCTTTTCTTCAGAATCCATAATATGAAGCGAAGATAATCCATCTTGATTTCCTTTAATTTCTAAAATTCCAAGGGGTGATTTAAAGTAAATAGTATCCATAATTACCAACCTATGTATTTAGGAGGTTTCACTTCTTTTAAATTCAAATAAACAATAATTTGCCCTCGATGATGCGTGACGTGGTCTTGCAATAAATTTAAAATTTGCAATTTACTTTTGGGTCCAGCGAAAAATTCAACGGTCTCTTGAAGGCTTTCGTCGGAAGTATTTTTTAGGATTTCTGAAACTCTATTGAATGATTTTTTTAATTCAGAAATGATTTCAGCTTTACTTTTTTGTTGAGCGTTTTCTTCTTTTTTATAGGTTTCAGAAGTAAAATATGAAGTACTCAACCAATCCATATTTTGTTTAATATGAAGCAATTGTTCACCAAAACTCATTTCTCTTTCCGTAGGTTTAAAATCGTAATTTTCTTCGGGCATTGCTTCGGCTATTTCTAATAAATAATTTTTAGAATTTTCCCATTTTTCAAGGAATGCTAATTTGGGTGTTGTTTGTTGTGCCATAAGAATTGGAGTATTTATAATTCCGAAGAAAATAATGAAAATCGTTTTATTCATAATTCTGATTTAGTCTTTAAATTAACAACATAATTAGCAAAATGAAGGTTATTTTTTCAGAAAAACATAATATTTAGTAAAATAACTGATTTAACTCAGCTTTTAATTCTAAAAAAATTAAGACCTTTATGTTTTATAATGAAAATCTATGTTAGCAAGAGAAGATTTTATAGGATTGATCAATGGAGAAATTGACAAAAAGGAGTTTTTCGAACGATTAAAAGCAGAGGTTAGTGAAAAAAAACTAGCAGAGATTATTTACGATTTGGAGTACGAAAAACAACTGTTTCAATTACAGTCCGAATTGGTGAATCTTCAGAAATGGGTGACCAAACACAAAAAAAGAGTTTGTATCATTTTTGAAGGGCGTGATGCTTCTGGAAAAGGAGGTTCAATAAGAAGAATGACAGAGCACTTAAACCCTCGTACTAGAAGGGTTGTTGCACTTGCCAAACCTACCGAAGTAGAGCAAGGACAATGGTATTTTAGACGTTATATTAAAGAAATGCCCAATCCTGGAGAGCTCGTTTTCTTCGATAGATCTTGGTACAATCGTGCAGTGGTAGAACCAGTAATGGGTTTTTGTACCAAAGAGCAATACGATAAATTTATGATTCAAGTGCCAGAGTTTGAACACATGCTTTATGAAGATGGTGTGATACTAATAAAATTCTGGTTTTCGGTAACCAAAGATGAGCAAATCAAACGTTTTGAATCTCGTTTGGCAAGCCCTTTAAAGCGTTGGAAATTCAGCCCTGTAGATCAAGAAGGTCAAAAACGTTGGGACGATTATACTTATTATAAAAACCAAATGTTTGGCAATACACACACTACATTTAGCCCTTGGATTATTATAAAAACTAACAATAAAAAAGAAGCACGATTGGAGAGTATTCGGTACATACTTTCTCGGTTTGATTATGAAGGAAAAGGAGATTCTGGAGTAGAATTACTTCCCGATCCAAACATTGTACAACGTTACCACAGGTCTGTAAAGCAAAGTAATTATGAAGGATGATATTTCAGAAAAAGACTTAGCTCTTTTAAACAAAAAGAAAGCTCTAAAGCATTTTTTATCTCGTGAAAACCCTTCAATTTCAAGGGCTTTACGGTATATTAAATACGAATCTCGACTTACTCAATTACAAGAGGAATTAATAAAACTTCAGAAATGGGTAAAGAAAAACGATGAAAAAATCGTCATTGTTTTTGAAGGGCGTGATGCTGCCGGAAAAGGGGGCGCGATTCGTAGAACAACCGAGCATTTAAATCCTCGTGAGTTTAAAGTGGTCGCTTTACCAAAACCCACCGATGAGGAAATGGGGCAGTGGTATTTCCAGCGGTATATCAATTTATTACCTATGAAAGGCACGATGGTTTTATTTGACAGAAGTTGGTATAACAGAGCGATTGTAGAGCCTGTAAATGGTTTTTGCACTAAGGAAGAATATGAAGTTTTTATGAATCAGGTAAACGATTTTGAACGTATGATTACTGAATCTGGAGTGCGTTTGATTAAGTTTTATTTTTCCATTTCAAAAAGCGAACAAGAAAAACGTTTTCAAGATATTATTTCGAGTCCGATTAAAAAGTGGAAATTTAGTGCTGTAGATCAAAAAGCATTAGAACTTTGGGACGATTATACGCATTATAAAAAGGAAATGTTTGCTAAAACCAACACCGAAATTGCTCCCTGGAAAGTAATTAAAGCCAACCGAAAAACGCGTGCAAGAATTGAAGCGATTGAATATATTTTAAATAACATTCCTTATGGTGATAAAGATTTAGAGGTGTTAAAACACATTCGTTTAGAAGATTAATAAATCCAAGATAGGTTTCAGTTTAAAATTCCATATCTTTAATAAATTTTTAAAGATTATGAAACCAACACGCTTTAATTTCGCTGGAATTTTACTCCTTTTTTTACTCGGAATTACTTCCGAAAACATCTTTTCTCAAAACTACGATGAGTCGCTTTACGATGCTATGGAATATCGTTTACTCGGCCCTTTTCGAGGCGGAAGAAGTGCTGCCGTAACTGGAGTTCCCAACAAACCTAATTTGTTTTATTTTGGAGCAACTGGTGGTGGAGTTTGGAAGACAGAAGATGGTGGAAGAGCTTGGGAAAATATTTCGGATGGATTTTTTGGAGGTTCTATTGGCTCCATTGCTGTAAGTGCTAGCGACCCAAATGTTATGTATGTTGGTGGTGGAGAATCTACCGTAAGAGGAAATGTTTCTTCGGGATATGGTGTTTGGAAAACTGAAAATGCAGGAAAAACTTGGGAGCATATCGGTTTGGAAAAAAGTCGTCACATTCCTAGAATTGTGATACATCCTAGAGATTACAATATTGTTTTTGCAGCGGTTTTAGGGAATATTTACAAACCTACTTCAGAAAGAGGTATTTATAAATCTACAGACGGCGGAAAAACATGGTCTAAAAAATTATTTGTCAACGAAAATGCAGGTGCGGTCGATTTAATTATGGATCCTACCAATCCCAGAATTTTATACGCTTCTACTTGGAATGTAAGACGAACTCCTTATAGTTTAAGCAGTGGTGGCGAAGGTTCTGCACTTTGGAAAAGTACCGATAGTGGTGAAACTTGGATAGAAATTTCAAAAAATGAAGGCTTCCCAGAAGATACTTTAGGAAATATTGGAGTAACCGTTTCGCCAGTAAATAACAACATGGTTTGGGCAATTGTTGAAAATAAAGACGAAGGCGGAGTTTATAAAAGCACCGATGGTGGAGAAACATGGAATCATATAAATAGCGAGCGTAAATTAAGACAAAGAGCTTGGTATTACTCCCGTATTTATGCAGATCCAGAGGATGTAGATGTCGTTTATGTACTCAATGTAAATTACCATAAAAGCACCGACGGAGGAAAAACATATAGCACTTTTAATGCACCTCACGGAGATCATCACGATTTATGGATTGCTCCTGAAAACCCAAAACGAATGATTATGGGTGACGATGGTGGAGCACAAATCACTTATGATGGCGGCGATACTTGGAGCACTTATCACAACCAACCCACCGCTCAGTTTTATAGAGTAACGACAGATGATTCGTTTCCTTATCGAATTTATGCTGCACAACAAGACAATTCTACTATTAGAATCACACACCGAAACGAAGGTTGGAGCATCGATGAAGACGATTGGGAATCGACTGCAGGAGGAGAAAGTGCCCACATTACCATTGATCCAGAAAATAACGATATTGTTTACGGCGGAAGTTATGACGGATTTCTAACACGGTATAATCACAAAACCAACACCGTTAGAAGTGTGAGTGTTTGGCCAGATAACCCAATGGGGCACGGTGCGGAGGATATGAAATATCGTTTTCAATGGAATTTCCCAATGTTCTTTTCAAAACACAACACCAAGAAATTATATACTTTTTCTAACCACGTTCACGTAACTACAAATGAAGGACAAAGTTGGAAAGTCATCAGTCCAGATTTAACCAAAAATGATTCAACAAAACTGAAATCTTCGGGAGGCCCGATTACTCAAGACAACACATCAGTAGAATATTATTGTACCATTTTTGCGGCTGCGGAATCTCCAGTTACTGAAGGAATTTTATGGGTAGGATCTGATGATGGTTTGGTTCATAATTCAAGAAATGGAGGCGAAACTTGGGAAAATGTAACACCCAAAGGAATGCCAGAATGGATCATGATTAATAGTATAGAACCTTCCGTTTACGATGAAGGAACATGCTATATCGCTGGAACAAAATATAAAACAGGCGATTTTGCTCCTTATTTATACAAAACAAATGACTACGGAAAAACTTGGAAAAAAATCACCAACGGAATTCCGAGTGAACATTTTACAAGAGTTGTTAGAGAAGATCCAAAAAAGAAAGGATTTTTATACGCAGGAACCGAAACAGGTTTGTATGTTTCGTATAATGATGGTGCTAATTGGCAACCGCTTCAGTTAAATTTACCGATTGTTCCTATTACCGATTTAAAGGTGAAAGACAATAATCTAATCGTGGCAACACAAGGAAGAAGTCTATGGATTTTGGATGATTTAAGTTTGCTTCATCAGCTTTCAGAAGTTAAAAATGAAGAGAATATTCTTTTTAAACCAAAGGATACTTATCGGATGAGAGGAAATTCTAACAAAGAATCTTTGACATCGGGAACCAATCATCCTTCGGGAGTAGTGACTTATTTTTATATAAAAAATCCTTCAGAAAAAGAAATAAGTTTGAGTTATCTAAATTCTAAAAACGATACTATAAAAACGGTAAGTACAAAAAACAAAAAAGATCATTTTAAAGTAAAAGAAGGTTCTAATATGTTTGTTTGGAATACTCGCGGGAAGTCGGCAGAAAAGCTAGACGGAATGATTTTATGGTGGGCAAGTTTACAGGCTCCAAAAGCAGTTCCGGGAGATTATAAAGTGGTGTTGAATGTAGATGATGAAAGTTTTGTTCAAGATTTTAAAATTGTTGCCAACCCTAATTCTGAAAGCGATATTAAAGGAATGCAAGAACAATTCGATTTTATTACAGATATCAATAAAACGATTGATAAGGCACATACTTCCATTAAAAATATTCGGAAAATAAACTCACAGTTAACCACATTTCAAGAGCAATATAAAGACGATGAACAAGTAAATGACTTGGTTGAAAAGGCTAAAAAATTGAGTGAGGATTTTTCAGAAATTGAAAAAGCATTGTATCAAACTCAGAATAAAAGTGGTCAGGATCCGCTGAATTTTCCTATTAAATTAACCAATAAATTAGGTCATTTAAATAGTTTGGTAGGTATGGGAGATTTCCCACCAACAGAGCAAGACATTGCTGTAAAAAATGAATTGACGCAACAAATAAATTTAGAATTGGAGAAATTTGACAAGTTAATTACCAATGAAATAAAGGAGTTTAATGACGCTTTTAATACCTTAAAATTAAATTATTTGTTTATTGAAGAGGGTAAATAATAATTAAATGCAATTAATTTCGTTTTTTATTACGCAGTTTCCATAAGTTTAAAAAAGCATCAATTTTAGTTAAATGAAAATCATACAAATTAATTTTTTATTAGCAATCACCCTACTATCTTATTCCTGTAATAAAACAGATGCGGTTGATACTACAAATAGTCCAACCCTTCTTTTTAGTTCTGGTTTTGAGGATAATGTTTATATTGAAGAAACCCCAGATCCTGATTTATTAGATGTTGACATTATTAAAGGAACCGATTTAGAAACAGGTTTTAGTTGGCCTATCGATGTATTGGGAGCAAGTGAAGAGAGTGGTTTACATTATATTTCAGATGATAATAAACAAGCTGTTTTTTCTGAAATACAACAAGTTATTGGTCATAATGGTGAGATGACAAACACTTTATATCAGGAAGAAAATTATGAATATCTTGGGGACACTCAATGTCCGTATGAAATCCTAGATATTCTCGATGGTCGTAAAGATTTGTATGTAAAATATTGGATGAAAATAGACGCCACAAGCAATACACAAATTGATAAATGGCGAGCTTTATTTGAATATAAAACAAAAGATTATGCAGAGGGAACAGGTTTTAGATTAATTTCATACATCTATACAGACCAGCAAGGAAACCCATATTGGCATTGGCAAGGAGATCAAGATCCTCAAAATTCTATTTGGGAGATAGATAATTACGATATTCCTGTACCTTTGAACCAATGGTTTTTAACAGAGTATTTTTGGCATTGGAGCGAAGAGGATGACGGGCGAGCCTTATGGAAAATAAACGGACAAGTTGTTGGAGATCATTTTGGACCTACTACTAGAAATGCAAAACCAATAGATTTTATAATTCTTACCCAAATTTATGGAGATGCTAATCCTAAACATCAATGGATTGATGATTTAGAAATTTGGGATGGACTTATAGAATAATTTTTATAAAAACAAATGAGCATTTTTAAAAGATCGTTGCGATCACGTATTTTTTTATCGATGATACTTCTAGTGTTGGGAGCCTCGATACTCATTGGTTTTGTAACTATTTACCAGTACAAAGAAAATACTCATGATTACCATCGCGAACGACTAATTAGAAAAGAAACAGCTATAAAAGAAAACATAGATTATGTTTTAAAAAACACCACTTATCCTGTTGAAACCGATCGGATTCCCTTAATATTTAAAAATAAAATTTATGAAATTAAAGATATTCATAAGTTGGAAATATATTTGTACGATTTAGAAGGAAACCTGCTTATTTCCTCCAAAGCTTCCTTTTTAAAAGACTCTACCCGAAGTAAAATTTCAAAACTAGCACTTAACGGATTAAAAGGCTCTAGGGACAAACATTTTATCGAAAAATTTAAGGAAGGAGATTTTGTATATCAATCTTCATTTTCTTATATCACAGATGCACATTTTAAACCTATTGCTATTTTAAATCTTCCCTATTTTGAAGATGATGAGTTTTTAAATAAAGAATTAAAAGAATACCTCGGAAGATTAGGACTAGCTTATGTTTTTATGCTTTTAAGTGCCATATTGTTGGCGTATTTTTTATCTAAATACATTACGCGAACCTTAAACACTATTTCAGAGAAAATAAAGGAAACCCGGCTTGATAAACGAAATAAAAAAATATTAATTCCAGTTCGATCCAACGAAATTTCAACCTTGGTAAAAGCCTATAATGAGATGATTGATGAATTGGAAAGTTCGGCAGCAAAATTGGCTTCCAATGAGCGAGAAGCTGCATGGCGTGAAATGGCAAAACAAGTAGCTCACGAGATTAAAAACCCGTTGACTCCTATGCGTTTAACCGTTCAGAGTTTTGAACGGAAATTTGATCCTTCCGATCCAGATATTGTTCAAAAAATGAAAGAATATACACATAGTTTAATTCAACAAATAGATACGATGAGCTCCATTGCTTCGGCGTTTTCAAACTATGCTCAAATGCCAGCTCAAAAAGACGAAACTCTTAATATAGTTAAGATTACAAAGTTAGCACTGGATATTTTTAATGAGAATTACATCTATTTCTCTTCAGAAAAAGAAAAAATTATTACCAAGTTTGACAGAATTCAACTTATTAGAGTGATTACTAATTTGGTTAAAAATAGTATTCAGTCAATTCACGAAAAACAACCCGAATCTCCAAAAATTGAAGTAAAGGTTTCTGAAAAAAATAGTTTTGCAATAGTTGAGGTTTCAGATAATGGAATCGGGATTTTAGAAGAACATAAAGATAAAGTTTTCGAACCAAAATTTACAACAAAAACCAGCGGAATGGGCTTAGGTTTAGCAATGGTTAAAAGTATTGTTGAAACCTATAAAGGAGATATTTCATTTACTTCTGATAAAGAAACAGGAACAATATTTAAGGTTAGAATACCTATTAAATAGCCTTCGTTTTTGTAATTTTGTTTCTCGGAAAGAGACTACAAAAACCTTTGTGAAACTTCGTGTTTTCTTTGTGTGTCTCTGTGAAATAATTTTTTATATTTATTATGAATTACAACAACATACTTTCAGAATCCAACAACGGAATTTGTACCATTACAATCAATAGACCTTCCAAATTAAATGCCTTAAATCGTGAAACTATCAACGAGTTACACCAAGCTTTTAAAGCTGCCGATGAAGACAAAACCACTAAAGTTATCATCATTACTGGAAGTGGAGAAAAAGCCTTTGTAGCAGGAGCAGATATTAGTGAATTTGCCGATTATTCGGTAGTTGAGGGAAGTGGTTTAGCTTCAGAAGGACAAGCTCTTTTATTCGATTTTGTAGCAAATCTTTCAACTCCAGTTATAGCAGCTATAAACGGATTTGCTTTAGGTGGTGGATTGGAATTAGCCATGGCAGCTCACTTCAGAATTGCAAGTGATAATGCTAAAATGGGATTGCCAGAAGTTTCTTTAGGTGTCATTCCAGGATATGGAGGAACACAACGATTGCCTCAATTAATAGGAAAAGGACGTGCGATGGAAATGATTATGACCGCAGGAATGATCGATGCACAAACCGCTAAAAATTACGGTTTGGTAAATCATGTTACCTCACAAGAAGAACTAATACCTTTGGTTGAAAAAACTGCCTCAAAAATAATGCGAAATTCTTCTGTTGCTATTGCTGCTGCAATTAGTGCTATTAATGCTGGTTTTGAAGAAGGAGAAAATGGTTTTGATGCAGAGGTTTCCAACTTCGGGAAGTGTTTTGGAACCGCAGATTTTAAAGAAGGAACTACTGCTTTTTTAGAAAAACGTCGTGCTGAATTCCCTGGGGAGTAATTATAATTTTCCGTCCCATTCTCCATAAAACTGCTTCAAAAACTCTTTTATAAATTCATGACGTTTTTGAGCAATTTCTTTACCCGTTTGAGTATTCATTTTATCTTTTAACAACAAGAGTTTTTCGTAAAAATGATTGATAGTTGGTGCTGTGGAAGACTTGTATTCTTCGGGTGTCATTTTTAAATTGGGAGCAATTTCGGGATCGTAGAGTTTTCGGTTTTTAAATCCGCCGTAATTAAAAGCCCTTGCAATTCCTATGGCACCAATAGCATCTAAACGGTCAGCGTCTTGAACAACTTCAAGTTCCTTTGAATTAAATTTTTGAATTCTATTACCTCCTTTATAAGATATATTTTCAATAATATTAATAACGTGTAAAATATCTTTTTCTGAAACGTTTTCAGCTTCTAAAAACTGTCTTGCTTTCTTTGGTCCAACGGTTTCATC
>JALWUJ010000023.1 GCA_027080135.1 Flavobacteriaceae bacterium | reverse complement strand
ACTTCAATATTTTGACGTTCCATTTCTTTGGCTAAATACACCATTTCATCCAGTGATGGTGTTATCAATCCACTTAAACCAATAGCATCTACGTTTTGTTTTTTTGCTTCTGATATAATTTTTTCGGGTGGCACCATAACTCCTAAATCAATAATTTCATAGTTATTACACCCCAAAACTACCGATACAATATTTTTACCAATATCATGCACATCACCTTTTACGGTTGCCATTAAAACACGTCCGAGTGCCCTTGCTTCAGATGTTTTATCGGCTTCTATAAACGGATTTAAATAGGCTACGGCTTTTTTCATGACACGTGCCGATTTTACAACTTGTGGCAAGAACATTTTTCCTGCACCAAATAAATCGCCAACTACATTCATTCCGTTCATCAAATAAATTTCGATAACATCTAAAGGTTTTTTGGCTTCCTGTCTTGCGGCTTCTGCATCTTCAATAATAAAAGCGTCAATCCCTTTTACTAAAGAGTGTGTAATACGTTCTTGCACCGATAAATTTCGCCATTCTAAAGCGGTTTTATCATCTACTTTTTTAACCCCTTTTACGGTTTCTGCAAAGTCTAATAAGCGTTCGGTTGCATCGTCTCTTCGGTCTAAAATAACATCTTCAATATGTGCTAACAAATCCTTTGGAATATTGTCATACACCTCTAACATAGACGGATTTACAATACCAATATTCATACCTGCTTGAATAGCATAATACAAGAAAACTGAGTGCATTGCTTCTCGAACAGTATTGTTTCCACGGAAAGAAAAAGAAACATTACTTACACCTCCGCTTACACTTACATTTGGTAAATTTTGACGCACCCAACGTGTGGCTTCAATAAAATCGACTGCATTTTTTCGATGTTCTTCCATTCCTGTAGCAACAGGAAAAATATTTAAATCGAAAATAATATCTTCGGAAGCAAAGTCGACAATGTCGACCAATATTTTATACGAACGTTCTGCAATTTCAATTCGTCTTTCGTAGTTGTCTGCTTGTCCAACTTCGTCAAAAGCCATGACAATCACCGCAGCACCGTAGCGTTTTATTAAGGTTGCTTCTCTAATAAATTTTTCTTCTCCTTCTTTAAGTGAAATGGAATTTACAACGCACTTTCCTTGTACTACTTGCAAACCTGCTTCTATGATTTCCCACTTAGAACTGTCAATCATAATCGGAACACGACAAATATCGGGTTCTGCAGCAATAAGGTTTAAAAATCTGACCATGGCTTTTTTTCCATCAATCAAACCATCATCCATATTAATATCAATGATTTGAGCACCATTTTCTACCTGATGACGAGCAATGGCTAAGGCTTCATCAAATTTTTCTTCTTTTATCAAGCGTAAAAACTTACGCGAACCTGCTACATTGGTACGCTCACCAACATTGATGAAATTTGAATTTTCATCAATAATTAAAGGCTCTAAACCTGATAATTGAAGCCTCTTAGCCCCCAAAGGGGGAATAAATCTGTTTCTTTTTTTATTTTCTACATTCATTGTTAAAACTTTTAAAAGTCCCTTTCCTTTGGAAAGGGATTTAGGGATAGGCTCCGAGGTTTATACTTAGCCGCAACTTTAGCAATTAATTGAATATGTGAAGGTGTAGTACCACAACATCCACCAATAATATTGACTAAATTCTTTTTTAAATATTCTTCAATTTGATCTGCCATTTCTTCTGGAGTTTCATCATATTCTCCAAAAGCATTTGGCAAACCAGCATTTGGGTGTGCCGATACTGCAAAATGTGTTTTATGACTGATGGCTTCTAAATGAGGTTGTAATAAATTGGCGCCTAAAGCACAGTTAAATCCAACAGATAATAACGGAATATGTGAAATGGAAATCAAAAATGCTTCGGCTGTTTGCCCAGAAAGCGTTCTTCCTGAGGCATCGGTAATTGTACCTGAAACCATGATAGGAATATCTATTTTTCGTTCGGCTTTTATTTCTTCAATAGCAAACAAACCCGCTTTGGCATTTAAAGTGTCAAATATGGTTTCTACCATTAAAATATCTGCACCGCCATCAATTAATGCTTCTGCTTGTTCTTTG
>JALWUJ010000022.1 GCA_027080135.1 Flavobacteriaceae bacterium | reverse complement strand
GCTATTAAAATGGAAAGAAAGTTTTGGCGCAAGAAGTATTGTTCACGATTTTTACGAGATAGAAACCAAAAACCATCAACTTTTAAACGATTTGTTTCTATGATTCCGTTTTTAGATTTACATAAAATAAACCAACGGTTTGAAAATGACTTTAAGAAAGCCTTTTCTTTATTTTTAGATGAAAGTTATTTTATTCTAGGGAAGCAAGTAAGTAGGTTTGAAAAAGCATTTGCAGAATTCTGTGGTACCAGATATTGTATTGGTGTTGGCAATGGTTTAGATGCACTTCGATTAATTTTAGAAGGATATAAAGCTTTAGAAATTCTTTCGGAAGGAGATGAAGTTTTAGTAGCTTCTAATACTTATATCGCTACGATATTGGCAATAAAACAAGCGGGAATGGTTCCTGTTTTAGTAGAAGCTAATTCAGAGAATTATAACTTTAATTTATTTCATTTAAAAACGCAGATTACTTCAAAAACAAAAGTAATTATGCCTGTTCATTTGTATGGGGAAATTTCTCCAATGAATGAAATTAATGAATTAGCAAAAGAAAACAATCTTATTGTTATTGAAGATGCTGCACAAGCTCACGGCGCAGAATACCTAAATGGGAAAAAAGCTGGAAATCTTGGAGATGCAGCTGGATTTAGTTTTTATCCTTCCAAAAACTTGGGTGCTTTGGGAGATGGCGGAGCAATTACCACCAATAATAAAGAACTAGCAGAAATACTTAAAAAGCTTAGAAATTACGGTACTTCCTCAAAATACGTAAATGACGAGATAGGTTTCAATTCTAGGTTGGACGAAATACAAGCTGCTTTTTTGAATATTAAATTGCCTTTGTTAGAAGCTGATAATAATAGAAGAAGAGCTATTGCGAATAAATATATTTCAGGAATTACGAATAATAAGATTATACTTCCCAATTATGACGGTAGTAAAAATCATGTGTTTCATTTGTTTGTAGTTCGAGTTGGGAATAGAGAAGAATTTACGAATTACCTTACCGAAAATGGCGTTGGTAATTTAATACATTATCCAATTCCTCCACACCATCAAGAAGCACTTTTAGATTTTGCTAACTTGAATTTTCCAATGACAGAAAAAATTCATGAAGAAGTGGTAAGTATTCCAATGAGCCCTATGTTGACGGATGATGAAGTGCAAAAAGTAATTTCAATTTTAAACGACTACTAATTGAAACTTCCTAAATTTATACGAGAGAATTTATTATTAAAAATGACATCCTTAAACGCGGGTGTTATTTTAGTAAGGTTGTTTATTGGTTTTTTTATTCAAAGAGAATTAACGCAAAATTTGGCAAGTGGAGGTTACGCGAAAGTAGGTTCTCTTCGGAATTTAATGCAGATTTTAACTTCCATTACCTCTTTAGGAATCTTCAACGGTATTGTAAAATACGTTTCAGAACATAAAGAAAATAAAGAAGAATTACAGAAATTGTTTTCTACTGCTTTTGTTTTTACACTTGTTGGAAGTATTTCTACATTCGTTATCTTATTTTTCTTTTCAGAAGGGATTAGTAATTATTTTTTCTACTCCACAGAATATAGTTTTGTTATAAAAATAGTAGCGGTTGTCGCGCCTTTTATCGCTATACAAAGAATTTTTAATGGGGTGGTAAATGGGCTATCCAAATATAAAGATTTTGCTAAAATAGAACTTTTGGCTTATGTGGTTTCAGCAGCTTTGACCATCTTGTTTTTATATAAATACAATTTAAATGGTGTTTTAGTTTCCATTGCAATTATTCCTGTAGTACAAGTAATGGTAATGCTTTTTGTTTTTATAAAAGTGTTGCGAGAATATGTTCAGTTTTCAAAAATTAAATTAAAAACACCCTTAGCTAAAAGTTTATTAGCCTTTTCGTTAATGTCTTTTGTCTCCACCATTTTATTGAACTTTTTAGAAGCAGACATTCGTGGAATGATTGAAGAAAAAATAGGGAGCACAGGCGCAGATGTTTGGACAGGTATGACGACACTATCAAAGAATTATATGGTGTTTTCTGGAGCTATTTTTACTCTTTATGTCATTCCTAAGTTTTCTGGAATTTATAAAAAGAAGGATTTTATTACCGAAGTTACCAATATTTATAAAACGTTGTTACCTTTATTTGCTATAGGAATGATAGTAATTTATTTAGGAA
>JALWUJ010000021.1 GCA_027080135.1 Flavobacteriaceae bacterium | reverse complement strand
TACATTATAAACAGTTGCATTCTTTACTAATAAATCTACTTTAGTTTTTTCTGAAGTACAAGAAAACAAAAAGAATAAAATTGAAAGAAATAGAAGTTTTTTCATTTTTGAAAATTAATTTTTAATAGGTAAAAATAATGAAAAGTTTTAACTGAAATTAAAAAGTTGATGGAAAGAACAAACGCTTTTTTATCTTTGTAAATCGATGAAAAAAATAAGAAACTACATAGAGACAATTACAGAGGTAAATGATGTAGATTGGGAGTTTTTCTCATCTAAGCTTCAGAGAAAAATATTTTCGAAAAAGGAAATTATTACTAAAATTGGTCAGATAGAAAACTATATTTCATTTATTGAAAAAGGAATAGTTCGGGTTTTAATTCCTAAAAATGAAGAGGAAGAAATTACCTTTGGCTTCAGTTTTGAAAACGAGTTTATAAGTGCTTACGATTCGTTTTTAATGCAATCACCATCAAAATACCAACTGGAAACGCTTGCAGAAACAAGCATGTTAAGCATTTCTTATTCAGATTTACAAGAAGTATATCAAAAAACCAAAATTGGAAACTTAATAGGAAGGTTGGTAGCCGAACGTTTATTTATATTAAAATCTAATAGAGCTTTATCGCTATTAAATGATTCTGCCGAAAAAAGATATTTAAAATTATTTACCGAGCGTCCTAACTTAATAAAAGAAATTCCTTTAAAATATATCGCTTCCTATATTGGCGTTACTCCACAATCATTAAGTAGAATTAGAAAACAAATTACTTAGTATTTTAAATAAAAACTGCCTGAAAACGTGGACGTGAAATCAGGCAGTAAACATAATTAGATGGTTAGTTAATATAATTATGCTAATTAATTTCGACCAATGTTAAATAAAATTCTCCATTGGTAATTTTTTTGTTGGTTTGGTCTACTTCATTATAACCTGTAAATGAAAAAGTTCCTCTTACTGTTCCATTGCCATATTGTGTTATGGTAATTGTTCCTGATCCTGATTCGCTATTTGCAAGCCATATCTCCTGTATAGTTCCACCATCTGTAAAAATATAAGATAAAAAAGAACCATCAATATCGGTAATATCATAAGTTCCTAATTCATGAAAACCATAAATACTAGCTGCTAAATTATCGGAATCGGATAATTGACTTGTAAAAGCAGCAAAACTTTCGTCGGCATCGTTGGTAGTTACTACAAAAGTATTATTATCATTGTCATCAATAAAACTTGTACCATTTACAGTTGCTTTAACAAAAAAATCTAAATCTGGTATTGGATTTTCGTTATCATTATTTTTTGAACAACTCACCAAAATAACCATCATCAATAATAACAAAGGGGTTCTAATATATTTCATATCTATTTGGTATTTAAATTATTAGCAATATATAAAATTATTCAATTAATAGTAAATAAAATTCTCCATTAGTAATTTCAACTTCAGTTTGGTCTATAATGTTTATAACCGTTCCTGAAAAAGTTCCTCTTGCAGTACCGTTTCCATATTGGGTAATATTGTAAACTCCCGAACCAAAATCATCATTTGCTAACCAAATTTCAGAAGTACCTGTATTTGTGTCAGCTAACTGAAATAACATTGAAGACCCCTTACCATCTGGTATATTATAAGTTCCTGTTCCTGTAAAATCTTTAATTCCTAACAAAATTCTATGTGTATCGGAAAACACTCCTGCAAATGCAACAAATTTAGTTCCATCGGTTTCAGTTGCTACGGTAAAAGCAGTATCTTCATCGTTATCATTTAAGTAATCTACTCCATCAATAGTGGCTTTTACATAAAATCCTAAATCTTGATTACCAGATCCTCCTCCACCATCTACTATATCATCTACTACCTTAGTTTTTGAACAACTTGCTACTGCCAAAACAATGACAATATATAAACCTAATTTTAAAGTACTTTTCATAACTTACTTAATTATTGATTAATAACAGGGCAAATTTAGTTTCATTTCTTTATTAAAAATTAAAAAACTTATAAATGATACAAAAAAGTTCATAATTGGTAAAAATTTACTTATAATTTTCATTTTTGGATTTTTTCTCTCGTTTCTACTTGGAATAATTGCAGGAAATACTTTTTTTATTATCCTTTATAAATCAATTATATCAGGTTTAATTCTTAGTTCTCTTGGTTTTGGT
>JALWUJ010000020.1 GCA_027080135.1 Flavobacteriaceae bacterium | reverse complement strand
GCCATCAAGCTAAACTGAAGCGTTCTCGGTATAGGAGTCGCCGTTAAAGTAAGCGTATCTACATTTTGTTTTATCGTCTTTAATTTGTCTTTTACTGCCACACCAAATTTTTGTTCTTCATCTATAATTAGCAAACCTAAATCTTTAAACTCTACTGCTTTATTTACCAATTGGTGCGTCCCAATAACAATGTCTAGCCGACCATTTTTTAAACGCTCCAAAACCGAATTTCGTTGCTTGGTTGTTCTAAAACGGTTGAGGTAATCTACATCTACAGGAAGATTTTTTAGTCGTTCGGTAAAAGTTTTAAAATGCTGAAAAGCGAGAATGGTGGTAGGAACTAAAACCGCCACTTGTTTGTTATTGTCAACGGCTTTAAAAGCTGCTCTAATGGCGACTTCAGTTTTACCAAATCCTACGTCACCACAAACCAAACGATCCATTGGACGCTCACTCTCCATATCGCGTTTTACATCTGCCGTTGAGGTAACTTGGTCGGGTGTATCTTCGTAAATAAAAGAGGATTCTAATTCGTGTTGCAGGTAAGAATCTGGATCGAAAGCAAAACCTTTTTGAGTTCTACGTTTGGCGTATAATTCTATTAAATTAAAAGCGATTTCTTTGACGCGTTTCTTAGTTTTTTGTTTTAGTTTTTTCCAAGCTCCAGAGCCTAATTTATATATTTTAGGCGTGGTTCCGTCCTTGCCGTTGTATTTTGAAATTTTATGAAGCGAATGAATACTGAGGTATAAAATATCGCGTTCGCCATAAATTAATTTGATGGCTTCTTGTATTTTTCCTTCGACATCTATTTTCTGCAATCCGCCAAACTTTCCTATTCCGTGGTCTATGTGTGTTACGTAATCACCCACTTCCAAATTGGTTAATTCCTTTAAAGTAATCGCTTGTTTTTTGGCATAACCATTCTTTAATTGAAACTTATGATAACGTTCAAAAATCTGATGATCGGTATAACAAACGTTTTTTTGATTGTTGTCTATAAACCCTTGATACAACGGAAAAACAATAGTTTCAAACTGATTTACTTGTTGTTCAAGTCCCGAGACTTCGGGATCAAAAATATCGTGGAAACGTTGTGCTTGTTTTTCGCTACTACAGAAAATATAGTTCTTGAATCCTTTTTTGGTATTGGAATTTAAGTTTTCAATTAGCAAATTAAATTGCTTGTTAAACGAAGGTTGTGGTTGAGTTTGAAAATTAATTACTCCTTCTTCAGAAGCAGCATTTTTTAATTGAACTCTTGTAAAATCGGATAATTCTTTTTTTAATAATTCTGAAGAGCAAAATATTTCGGAAGGCTTACTTCTTTTTATTTCGGTTTCTAAGGTTTCAAAAACCTGAGTTGCTTGTTGGAATAATTTATCAATTCCGGCAAATAAAATGTCTTCATTTTTATAAAAAATAACCGTTTTTGAAGCGATGTATTTTAGAAAAGAAGCTCTCTTTTCTTCTACCATTTTATTTTCCATATTCGGAACGATAGAAATACGTTTTATGGTCTCGGTTGAGAGTTGTGTTTCTACATCGAAGGTTCGTATGCTTTCCACTTCATCTCCAAAAAACTCAATACGATAAGGCTCGTCGTTACTAAACGAAAAAACGTCTAAAATCCCACCACGAACCGAAAATTCTCCAGGTTCGGTGACGAAATCTACTCGTTTAAAATGATATTCAAAAAGTACTTCGTTGACAAAATCGATAGAAAGCCGATCGTCAATTTTAATTTTTAAGGTTTGCCGTTCTAGTTCTTTTCTGGTGACTACTTTTTCGAATAAAGCTTCAGGGTACGTAACAATTACAGCAGGTTTTTTTTGAGAATTAATCCGGTTTAAAACCTCTGCTCTAAGTAATATGTTGGCATTATCGGTTTCTTCAATTTGGTAAGGACGACGATACGAACCCGGATAAAAAAGTACCTTTTTTTCGCCCAATAAATTCTCCAAATCGTTTAAATGGTAGGCAGCTTCTTCTTTATTGTTTAAAATAATTAGAAAAGGTTTGTCGGCAGTTTTAAAAACTTCAGAAATCACCAAAGAAAAAGAAGAGCCTACTAAGCCAGAAATAATGGTTTTTCCTTCGGAAAGAGCAATAGTTTTCTCTAGTTTTCCAATATTAGAAGACTTTGCAAAAAGGGAAGAAACCAATGTTTTACTCATTTTGGCAAAGGTAGTATTTCGAGTAAAATTACAATCTAAGTTTGGAAAATTATTTCTTAAAAAGTTCCCATCCTTTTATCCAAGGGATTTCAGAATCGTAAAATTTTAGTTTTGTTTTTACAATTTTATCAGATTTATCACGAGGAGATTTTGTGTGATAACGTGCTTTAGTATTGGTGAAACTTATGGTGTATTTATCATCAATATCTAAATTTTCATCGGTGTTAAAATACAAGACATTTTCTTTTTCTATTTTCCAAGTTCCTTGTCCGTAGGAGTTTTCTTCTGGGTTTTTATCGCTTATTTTTCGATAATTATGAAAGGTAAATGTTCCATCTGTTTTAAGAATAAGAGTGTAGGTAATTGTACCATTTTCGTTGAAGTCATAATGAGCAACGTATTTTCCAGTGTATTTTTCGGTTTGAGCAGCTAAGGTAAATGTAAAAATGACCAATAATAAGGTTAGTGTTTTTTTCATAGTTTTTGTTAATCAATTTTTGTTCCAAAACCTTTTAATTTTCATTTAAATTAATTTCAAAAAAATGAAGCATTAGTTTTATCTTTGTCCTATAAAATTAAGAATATGTCATTTTACGAATTATTTAAAATAGGTCAGCAATCCCGAAATATTGCTCATTTTGCTTCGATAGTAAATATTGCTTCTACAAAAGATAATATCTCTGTTGAAGAAGAAGAATTGCTGTTAAATTTTGCTACCAAATTAGGGATAAGTAATGCTGAATTTGCCCAAATAATTAAGAACCCATCTAAATATCCAATAGTTCCCTCCAACTCTGCCGAGGAACGTTTGGAACGAATGCACGATTTATTTGATATGATTTTTGCTGATCATCAAATAGACGATAAAGAAAGAGTTTTAATTGTAAAATATGCAATTGGCTTGGGCTATAACAGTGTTAATGCCAATGAATTAATTAAAAATTCTATCGAAATTTATTCAGGAAAAATTAATCTTGAAGAATACAAATACTTACTAGGAAAAAGACTTAACTGGTAAGAATTATTTCTTTTCAGCTTTTCGCATAAACTTTTCAGCTTTCTCTACCATTTCTGTATTTCCGCAGAAAAAAGGTACCCGTTGGTGTAATTCTGTGGGTTGAATATCCAGAATTCTGTTAAAACCATCACTTGCTTTTCCACCAGCTCTTTCGGCTAAAAATGCCATAGGATTACATTCGTACAACAAACGTAATTTTCCGTTTGGATTTTTTGAAGTAGAAGGGTAAATATAAATTCCTCCTTTTATCATATTTCTATGAAAATCGGAAACCAATGATCCGATATATCTAGAAGTATAAGGACGGTCGTCTTTTTCTTCTTGACAATATTTTATGTATTTTTTTACTCCTTTTGGAAAGTGAATATAGTTCCCTTCATTTACCGAATAGATTTTTCCTTTTTTTGGAAATTTCATATTGGGATGCGACAAATAATAAGTCCCAATAGCTGGGTTTAAGGTAAAGCCATTTACTCCGTGACCTGTTGAATACACAATCATTGTAGAGGTTCCATACACAATATAACCCGCAGCAACTTGCTGATTTCCTTTTTGTAAAAAGTCGTCTAAAGTAACAGGTGTTCCTGTTGGAGTTACCCTTCTGTAGATAGAAAAAATAGTTCCAACCGAAACATTTACATCAATGTTGGAAGACCCGTCCAAAGGATCCATCAACACCACATATTTGTTGTCGTTTTTTTTATTTCCGCCAACAATCGAAATAAAATCATCTTCCTCTTCACTTGCAATTCCACAGACAATTTCACGATTTACCAAGGTATTTATAAAAACTTCATTTGCATAAACATCCAATTTTTGTTGGTCTTCACCTTGAATGTTTTCAGCACCAGCAGTTCCTAAAATATCTACTAATCCCGCTTTGTTTACTTCGTGATTTACGATTTTACCTGCTAATCTTATAGAATTGATCAGCCTCGAAAGTTCTCCAGAAGAGTACTTGAACTCGCTTTGTTTATTAATAATAAATTCCCCGAGCGTTTTGTTGTGTTGTGTCATTACAAATGGTTGTGATGAATTTGCTACAAATATCGGTAAATTTTAAAGAAATAGAACCGATATTTGTGAAATCAAAACAAAAAATATGAACAAGACCGTTAGATTGAGCACACCAAACGATATGCCTCGGGTTTTAGAACTAATAAAAGAATTGGCAACTTTTGAAAAAGAACCTGATGCTGTAATTGTAACGCCAGAAATTTTGGTGGAAGAAGGCTTCGGAAAAGATCCTTTATTTACTTGTTTTGTTGCCGAAGTAGAAGATGAAATAGTAGGAATGGCATTGGTGTATGATCGTTTTTCAACTTGGAAGGGAAGAAGTATTCATTTGGAAGATTTAATTGTAAAAGAAAAAATGCGAGGCAGCGGAATAGGAAAAGAATTATACACAAGAGTCATAAAATACGCTTCTGAAAGGAAAGTAAAACGAATTGAATGGGCAGTACTAAATTGGAATACAAATGCCATAAAATTTTACGAACGAAGCGGTGCCAAGGTAATGAAAGATTGGTATATTGCTCAGATGGATGAAGATGGGATTAAGAATTATTTGAAGAAAAATGAAAATATTTAAATTTGGAGGAGCATCGGTAAAAGATGCGGAAGGTGTAAAAAACCTGCAAAAAGTTATTGAAACTACCCATGAAAAAAACTTGGTAGTAGTGGTTTCTGCTATGGGAAAAATGACCAACCAACTAGAAAAAGTGGTTAATAGTTACTTTGAATACCCCGAAAATCTTGCTTCGGAAATTGCTTCAGTGTATGATTTTCATTTTCAGATTATTTCAGATTTATTTACCAATACTTCGCATCCAGTTTTTAGTAAAATTCTTACTTTGGTTCAAGAAATAACTTCCTTTTTTAATACAAATAAATCTAAAGACAACGCATTTGTTTATGACCAAGTGGTGAGTTTTGGTGAGCTGATTTCAACCACCATAATTTCGGAATATCTTCTAGAAAATGGAATAGAAAATACTTTTTTAGATGTTAGAAACTGTATAAAAACCAATACCAATTATCGCGATGCTTTGGTGGATTGGAAATTGACTCAAAATAATATTTCAACCAAAGTTTCAGCTCAGGGAATTACCATTACACAAGGATTTATCGCTTCAGAAAACACGCATAATTTTACCACAACCCTTGGTAGAGAAGGGAGTGATTATACAGCTGCAATTTTCGCTTATTGTTTAAATGCCGAAAGTGTAACCATTTGGAAAGACGTTCCGGGGGTGTTAAATGCAGATCCTCGTCATTTTAATAAAACACAATTATTAAATCATATTTCATATCGGGAAGCCATAGAATTAGCGTTTTATGGAGCCACTGTAATCCATCCAAAAACGTTGCAACCTTTACAACGAAAAGAAATTCCTTTGTTTGTAAAATCATTTTATAATCCAAAAGATGTGGGAACTTGTGTGGGGAAAGGAGTTGCTTTAGACCCCTTAGTGTCTTGTTTTATTCTGAAGAAAAATCAAGTATTAATTTCACTTTCATCCTTGGATTTTTCATTTATGATGGAAGATAATATTGCTGATGTTTTTAAATTATTACATCAATATAAAATGAAAGTCAATTTAATTCAGAATTCGGCGATTAGCTTCTCAGTTTGTGTGGATAATAAGTATGATAAATTGGAAGTATTGCTTTCAAAATTACGAGAAACCTTCCGTGTTTCTTGGAACGAAAATGTTACCTTATATACGGTTCGGCATTCCAATGCTTTAGAAATTAAAGATCTTTTAAAAGGAAAAGAAATGCTCTTAAAACAAGAAAGTAGAGAAACGGTACAATTGGTTATCAGGGAATAAGACAAATCTGAAATTATTATATTTGCTTGCATCTGTAAGAAAATATTTCAGTTAAAGAATTCAAAAAATATATGGGAATAGTCAATGCAAAAGAAGTAGCAAAAGCCATAAAAATTGATAAACTTGGTTTTGTGGGTACTTTTTTGGGTTGGTCTTTAATGCGAGTTCTTAAAATTTCTGCCATTAATAAAGTGTATGATAAATACAAACATTTAGAAGGTTTGGAATTTATGAATGCCTTGTTAGATGAATACGAAATTAAGTTTGAAATTCCTGAAGAAGACCTTAAAAGGCTTCCTAAAAACGGTGCATTTATTACCATTTCTAATCATCCTTTGGGAGGAATAGATGGAATATTATTACTAAAACTTCTTTTAGAACCACGTCCAGATTTTAAAATAATTGCCAACTTTTTATTGCAACGCATCAAACCCATGGAGCCGTATGTAATGCCTGTAAATCCTTTTGAAGACAGGAAAGACGTAAAGTCTAGCGTTGGCGGTTTTAAGGCTTCTATGAAACATTTACAAGAAGGAAAACCTTTAGGAATTTTTCCGGCAGGTGAAGTTTCTACCTATAAAGATGGTAAATTAATTGTAGATAAACCTTGGGAAGAAGCCGCTATGAAATTGGCAAAAAGAGCAAAGGTTCCTATAGTTCCTATTTATTTTCATGCCAAAAACAGTCCTCTTTTTTATCGTTTGGCAAAAATGAGCGATACTCTTCGAACTGCAAAATTACCTTCCGAAGTACTCACTCAAAAAGACAGATTAATAAAAGTTAGAATAGGAAATCCAATTTCGGTGAAAGATCAAGATGAAAGAGAATCGCTGGAGAGCTTTACCAATTTTATAAGAAGAAAAACATATATGCTTTCCAATGCTTTTGAAAAAAAGAAGTTGTTGGATAGTATTCCTAAAAATTTAAAATTTCCGAAGCCACCAAAAAAGATAGTAAAACCTGTTTCGGTAGCTATAATTGAAAAGGAAATTGAAGCACTTGGAAAAACCGATAAACGACTTCTGCAAAGTAAAAATTACGAAGTGTATTTGGCAGATGCTCCTAGTATTCCGAATATTATTCAGGAAATAGGAAGGCTTCGTGAAATTACCTTTAGAGAAATAGGAGAGGGAACCAACAAAGCCATAGACTTAGACAAATTTGACGCCTATTACCATCATATGTTTCTTTGGGATAAAGATGAAAAGAAAATAGCAGGAGCTTACCGAATGGGAATGGGTTCTGAAATATTTCATAAATACGGAATCAACGGTTTTTATCTTCAAGATCTCTTTAGGTTTGAACCAGAATTGTTTCCAATGATGAGCAAATCCATAGAAATGGGTCGTGCATTTATCATAAAAAAATACCAAATGCGTCCGATGCCTTTGTTTTTGCTTTGGAAAGGAATTGTACACACAACCCTCCGTTATCCCGAACATAAATATTTAATTGGTGGTGTAAGTATTAGCAATAAATTTTCTGAATTTTCGAAATCGTTGATGATTGAATTTATGAAATCCAATTATTACGATCCCTATATTGCACAATACATCAAGCCTAAAAAAGAGTTTAAAATAAAATTAAAAGATGCCGATAAAGATTTTGTTTTTGACGCTAGTGAAGCCGATTTAAATAAGTTTGATAAAATTATAGATGAGGTAGAACCTGGAAGTTTAAGATTGCCCGTTTTAATAAAAAAATACATCAAACAAAACGCAAAAGTGGTGGCTTTTAATGTAGATCCATTGTTTAATAATGCGATTGATGGCTTGATGTATATTCGGATTGCAGACCTACCAGAAAGTACTGTAAGACCTGTAATGGAAGAGTTTCAAGCCGAATGGGAAAAGAAGTTTTTCTCTAAAAATGAAGAGGAGTAATAAAAAAGCCTTTGATTTTTATATTCAAAGGCTTTTTAGATATATAGTTTTTATCTATTTTATTAGAACCAAGGCTTTCTTCCTACTTGGTAGGTATTGTAAAATTCCTCATCGCTTTTTGTTAAATAGATGATGCCTTCAATTAATCCTACAATACTTCCTGCACCACAAGTAATAAAGGTAATTACAATTTGTATAATTCCTTCTTTGGTATAACCCAGAACAAATTTATGTATTCCAAGACCTCCAATAAGGATTCCTAATATACCTGCAATCATTTTTTTGTTTTCGCCATTGTTGGTAGCTTCATTCCAGCCTTCTTTAAATTCGTTGGCAGAATTTTTTACTTCATTTTCTAAGTTTTTGTTGTTGTTTTCTTCACTCATAATTTGATGATTTAGTTTGTTTGACTGTAAAGGTAATAAATTAATTAAAGTTCACTATCAATAGGCTCCCAAAGTTCAATTTTATTGCCATCGTTATCCATAATCCATAGGAATTTTCCATAACTATATTCTTGAATGTCTCCAGCAATTTCAACTTCTTCCTGCTCTAAAAGGTTTTTTAATTCTACTAAATTTTCTACCCGAAAATTCATCATAAATTGTTTTTTACTGGGTTCAAAATAATCGGTATTTGCTTTAAATGGACTCCATTGTGTTGTACAATCTTTGCCTTTTTCATTTTTCCAATGGAATGTACAACCGTACTCATCAGTGTTTAATCCCAAGTGTTTTTTATACCATTCTTTTGATGCGTCTGGGTCGGTTGACTTAAAAAAGAAACCTCCTAATCCTGTTACTCGTTTCATATTTATTTTTTTAGTTGAAAGTTTTTAAATACCTACAAGGTTTCTAAAACCTTGCAGGAATTAAACATTAATGCTTAAATAAAGCTTTTATTTTATCGACAATCGTCTGTGCTAATTTTATTTTGCTTTCCACGGTCCAACCTGCAACGTGAGGACTTAAAATTACATTTTCCATAGTTAATAATTGTTGCAATTCTTCGGGCATTTCTGAAGTAAATAAAGATTCAAAAGAGCTTTTTTCAAATTCCAAAACATCCAATCCTGCACCCAATATTTTTCCAGTTTTTAAAGCCGAAACCAAATCTGAAGTAACCACACTTTTTCCTCTAGCTGTATTAAACAACCAAAAGGGTTTTGAAAAATTATTAATAAATTCAGTATCCACCATTTTGTTAGTTAAAGGTGTCCAAGGTGTATGAAGACTTACCAAGTCAACTTCTTTCTGAAAGGTTTTTAAATCTACCTGAACCGCATTTTTATCACCCACATTTTCTTTAATATCATAACAAATTACCTTACAATCGAAACCGCGAAGTTTTTTTGAAAATGCCTTACCCATATTTCCGTAACCGATAATTCCTACGGTTTTTCCGTCCAACTCAATCCCTCTGTTTTCTTCCCGTTTCCAAAGTCCGTTTCTTACTTCTTGGTCGGCTTTATTTAATTTGTTGAAGAGAGAAAGAATCATTCCTAAAGTATGCTCTCCAACGGCATTTCTATTTCCTTCGGGAGCAGAAATTAATGCAATTCCTTTTTCTTTCGCATACAGAATGTCAATACTTTCTAACCCAGCACCCACACGAGCGATAAATTTTAAATTGGTAGCAGCATCTAGAAATGTTTTGTCAATTTTAAACCGACTTCTAATGACAATTCCATCGTAGTTGGAAATAATTTTTTCTATTTCAGTTTTAGTAGAAGTATAATCTTCTTCATTAATAAAACCAGCTTCCTTTAACTGGTTAATTAATAGTGGATGATTGTTGTCTAAATGAAGGATGTTCATTGAAAAAGAGATTTTATTTCTTCAGTAATTTTGGTAGGTCGTAGGGTTTCAGCATTGAGCAAACACCAAACTGTTTTTGCTTCAATTAATGTCTTATCGTCTTTTATTCTAACGATTTTATAATGACGTTCACTTTTAACGCCTTCGTTTTTTTCTACCCAAGTGGTGAGTTTTAACTCTTCTCCTTCAAAAGAAGCTGCTTTGTAATCGATGGTATGATTGAGTACAAACCACACATAATTTTCTTCAATTTCTTTGGTAGTAAATTTATTCCAATGCTTTTCAGCTGCATTAACACACCATTGTAAATAAGCTAAATTATTAACGTGATTTCTTTCATCTATTGCAGAAGAAGGAACCGTAAATATTTCAGAATAAACATTCATTTTAAAATCCTAGAATCAGTTTAGCAATAAAAAAGAAGATAAATATTCCGAAGATATCATTGCTTGTAGTAATAAACGGACCCGTTGCTACGGCGGGATCTATGCCTCTTTTGTGTAAGAAAATAGGAATAAATGTACCGATAAGTGATGCTAAAATTATTACCGATATTAATGAAACAGCAACCGTAATTCCTACTAGCATATCCATTCCGGGGATTATTTTAGAAAGGAATAATTTTTCGACAATAATTAAAATGGTAGCTAATATAATTCCGTTAACTAAACTCAGAGAAACTTCTTTTATCAAGCGTTTCCAAGTAGAACCTTTTAAGGTGTTGTTAGCAATAGCTTGTACTACAATTGCAGAAGATTGTACGCCAACATTTCCGGCAGTGGCGGCAATTAATGGTGTAAAAAAGAAAAGCACAGCATGGTCTGCAAGTGCGGTGTTAAATCCGCTTAAAATCCAAACACTCACAAAGCCACCTATAAGGGCAATAATTAACCAAGGTAAACGTGCTTTTATTAATTCTTTTATTGAATCATCGGCTTCCACATCTTCCGAAATACCAGCAGCCATTTGGTAATCTTTTTCGGCTTCTTCTTTTATAAAATCGATGATATCATCAATGGTAATTCTTCCTACTAAAATTCCGTTTTCATCTACCACAGGAATGGCTTCCAAATCGTATTTCTGCATGATTCTTGCTACTTCTTCGGCTTCTGTATTTACCGTAACATAATCTACTTTTGGTATATAAACTTCGCTAATATGCGTTTTTGCAGAAGCTGTTAAAAGGTCTTTTAGCGAAAGTCGTCCTTTTAACTTTCCTTCTTTATCGGTTACATAAATGGAATGAACACGTGTTACATTTTCGGCTTGTCTTCGCATTTCACGAACACAACCCGCAACGGTCCAAGTTTCTTTTACTTGTACCAATTCCTTTGCCATTAAGGCTCCAGCGGTGTTTTCTTCGTAGGTTAAAAGTTCGACAATGTCGGAAGCGTGTTCTTCATCTTCAATTTTATCGATTACTTGTTTCTGAATATGATCGTCCAATTCTGCTACCACATCGGCGGCATCATCGGTGTCCATTTCTTCAATTTCCTTGGCTATTTCTACAGGAGAAAGACGACTCAGGATTTTTTCACGATCATCTTCGTCTAATTCCATTAAGGCCTCCGAAGTAATTTCACTTTCTAAAGATTTAATTAAGAAAGTAGCTTCGTTAGAATTTAACTCCTCAAGTAATTCGGCAATGTCGGCAAAGTGAAGCTCGTGCAGTAATTCCCGCAATGCATTACCGTCTTTACGGGCAATGAGTAGGCTTACTTTTTCAATAAAATCAGTCGTTAGTTGAAAGTGCATCGTTCTCTAATTTTTGAGTGAGCGTTATAAATTCTGAAACCGAAAGTTGTTCGGGACGCTTGCCAAAGATAGTGTCTTCTTTTAATTTATCGGAAAGATTAAAGATTTTTAAACTATTTCGCATTGTTTTTCGTCTTTGTTGAAAGGCAGTTTTTACTACTTTGAACAACATTTTTTCGTTACACGGAAGGCTATAATCTTCCTTTCTACGCAATCGAAGTACACCGCTTTCTACTTTTGGCGGTGGATTAAAAACCGTGGGAGGGACGGTAAATAGGTACTCGGCATCGTAAAAAGCTTGTGCTAAAACAGACAAAATACCGTAGGTTTTTGAACCCTCTTTTTCGCAAATACGTTTGGCTACTTCTTTCTGAAACATTCCCGTAAACTCAGGAATTTGATCTCGCCATTCTAAAGTTTTAAATACAATTTGAGTAGAAATATTATATGGGAAGTTTCCTGTGATTGCATATTGCTCTCCATTAAAAAAGTGGGTTAAATCGAATTTTAAAAAATCAGCTGGAATTACTTGAAGGTTTTTGTTTTTGTAATGTTCTTCAAGATAAATTACCGATTCTGTATCGAGTTCCATCGCAATAACCTCAATGTTTTTTTCGATGAGGTATTTGGTAAGAACTCCCATTCCGGGACCAATTTCCAACACATTTTTATAACCTTCGAGAGTTAAAGTATCGACAATGTTTTTTGCTACTTCTTCATCTTTTAAAAAGTGCTGACCTAAGTGTTTTTTTGCTTTTACTTGTTTTGAGGACATAATGCTAGTTTATGTTTACACTATACTCATCCACAATTTCCAATTCGGTTCTAAAAGCAAGTACTTTATCTCCAAATTTCTGAAGTCCTTCTAATTTTAATCTATCTGCATCTATCTTATAATAATTGTCTAAATCTTCACGAGATTTTGCTCTGTATTGAACAGAATAAGTAACTCCCATATCTTCTTCTACTAAAACTCTAGTGAGTTTAGCATCTGAAAATTTTCCAGTAGCCAAAACTTTTGGGATGTGATTTTTAATCCACTCCAACCATTCTTCATGGATGCTGTCATCAACATTTAAAGTTACATTGTATATAATCATAATTAATAAATTTTTGGCTTTGCTAAAAGATGGTTAGAAAGAAAAGAATTTTATCATTCTATCTCATCACCGCGAAGCTGTCGGAATTTTTTTCTTGCTTCCACAAAGTAAATGCTATCGGAAAAATTAAAAATAATTTGTTCGTAATACTGTTTGGCTTTTTCAGGAAGTCCTAACTTGTTTTCGTATAATTTTGCCAATCTAAAGTGGGCATCATCGGCTAAAATATCTTCATTATAAAACTGAATTAATTTTAAATAGGAAGCTTCCGCCTTTTCGTAATCTCCTTTAATTTCGTATAGTTCGCCCATTTTTAGCAAGGCTTCATCTTCAATTTTTTCGCCTTTATGATTTTCTAAAATCCCTTCTAAGACTTTAATAGCTTCGTTTTCTTTTTTCTGAAATGCAAATAAATCTGCTCTTGCATATTGCTTTAATGCGGTTTGGGTAGAATCTTCTAGAGAGTTATCTCTTATTAATAAACTCAATTGCATCGCATCGTTGGCAATTAGTTGAGAAGCTGATTTTTTTAATACATCTAATTGCACTTGTGCCCATTCAAAATCACCCTTATAATAGCTTGTTTTTGCAACTTTAAAACGGGCGTCTTGGGCAATCACACTTCCTTTTACTTCTTTTTGGACTTGAGAATAATAAATTAAAGCTTGATTAAATTTTTCGTCTAAAACCAAAATATCTGCCAAAACCATTTTTGTACTTGCTTTTTGAAATCGTGTTAGAGGTTCTTTGGTTAAAGATTTTAGGTTTGTAATTGCTTTTTCTTTTTTGTTTAATTCAAAAGCAAGAAAATGGTTGTAACTAATTTGAAGTGAATAGGTTTCTTTACTTCTTCCAAATTCATCTAATAAGTCTTCGTATTTTTTTTCAATTTTTGGAAAATCTTTTCTGGTGGACGTCTTTTTTTCGATGTCCAATAAATGTTTGTAACCTTCCACTTTTGTTTCTTTGGAAGTTGCATTTTCAATAATATAATTTACGATTATAGTAGCGTTATCATAATCTTCATCTTCAATAACAATGTAGACTAAATCGGCAATTCCAGTTAAATCACCATCGCCCATTCGTTTGTAAATGGCTTTTTCTTGAGTAAAAGCTTTTTTATAATCTTTTTGCTGAATAAACAACCAACTTAACAATTCATTATATAAAACATCGGGTTGTTTTTGAATTTTCTGAAGCAGTGTTTTCCGAAGTATAATATTTGCTTCATTGGTGGAGTCTTCGGTAATATAAAGACTGAAAGTTTGTTGTGCAATTGCTTTATAAGATCTGTTTTTTTTGATTAAATCTAGAAAACTTTCGAACATTTTTTCCAAATCACCTTGCTCTCCATAAAGTCGAGAAAGTTGGTAATTATAATCCATTTCGGGATTGCTTTGCTTAGCAGTTTCGTAGGTTTTTATGGCTTGTTCTAACAAATTGTAATTTTCAAAAGCTCCGCCAATACTACGTGCATAATTTATGTTTTCCTTTACCGATTGGATAGCTTTTTCATAATTTAAATTGGCCAAAGAGTCTTTTTGTTGAAGGGAGTAATTATAACCCAATTCTACATAAAGATTAGGATTAACACGTTGAGAATTTAATCTTTTTATAAGTAAATTCTCAGCTTCATTAAAATTTTCTAATTGTTGATGAGTTGTTACTAAGGCTTTAAAATAATCAAAACGTTTTGATTTTTGATAAAGTTTTTGGTAAATTGAAAGTGCTTTTTCGTATTCTCCTTTGTCAAAATAATTTTTTGCAAGTATTTCGTTTTGTGCATATCCAATGCTATTGGAAAGAATAAATACTATGAAAATTAATTTTCGCATTGGGTAAAGATAGGGAATAGATTTCTTAATAAAATGTCAAAAATCGAAAGGTTTATTTCTCGATAGGAACTCCGTTTAATTGACCCCATTCGGTCCAAGAACCATCGTATAAAAAATTGTTTTTGTTACCAATAATTACAGATGCAATAAGCAATGTGCAGGCTGTTAATCCTGAACCACAGGTAAAAATTAAAGGTTGATTATTGAGGTTTAAATGGTTAAAAATAATTTCTAATTCTTCTTTTGGCAGAAATTTTCCGTCTTTTAAAACCTCCATAAAAGGAAGGTTTTTAGAATTTGGAATATGTCCGCTTTTTAAATTTTCTCGGCTTTCTGGAATGATTCCACAAAACCTGCCTTTAGAACGTGCATCAACTACCACCGCTTTTCTAGTTAAAAGGTTTTCTTTAATTTGTAAAGCATTTTTCTGAAATTCGGGAGAAAAATTTGCAACAAAATTTCCTTTGCTAAAAGTTTGTTTTCGGATGGTTTCGGTTTTTAAATTATTTTTTATCCATTCGGGTAAGCCGCCATTTAAAACAAATATGTTTTTGTGTCCCATACTTTTAAACATCCACCAAACTCTCGGACTTGCATAAATCCCGATATTGTCATAAACCACAATGGTACTCTGGTTATTTATGCCTAAATTTTGACATTCTATCGAAAATGCTTCGGGTGTTGGTAAGGTGTTTGGCAGTGGATTTTTTTCATCTGAAAACTTTCCTTTTAAGTCAAAAAATCGTGCACCTTTTATTTGAAGGTTCGGAAATTCAACTTCAATATTTGCCACATTGCTATCAAGACTTACATCTAAAATTACCAAATCTGGTAATTTTAAATTTTCTGAAAGCCATTTTACAGAGACAAGAGGTTTCAAATAAATAGAATTTAGTTGATAATGTCGAATCCACAATAAGGAACCAAAACTTCAGGAATTTTAATACCTTCAGGAGTTTGGTAGTTTTCTAATATTCCTGCTAAAACTCTTGGTAATGCTAAGGAGCTTCCGTTTAATGTATGGGCAAATTTGTTTTTTCCGTCTTCATCTTTGTACCGTAATTTTAAACGAGTTGCCTGAAAAGTTTCAAAGTTTGAAACCGATGAAATTTCTAACCAACGGTCTTGTGCTGTTGAAAACACTTCAAAATCGTAGGTCAATGCCGATGTAAATCCTAAATCGCCACCACAAAGTCTAAGAATTCGGTAAGGTAATTTTAATTCTCTTAAAATATCTTTTACGTGGGTTACCATTTGGGTTAAAGCAGTATAAGAATTTTCAGGTTTTTCGATACGAACAATTTCTACTTTATCAAATTGATGCAATCTGTTTAAGCCTCTAACGTGAGCTCCGTAACTTCCTGCTTCTCTTCTAAAACAAGGTGTGTATCCTGTACATAAAATAGGTAATTCATTATGAGTTCTTATGTCGTTTCTAAACATATTGGTAACAGGAACTTCGGCAGTTGGTATTAAATATAAGTCGTCCACGCCACAGTGATACATTTGTCCTTCTTTGTCTGGTAATTGCCCAGTACCAAAACCAGAAGCTTCGTTTACCAAATGTGGTACTTGGTATTCTGTATAACCTGCTTCGGTGTTTTTGTCTAAAAAATAAGCGATTAATGCTCGTTGTAATCTGGCACCTTTTCCTTTATAAACAGGAAAACCAGCTCCGGTAATTTTAACACCTAATTCAAAATCGATAAGGTCGTATTTTTTGGCTAATTCCCAGTGAGGTAATGCCCCTTCAAATAGCTTCGGAATTTCACCTTCAATAAAAACCTCTTCATTATCTTCTTCGTCAACACCAGTAGGAACCAATTCATTTGGGATATTCGGAATGGTAAAAAGCAACTGCTGAAGCTTTTCAACAGCAGTATTTAAGTCTTCGGTAAGTTGTTTTGAAGCTTCTTTTAATTGAATGGTTTTTTCTTTTAGCTCATTTGCTTTTTGGGCTTCACCATTTTTAAAAAGCATTCCTATTTCTTTAGAAAACGAGTTGGATTGCGATAAAGTTTCGTCTAGTTTTGATTGTGTTGCTTTTCTGAAATTATCTGTTTGCAACACTTCTTCAAAAATAGAAGATGCTTCAAAACCTCTTTTGGTAAGGGCTTGAATAAATTTTTCTTTGTTTTTGCGAATCTCGTTTACTTGTAACATGGTAATTGTATTAAAGAGTGCGAAGTTACACAGACCTGTGAGGTTTTCAAAACCACACAGGTCTTATTTGCTATTTTGTTTAAAACTCTGACAAAGTTTTAAAAATAATTAAATTTAATATCGGATAGATGGTATATGGTATTTAACCGATATTTTGTATCTTTGTGGTATGTTAAAGATAGATTTAAGATATAGAGACCAATTACAACCGTTTTTTGATAGGCTTCAAACAAAAAGAAGTTTATTGAATAACAGTCGTCCTATGCCCGAAATTGCAGTACGTAAAATTAGAGAAGCCCTGGCTATCGAGTGGATATATAATTCAAACAGCATTGAAGGGAACACACTTACCTTACGAGAAACTCAAATGGTTTTACAAGATGGTATTACTATAAAAGGGAAGTCGTTGCGGGAGCATTTTGAAGCTAAAAATCACGAAAAAGCTTTAAACTATTTATATAAACTTAGCAATGTTAACTATAAAATTAATAGTAGCGATATTCTGTCTATTCACGCTTTAATTTTAAATAGTATTGAAGATGATTATGCAGGAAGATTAAGAAATTCTGGAGTACGTATTTCGGGAGCTAATTTTATTCCGCCTAATGCCCAAAAGGTTTCTGGTTTGTTGGATGAACTAATAGAATTTGTTGTAAAAAACCCTTTAAAATTGAATGATATAGAATTGGCAACAGTGTTTCATCATCGCTTTGTTTGGATACATCCTTTTTTTGATGGCAACGGAAGAACTGTCAGGTTAGCAATGAATTTACTGCTTTTAAAAGTGGGTTATACACCAGCAATAATATTAAAGAACGATCGTAAAAAATACTATACCGCTTTAAATAATGCCAATAACGGAAACTATGAAAAATTAATGTTGCTAATGGCACAAGCTGTGGAGCGTACTTTAAATATTTATTTAAATGCTTTACCAGATAGTAATACCAATTATCAGGAAATTTCAAATTTGGTTGAAGAAGCTAATTTACCCTACGGAATGGAATACATAAGTTTACTAGCTCGTCAAGGAAAAATTGATGCTTATAAAGAAGGTAGAAATTGGTTAACTTCGGAGGAGGCGGTGAATAACTATATTAAAACACGGAAGCGGATACGGAAGTTATAGACTTCTCTCGCAAAGTCGCTAAGCTGCAAAGTTTATTTATAAGGGACTCCTGCAAGGTTTTGAAAACCTTGTAGGTTTCTTTTGTCAGGTAAAGAGTGGTTACTGAGCGGAGTTAAAGTTCAATCGATACCAATCATAAAGTTATTAGCTATACTCAAATAATTAGATTCTCTACAACTTTGCGAGAAAACCTAGTTACTCAAAAGCTCCCGAGCAAAAACTTCATCTTCCTTAATAGCCAATTTTAAAGCTTCTACGTTTTTAAATTTTTTTTCATCTCTAATTCGGGCGATGAATTTTAGTTGAAGGGTTTTATCATACAGATGATCATTAAAATCTAAAAAATAGGTTTCTATGGTTTGCTGTTTTCCATCAACAGTAGGATTGGTTCCAATATTAGTAAGTCCGAAAATTTGCTTCCCAGAAATTTCTGTCTGAACAATATAAACTCCATTTTTAGGAATAATTTTATAGTCTTCTTCCATTTGAAGATTAGCCGTTGGAAAGTTTAATTTCTTACCCAAACCTTTTCCTCTTACAATTTTTCCTGAAAGCGTAAATGAGTGTCCCAAATAATTATTGGTAGTAGAAATATCACCTTCTTCCAGAGCTTTTCTAATCTTAGTTGAACTAACTGAAACTTCGTTTAGTTGTTGTACTTTAATTTCTTCTACTTCAAAACCGTAGGTCTTTCCAAACTCGATTAAATCTTCGATGGTAGCATTTCTATTTCTACCAAAACGGTGATCGTAACCAATAATAATTTTTTTAATATGAAGTTGATTCACCAAAATATCTCGTACAAATTCTAAAGCTGTAAGTCTAGAAAATTCTTTGGTAAAAGGATGGATTATTAAATGATTTATACCTGTTTTTTCCAGTAATTCTTTTCTTTCCTCAATAGTATTGATGAGTTTTATAGGAAATTTTTCCTGAAGCACCATCCTTGGGTGAGGGAAAAAAGTAAGTATAACAGATTCTAAATTTTCTTTCTCTGAGGCTTTTAATAATTGCGAAATAATGGCTTGATGACCTAAATGAACACCATCAAAAGTACCAATAGTTACTACCGAAGGGCGAGTGATATTATAGGAAGTGATTGAAGAAAATACATCCATATTACTTTCCGTTAAAAGAATTCATAGTGTTGGTAATACCTGCTAAGCCAAAAGATTTAATAGCTTCTGTAGCTTTTTCCAATCTTTCAGGGAGTAATTTTTCTTCTTCAGAAATCCATTTGCCCAACACATAATCTATTTGTTTTCCTTGCGAAAAGGTATCTCCAATTCCGAAGCGAAATCGGTTGTATTTGGTAGTGTTTAGTATATTTTGAATATCCTTTAGACCATTATGACCACCGTCGCTACCTTTGGTTTTTATTCTAAAAGTTCCGAAGGGAAGGTTTAAATCGTCGGTAACAACCAATAAGTTTTCTAAGGGTATTTTCTCTTTTTCCAACCAATAACGAACGGCTTTTCCGCTAAGGTTCATAAATGTATTAGGTTTCAGTAATACGAATGTTCTTCCTTTTAATTTGTAGGTGGTTACCTCGCCGAGTTTAGCACTTTCAAAAGTTAAGTCTTCTTTTTCAGTAAGAAAATCTAGGACTTTAAATCCGATATTATGTCGGGTGTTCACATATTTTGGACCAATATTTCCTAAACCAACAATTAGAAATTTTTTCATAGGATCGCCTTCAGTAAGATTTCTGTGGGAAGTGTTTTTAAAAAGTTTCCGAAATATTGAAAACATAGTTTATAATCTTCCGTAAAAATAAAAAAAGCATTCCATATAAACAGAATGCTTTTTAAATATCATTAAAATGAAGGGTTTATTCTTCGGTTTTAGCTTCAGTATTTTCAGCTTCAGCAGCTCCTTCTTCGCCTTCAGCTCCTTCTTCACCTTCTTCTTCTTCATCATCAACCTCATCTTCAATAGCAACACGCGAAGTTCTAATCTGACATACAACTCTATTGGGTTCGTTAAGGATTGTGTAATTGTCACCCATTAAATCGGCAACGGTCATAATATGACCAATTCTCATTTCAGAAATATCTGCATTTAAGAAATCAGGAAGATTTTTTGGTAATGCTTTTACTCTTAATGAACGGTTTACAACACGTAAAACCCCACCATTACGTACACCAGGTGAATTACCAGTAATACGAACTGGAATTTCCATACTTACTTCTTTGTCATCGAAAATTTGGTAAAAATCGATGTGTAAGATGTTGTCGGTAACTGGGTGAAATTGAATATCTTGAAGAATAGCATCTATTTTAGTGCCATCTTCTAAGGCAATTACTACAGTGTGTACATCTGGAGTATAAACCAAGTTTTTAAATGCTAACACTTCAGCTGAAAAGTGTATGGGTTGTTCTCCTCCGTAAACCACGCAAGGAACCTGACCAGCATTACGTAAGGCTTTTGTAGCTTTTTTGCCCACGCTTTCTCTTTGAGATCCGTTGATTGTAATTGATTTCATTTTTGTTTTTTTATTTATAAAATTAAAGCTAGCCATTTGGCTAAGCGGCTGCAAAGATGCGTTTTTTTTGGAAGATGAAAAAGAAAAATTAGCTCTTTTTTTGAAGAGTGATTTTACTGTGATTGTGGGAGTTAGCTGCTTTTTTATACCCTTCGATACTTTTTTCGTGCCTCAAAACGCTCAGGGTACTAACATAGTTACTATTAGAAGGTCATTGAGTGATTGTTTTTTCATAAAAAAACAATGATATCGAAATACTGACATTGAAAATACTACATCAAAAACTTAGAACTAATAGATTTGTTTGAGTTTACATTCAGCATCACATCGGCAAAAAGTTTTGCACAACTTAATATTTTTACTTTAGGACTGTCTTGTTTTGAAGGAATTGAATCTGTTACAATCAATTCTTCTAATTTAGAGTTTTCAATTTTTTGGTAAGCATTTCCTGAAAGAATTGCGTGAGTACAAACGGCTCTTACGCTTATGGCTCCGCGTTCCATCATTAAATCGGCAGCTTTTGCAAGTGTTCCTGCGGTATCTACCATATCGTCAACCAAAACAACATTTTTCCCTTCTACATTACCAATGAGTTCCATATGTGAAATTACATTGGCTTTTTCTCGTTGTTTGTAACATATAACTACATCGCTTTTTAAAAATTTTGAATAAGCATAAGCTCTTTTCGATCCTCCCATATCGGGTGAAGCTATGGTTAAATTATCAAGATTTAAGGAATTTAAATATGGTAAAAATATAGTAGAAGCAAAAAGGTGATCTACGGGTTTCTCGAAAAATCCTTGAATTTGATCTGCGTGTAAGTCCATGGTAATAATTCGGGTTGCTCCAGCAGTTTCCAACATTTTAGCAATTAGTTTTGCTGCAATTGGTACCCGAGGTTTGTCTTTTCTATCTTGTCTAGCCCAACCAAAGTAAGGTAAAACAGCAGCGATGTGTTTTGCCGAAGATCGTTTAGCTGCATCTAACATTAAAAGCATTTCCATTAAATGATCGCTATTAGGATGTGTAGAACCTACAATAAAAACTCGACTTCCTCTTATCGATTCTTCAAATGAAGGTTGAAATTCTCCATCACTATAAGTAGAAGTGATTACATTTCCGAGGGAAATACCATAATGTTTGGCAATTTCTTCGGCTAGATGTTGGCTTTGTTTGCAAGCAAATATTTTAGGTTCAGGAATATAGATTTCCATTTTGAAGGATTTTGGTGGTTGTTGACAAAAGTAAAATTATTAGTTACAGATTACCAAAAATTGAAGTGATAAATTATTAAAATTTATTAATTAAATGTTTATTTTTGCCAACTACATTTGCCTTGGTGGTGGAATTGGTAGACACGCTGGATTCAAAATCCAGTGCTTCACGGCGTGCGGGTTCGATTCCCGCCCAAGGTACTTAAGACTGTCTAATTTAATTTGACAGTCTTTTTATTTTATAATAGTTTCAATTTGTATTGAGCTTGATTTTTATAGTTATGATAGATTTGTCATATTGGAAATCCAGTGCTTCATGGTGTTGCGGGTTCTTCCGACAGTTCGGAACCGCCCAAGGTACTTAAGACTGTCTAACTGGACAGTCTTTTTGATTTTGTGATAATTTCACTTAGATTTTGTTTTGATTTTTATCTGTTTAATAGATATGTTAAATTGAAAATCTAGAATCAGACGGCGTGCGGGTTCTTGAAAAAGTTGCTCCCAACCATTACTAAATTGCAAGGTTTCAAATTGCTTATTCATAATGTCTGAAGCACTTAAAATTTTGCTTCTTTTTACCGAAGGACGAGGCGGGGTGTTTTCCCCCGAAAATTCACGCTCCACCTCGTTGGTTTTCGGTGTGTTATTTATTGGGCTTTTTAAACCTTTTTTGGTAATTGGATTATTTTTTGTAATTTTTGTGGTGCGATTTAGTTAACGGCTTTGCAATTGGAGCAAAGATACGTTTAACTAGGTCGCTTTTTTTGTTGGCAAAAACTACTAAATTATCTTTTACCCATCGGCTGTAAATACTTAAATTAGTTTTTGCATAAATAGTTTTAACCTCTGTGATTTTCATTTTATTATTAAAATGAATTGCAACCATTAAAGGTTTTTCTTTATGGTTTTTGATTTCAGTTAAAATAACAAATCCTTTAGATTTGCTTCTGAATATAATTAACGGATTATTTATATTATCGGGTAAATTAATAAAGCTTTCCCAAGTTGCAATGTGGTCGCTATCTTTTTTCATAGACTTATTCAAAGCACCCCCAGATACATACATTTTTGATCCGCCTATGTATTTTTTAATAATCCTTGGGTTTCTCCTAAATAAATTATTTCAAAATGAGAAAATTTACCTTTTCGTTTTGCTTCTAAAACTTTTTTATTAAAATTAATAGTATCTTTATTTTGAGCCGTTGCCATTAAACCAAAAGTAAGTTGCTGGTTGTCTTTTTTCTTGAAAAGTGTTTTACGTTGTTTTTTACGAAGCGGGGGTGCTTTGGTTATGGTTACCGTAAAATCTTTTTTTAAATAATCTAATAAAGTTTTGTAAACGTGGCTTATATTTTAGTAATAGTCGGAAGCATCGTAAAATTTACCTGAAAAATTATTAAAGGTAAAGTTTGCCGAAAGATCTTTAGTGTATTTTTGGGTACTAACTACTAAAGTAAGCTTAACTCCTATAATATCATTAAAATTTAGTTTATAGGTACGAATAAAATTATTAGGTCTGTGATTTTCTGAAATAGTATCTACAATTTCAAATCCTAATTTTTTTAATTGGGCTTCAAACTGTGTTTTATTTTTTTACAAACTTCTTTACCGTTTTACCTTCATCAGAATTAATTTCAATAAAATACATTCCTTTAGGTAAAATAGAAACATCAATTGTGTTGTTTTGCGGTTTACTTTGTTTTATAACTAATTTTCCTGAGGTTGAATACACAATGATGTTTTGAATTGTAATTTTTTCTTTAGAAATAAATAGATTGTTTTCAACAGGATTGGGATAAATTTTAAAATTAGTAAGATTGTTATCTGTAATTGAGAGAGGAAACTCTTTAAATTTAAGTCCTGACATTAAGGGGTTGTCAAAATAAAGAGTTAATCCATCGTTTTCTTATGTAATAATATATTCAAATCCGCTTGATAATAACCAAAAATAATCATTTTCAAAAGAGTTATGATTTTGATAACCACAATCATCGTCTGTGTTATTAAAAACTATAGAATTTAAACTACTACCTCCTAAAAATTCAAACGCCCCACTAAAAGAGTTACAAGCACCTTCCCCCGAATAACTTAAATCTTCTTCAATAGTAATAAAGGGGTGTATTTGTGGGTTTATATCAGAAATATAATAAGGTATATCAAGATCTATATAAACGTAATATAAATACCAAGTTCTATACAAATCTGGGTCTTGTGCAAAACTTTGAAAACTTATAAGACTTATAAATAAAATAAATAATATTTTTTTCATTTCATAAATTAGTTAGAATACTAAGATAAGAAATTTATCTCAATTTATGTATCTTTGGGTTTTAACTTACTAATATCCCCACTAGTATGTCAGATTTTTGGCTTTTTTTAAAATTAGGCTTGACTCACGTTCTCGATTGGAATGCCTACGATCACATTTTATTTTTAACAGTTCTGGTTGCTGCTTATACTTTTGCAAGTTGGAAACGGCTTTTTATTTTGGTTTCTTTTTTTACTCTTGGGCATACCACTTCTTTATTACTTGCAAATTATAATGTAGTTTCCGTTTCGAGTAAATGGATAGAGTTTTTAATACCTATCACTATTTTGGTGGCTGCTTTGTATAATTTATTTACTTCAGGAAAAAGATCCAAACAAAACAAAGTAGGCATATTTTATTTTATCACTATTTTCTTTGGTTTAATTCACGGTTTCGGATTTGCTTCGGGATACAAAATGATTAATGGAAGTAGTGAGATACTACCTCTTTTAGAATTTGCTTTGGGTGTAGAAATTGCACAAATTATTGTGGTTTTAATAGTTTTAATTGTAAGTTTTATTGTTCAAACCATTTTTCGTTTTAACAAACGAGATTGGGTAATGGTGGTCTCGTCTATTGTTATTGGAATGGTAATTCCTATGTTGCAACACAATTGGCCATTTTAAATTTTCTGAGTTTAATTAATTGTCAGTTTGAGTGTTGTCGAAACACGGTCACTGAGCGGAGTCGTGGTCACTGAGCGGAGCCGAAGTGATAATTACCACATTTTATACAATATTTAACGCCATTGAGTTTTGATTGTGTATATTTCCTTTTAAATTCGCCCTTTTACATTTTATATGAATCCTGAAAAACAACTTAAATACGATATTGCTTACCTAAAAATGGCAATGGAATGGAGCAAACTTTCCTATTGTGATCGCCGTCAAGTAGGTGCTTTAATCGTTAAAGATAAGATGATTATTAGCGATGGTTATAATGGAACACCTTCTGGTTTTGAAAATATTTGCGAAGACGAAAATGGTTTTACTAAGTGGTATGTGCTTCACGCCGAAGCAAATGCGATTTTAAAACTAGCTTCCTCGACCCACGCTTGTCAAGGAGCAACGTTGTATATTACGATGTCGCCTTGCCAAGGTTGCAGCAAGTTAATTCATCAAGCTGGAATTAAAAGAGTCGTGTTTGTTGAAGCCTATAAAGATACTTCGGGAGTAGATTTTCTTGAAAAAGCAGGTGTAACTATTTCACAAATTAGCGAATTAAATTAAACCATGGGAATTTATAAAAAATACCTTCCTTTATTATTGGGAGCTGCAATTGCGGCTGGTATTTTTATAGGATCAAAACTTAATTTTACAGATACTTCGGATAAAATATTTGCTGCCAATTCAAAAAAAGATAAGTTAAACAAACTTATTGATTATATAGATTACGAATATGTAGATCAGGTTAATACCGACAGTATTGTAGATGTTGCTGTTAACGGAATTTTAGAAAATCTCGATCCGCATTCGGTGTATATTCCTGCAGATCAATACCAAGAAACTGCCGATGATATGCGCGGAAATTTTGTGGGAATTGGAATTAGTTTTTACATTTATAAAGACACACTTGCTGTTATTAGAACCATAAAAGATGGCCCTGCAGAAAAAGCTGGAATTAAAGCGGGTGATCGAATTTTATATGCAGATGGAAGAAAAATATTTGGAGATTCCATTCACAGAGATAGCATTACAAAATACTTGAAAGGAGCAAAAAACAGCAAGGTAACCTTAAAAGTATTTAGACCAGACAATCAAAGAAAAGGAGAAGAAGATTTGTTGAGCTTTAAATTGAAGCGAAAAGAAATCCCATTAGTGAGTGTGGATGCTACCTATAAAATAAATAAAAATCTGGGTTATATTAAGGTGAACCGTTTTTCAGAAACTACTTATGACGAATTTAAAGCAGCACTAGACCAATTAGAAGAGGAAGGAATTACCTCATTGGTTTTAGATTTACGTAACAATCCTGGGGGTTATATTTCAACTGCTCAAAGTATTATCGATGAATTTTTAGAGGATGATAAGCTTGTGTTAATTACAAAAAACAAAAGCGGAAAGGTTGAAAAAACCTACGCAACAAGCAGTGGTGATTTTGAGAATGGAAACTTATATGTTTTAATTAATCAAAACTCGGCATCGGCAAGTGAAATTGTTGCAGGAGCACTACAAGACAACGATCGTGGAACCATTGTAGGAAGACGTTCTTTTGGAAAAGGATTGGTGCAACGTGAAATGTCTTTAGGTGACGGAAGTGCCATCAGACTTACTATTGCCAGATATTATACACCTACAGGAAGATCCATTCAACGTCCTTATAAAAACGGAAATAGTGCTTATTATCACGAATACGAGACCCGTTATGAAAATGGTGAAATGGAAAGTAAAGACAGTATTCACGTGGTAGATTCTTTACGCTTTGTAACCCCAAAAGGGAAAGTGGTTTATGGTGGAGGCGGAATTATTCCCGATGTGTTTGTGCCCAAAGATACTAGTATTGAAAATGAAACCTTAGAATATATTTCGCAAAGTGGTTTTGCTAGCTATTTTGTGTTTGAACACCTTGAAAATAACCGAGAGAAATTTTCAAAATTTACTAAGGAAGAATTTATAGAAAACTTTGAAGTTGACGAAAATTTGGTAAATGAGTTTTTAGAATATTCTAGAATTAACGATTCAGAATATAGTTTTAAAGACCATTTAGACCATTTAAAACTCATAATAAAAGCTAGTATTGCACAACAATTATTCGATAGTAATACTTCAGAATTAATATTGAATCAGGATGATGCGATGATTAAAAAAGTGTTGGAGTTAGAAGAGACTTCTTCAACTGAAACACTAGAATAAATTAGCGTTTTTTCTTTTCAATTATTTTTGAAGTTCGTAAAATAAGCATCAATAATATGGCACAAGCTGCTGTTACAATACCTATTAAAGCTACTCCGCTTTGCCCTTCGGTTATGCTTGAAAAATCTAAAAACGTAACATTATAAGCTATTAGTAAAATGGCAATTCCTATAAATAGGTAAATAAAATATTTCATTTTTTTAGTTTGTTTGTTTTGTGTTCCAAAGCTTCGAGAGAAGTATTAATTAAATAAAAGTTGAATATTCGAAGTAAATAATTTAACAGCAATAGCTAATAAAATTACTCCAAACACTTTCCGGATAATGATAACACCGTTTTTACCAATAAATTTTTGAATTTTTCCAGAAGTTTTTAAAACAATATAAATAAACAAGATGTTTACTAATACGGCAATAATGATATTTTGTATTTCGTATTCCGCTCGAAGCGAAAGTAAAGTTGTTAAGCTTCCAGGTCCTGCCAATAGAGGAAATGCTAAAGGAAAAACCGATGCTAATTTTGGACTTGTATCTTCATCTTCTTTAAAAAGTGTGATTCCGAGAATCATTTCTAAAGCCAAAAAGAAAAGGATTAACGAACCTGCAACGGCAAATTCATTCACATTAATTCCTATTAAACTAAGAATTCGTTCTCCTAAAAACAGAAATAAAATCATTAAAACAGCAGCAATTACTGAAGCCATTTCAGACTGAATATGTCCCGCTTTTTCACGTAATGAAATGATTATTGGAAGGCTTCCAACAATATCAATCACCGCAAATAATATCATAGTTGCGGTTAATATTTCTTTAAAGTTAAAGTCCATAATTCAAGGATTATATTCGGCAAAACTAATTATAAATCGATTATAAAAGTATTATTTTTGTCAAATGTTTCAATTAGGAAAAACCATTGTCTCTGAAGACATCATCGAAAAAGAGTTTGTTTGCAATCTTGGTGCTTGCAAAGGTGCTTGTTGCATTGAAGGTGAAGCAGGAGCTCCTGTAACCAAGGAAGAAGTCGAAATTTTGAAAGAAATCTACCCAAAAGTAAAACCATTTCTTCGACCTGAAGGCATAAAATCTATTGAAGAACAAGGGACTCATGTTGTTTCAGATTTAGGAGATATTGAAACGCCTTTGGTTAATGGAAAAGAATGTGCTTACGTAACTTTTTCGGAAAACGGTACAGCGGGTTGCGGAATTGAAGATGCGTATTTAGCAGGAGAAGTTTCGTTTAAAAAACCCATTTCTTGTCATTTATATCCAGTTAGAGTACAAGATTACAGCGAATTTGCAGCAGTAAATTACCACAAATGGCCTATTTGTAATGATGCCTGTACCTTAGGGAGAGAATTAAAAGTCCCTGTTTACAAATTTTTAAAAGAAGCTTTGATTCGGAAATTTGGTGAAAATTGGTATTTGGAATTGGAGAAAGTGGCAAAGGACTTCGGTTAATACTCTATCTATAAAGTTTTATTATACAAACCATAATTATTTTTTGTTGTTGAATGTTCTTAATATGAATTAATTTTATTGAACAACAATATTCGAAAAATACAAAATGGAATTCTTTTTTTATATTTGAAATTCAAACTAACAATAACTAACCAAATTAAATTAAAATTATGAAGAATTTATTTCTATTTACAATTGCGGTATTCACATTAATTTCTTGTGAAAACCCTGTTTCAAAAAAAATTGATGAAGTTACTGAATCTGTTTCCGAAGCCACAGAAGTGGTTAAAAGTGCCAATAAAATTAAAGAAAGCATGAGCGATATGGAAAGCGATATGGAGAAGCTTCAAAACACAACTCCGCTTACCAATGCAGAATTAAAAGAATGGCTGCCACAAGAATTTGATGGGATGAAACGCACTTCTTTTAAAGCCGGAAAAATGAGCTCTATGGGAGTTTCTTCAATTGAGGCTACTTATAAAATGGAAGGAGAAGACAAGTCTTTTAAAATTGAAGTTGTTGATGGTGCAGGCCCTACAGCTTCGGCAATGATGATGGGGATGAGAATGATTTTAACCCAAGATATGGAAGAAGAAGATGAAAATAAACTTAAAAGAACTGCAGTAAGAGATGGCAATAAAGTACTTGAAGAATACTATAAAAGCCGAAATAAAAGCACAATTATGTATATGCAATCCGAACGATTTTTTATTACAGGAACTGGTGAAAATATGAATTTAGACGAAACATGGGATGCCATAAAAGATTTTAAAGTAAACAATTTAGACTAAAAAATGTGTTACTAACTAAATTTAAAAGACAATGAAAACAAAACAAAACCTTATTGTATTATTACTAATTTTTGGAGTAATATTAAATACACAAGCACAGTTTTTTGATAAAATTGTAAAAAGTACCGAAAAAAAAATTGAGCGAGAAGCCGAAAATCGAACGCAAAGAAAAATTGATAAAAAAATAGACGAAGCTTTTGACGAAACCGAAGACGAACTAAAAGATGCAACCAAAAGTAAAAAGTCTAAAGAAAATAAAGATGAAAGACAAGAAGCCGAAGTTGAGAGTTCTTACACCTTTGATGTAACAGCAACTATGTTGCTAACAAGTTTCGAAAAACACAACGAAGACAATATGCAAATGAAACAAAGTTACAGTTCTAATGCATTAATGAGTGAGGTTAATAGCGGTCAGAAAATGTTATTCGTTACCGATTTTAAAAACGATATTGCAATAATGATTAACCCAGAAACCAAAACAGCAACGTTGATGTCTATGGAAATGATGAGGAAGTTTATGAAAGATGAAAGTGTTGCAAATGAAGAAAGCTCCACTGCCAAAATGATTAAAACAGGAGCAACAAAAACAATTAATGGCTATAAATGTTACCAATATATTATTACCGACAAGAACACAAAAATTGATGCTTGGTTTGCTCCCAATGTCGATTTTGACTTTCAGAAACATTTAGGAGGTTTTTCGAAAATGTTTGGTAAAAAACAAAGTGCATCTTCACTTTTAAATAAAGGAAAAGGTTATGTAATGGAATTTACTTACTTTGAAAAAGGAGTAAAAAAGTCTGAAATGAAAGTTACTAATTTTTCAAAAACACCACGAACAATTACGATGAATGATTATACCATACAAAGCATGTTTTAGAAAAATTTATACTTAATTTTAAATATAAATTTATCCAAAAACATCCCATTCAAAAATTTTATAAAATGGGATGTTTTTTTATACTCAATTTTTAAAAATTAGCGTTTCAAAAAAAGGTTTTTCAAAAAAAATTTATTTTTCATTGTTGAAAATTAATAAAAAAAATTGAGTTAATTTTCATCTCTTAACTCTTTTAAAAACGCCATCTTTCGGAGTTTTTAACGGCTTATTTTGATATTGTTTACAAGTTTCTAAAATAAAGTTTAATGCTTTGTATAACAG
>JALWUJ010000019.1 GCA_027080135.1 Flavobacteriaceae bacterium | reverse complement strand
TCTAAGGTTCGTTTTTCCATTTTATGAAAAATAGTCTGTACATCTATAGCAACATTTTTCTTTAAATCGAAATCTATTTCGGCACGTAATAATTCTTCTGCCAAAAGAGGTATATCAAACCTGTTGGAGTTAAATCCTCCCAAATCACTATCTTTTATTAACTCGTACACTTTGGGAGCTAATTCTTTAAAAGTAGGTTCGTTGACTACCATTTCATCTGAAATTCCGTGAATTGCCGTAGTCGCTGGTGGAATTTTCATTTCGGGGTTTACTCGCCAGGTGAAGCTTTCTTTATTTCCGTTTGGAAATACTTTTAAAATAGAAATTTCGACAATTCTATCTTTTGAAACATTAACTCCTGTTGTTTCTAAATCGAAAAAGCAAATGGGTTTGCTAAGTTTTAATTCCATAGTAAGGTTTTGAAATACAAAGGTATTAAATAGTTAAACAAAAAAAAGACCTCACAGGTTTTAAAAACCTGTGAGGTCTGAATATAATTTCTACTTTTAATTATATATCTCTATTAACGTCCCAAGCCTCTAAATAGTCAGCAACTGCTTTTACAAACTGTCCTCCAAGAGCTCCGTTTACTACTCTGTGATCGTAGGAATGTGACAAGAACATTTTATAACGGATACCAATAAAATCACCTTCGGGAGTTTCGATTACCGCAGGAACTTTTCTAATTGCACCCAAAGCTAAAATACCAACTTGGGGTTGGTTGATGATAGGAGTTCCCATAATGCTTCCGAAAGTTCCTACATTAGTTACAGTGTAAGTTCCTCCTTGAATATCGTCTGGTTTTAATTGCCCTGCTCTTGCTCGATTTGCAAGATTGTTTACAGATTTGGTCATTCCAACTAAATTAAGTTGGTCTGCATTTTTTATTACTGGAACAATTAAATTTCCATCGGCTAAAGCTGCAGCCATACCTAAGTTAATGTTTTTTCTTTTAATGATTTTATCACCATCTACCGAAATATTTAACATCGGAAAATCTTTTAAGGCTTTGGCTACTGCTTCTAAAAATATAGGTGTAAAGGTTAAATTTTCTCCTTCACGTTTCATAAAATCTGCTTTTACCTTTTTACGCCAATTCCAAATATTGGTTACATCGGCTTCAATAAAAGACTGAACGTGTGCCGAAGTTTGTACACTTTCTACCATATGATGGGCAATAATTTTACCCATTCTGGTCATTTCTATAATTTCATCACCTCCATTTACCGAAACTGGAGTTGAAGTAGATGTTTCACTTTGATTATGCTTAGTATTTGTACTTGAAGATACTTTTTGTTGAACTGGTTGGGTTGAACGAGTTTCAACATAAGCCAAAATATCGTTTTTGGTTACTCTTCCGTCTTTTCCTGTTCCTGAAATACTGTCTAATTCTTGTTGTGATATTCCTTCAGATTTGGCAATGTTTTTTACCAATGGAGAGTAAAAACGATTGTCTGTACTTTGAACTTCTGTTTTTGTAGCTTCTATAATTGGTGCTGATACTTGTTCAATTACTTCTTTTGAAGGAGTTTCAGAGACTATTGCTTCTGGAGTGTGAGTTTCTGGTACATTTTCATCACCATTTATTTCAATGACTGCAATGGTTTGTCCTACTTGTATCACGTCGTCCACTTTAAATAATTTTTCTACCAAAATCCCTGAAACCTCACTGGGCACCTCGCTATCTACTTTATCGGTAGCAATTTCTAAAACTGCTTCATCTTCCTCGATGGTATCTCCTATTTCTTTTAACCAGCCTGTAAGTGTTGCTTCTGCCACACTCTCACCCATTTTTGGTAATTTTAATTCAAATTTTGCCATACTAATTTATCTTGATAGACGATTTTAATTTAACGCTGCAAAATTAGTTAAAATTTATATGTTTTTTAGTTGGATTTTATTAAAAAACCAACACCGACCCTTTTTGGTCGCTTTGGTCGCTTCCCAAAATAAAATTACAGCCTGAAGGTCTTATACGAAATGTGTTGCCTTTTTCGCTTAATTTTTGCATTACCATAAAAATTTGGGAATATGGCATATAATCTACATCAAAAATGAAGTTAGTATTTGTAAATTCTTCATCTTTAAATATGTTTTTTGAAACGGTTTTAATTTCTTTATTTAATTTTTCTGTAAGATTTTTAAGAAGTATTAAATTTTCGGTTAATATATAAAT
>JALWUJ010000018.1 GCA_027080135.1 Flavobacteriaceae bacterium | reverse complement strand
GTGTTGCTTTCCCAATTAAATTCTCCAGTACTCGGGTAAGGGCGTTCGCCTTTAAAAGCAAATTTCATGGTGTTAAAAATGTCATTATAATTAACGCTAAAAGTTCCTCGACCTTCCCATAAACTATATCGTGCACCTAAATTTACAAAATACATAGGGTCGGTTTCAAACTGTAATCCTTTGTTCTGACCTCTATAAAAAGCAAAGGCAGAAAGGGTCAAGTTTTTGGTAGCCTTAAAGTTATTGAACATTCTAAAATTCCAAGCGGTGTTTTCTACTTCAATTTTTTCAGTAATTATATCGTCTTCGGTTGGAGGTGTTCCATCGGGATTATTTAATATTTCGGTAATACCCGTTTGCGTTTGCGAATACAAGTCGAAACTCGCATTAAAACTCCACCATTTTGTAGGTTTGTAACTTCCCGAAACTTCAACTCCATAAGCCGCTGTTGTATCAAAATTGTCGTAGGTAAGAATTACTTTGTTTAAATCGGTTCGGTCTATAAAAACAGCTCGGTTAATTTCGTTATTAATTACTCTATAAAAAACACCTCCTGTGATGCTTCCTGTTTTTAATGTTCGGGTGTAATTGGCTTCGATGGAATTGGTAAATTGTGGCTGTAGTTGAGTGTTTCCAAATGAAGAAATTAAAGGTGTACTCCATTCTCTAATCGGGTTTACCTGTCCAACTCCCGGTCTGTCAACACGACGGCTATAACTAATCTGATATTGATTTTTTTCGGTAGGTGTGTAGTTAACAAAAGCCGAGGGATAAAACTCTATATAATTATTTTCAAAAGAACGTACCGCATTGGTATCTGCTTTTACATCTACGGTTTCGGCTCTAACTCCTACTTGATAGGACCATTTTTCGTACTTGTTTCCGTAGGTGGCATAAGCGGAATAAATGTCTCTTTTATAATCGAATTTAGTATCGTTTGTTGGGATTAAATCTCCGTTAGAATTGAAACTGAAACCCGTAGAGCTATACTCTTGGTTGGTATCGTACAGTCGTGCTTCGGCACCCAATTCTAATTTTGAAGTTTCCGTTAAAGGATTTACATAGTCTAAGTTTACCGTCAAACGATTGCTTTCTACATCGATAAAATCTTGGTAATTCGGAATAGGAGATGCACCGTTAAATTTGAAGTCGGAATCGGTGGAACTGTTATAATCATTATAGTCAGCTTCCAATTCTATGTTATGTCCTTCTTTTTCAAAATCTAATTTATAATCGAAATTATAGGTAGATGAAGTATTGTCTCCATCACTTAAAAACTTTTGGTTTTGGTCGAAAATTGGGTCGTCATAATAGAAAATATCGGTAACTCCAGTAGTTTTTCCTTTAAAAAAGTTCTGTGTAGTAAAAAACGAAATGGTGTTTTTATCATTCAAATAAAAGTCCAAACCGACTTTAAATAAATTGGATTTGCTGTCGTCTAAAAAGTTAAAAAGTTGTTCTGAATTTTCAATGGGTCTAAAAATAAAACCGCGATTTTCATTTTTTGAAATGTTGTTTCCGTAATTTCCGTAGATGTTAAACTTTCCATTTCGATAATTTAAATCTAAAGATGCATTGAATTTTGCTTGGTCTTGGTAAGTTAATCCAGTGCTAACAGAACCATTCATTCCCAACTTTACATTTTTATGAAGCACGATGTTTATAATTCCACTCATTCCTTCAGGGTTGTATTTTGCCGAGGGGTTGGTGATTAACTCCACTTGTTTAATGGCTGTTGAAGGTATTTGTTTTAGTAATTGAGCTATTGGAACATTGGTTAATTTACCATCGACCATTACTTGCACATTGCTATTTCCACGCATTGAAATATCTCCTGTTTGTGGATCTACATTTACCGATGGAAGGTTGTTCATTAAGTCGGAAGCCGTAGGGCCTGCGGTTACTAAATCTTTTCCAACAGTAATTACTTTACGATCTATTTTTTGTTGAATGGTAGAAGTTTCAGCTCTTACGACTACTTCATCTAAAGCTTCAACGTCTTCTTCTAATTCAATTCTTCCGAGGTCTAGTTTTCGGTTTCCTTTCAATATTTCAATTTCCTTAGTAAAGGTTTTATAACCTACAAATTGAATGGAAATTTGGTTTTTTCCTTCCGGAATTTCTTCAATATTAAAAACGCCATAGTCGTCTGTAATTCCTCCAGTAATTATTTCACCAGAAAGCGTTTTAACCACTACCGAAACATAAGGAATAGGCTCTTGAAGATTTTTGTCGATAACGGTTCCAGAAATCGAACCGTTTTTGTCTGATTCTGGATCGCTAAAAGCAAATGCAGAAAAACTGAGCATTACTAAAAATGCGAGTGTAATTTTGTTCATTTTTTGATTGATTGATGTTGATTGTTTCGTGTAAGACGACCGGTAAAAAAATATGTTACAGTTGTAATTTTCTTTTAACATACTTTAACAAACAAGCCCAAAGAATAAACTTTGGGCTTGGTACTTTACTGCGTTTATTAACACTAACCATCAACGTAAAAATCACGCAGTAAAGAAAGAAATATTTCTACCTTATAGACGTATGTAATTAAGAATTGTTACATATATTTATGATTTTAACATAGTATTATAAAATTCAAAATTTTAATATGAAGAAAACTTTGGTTATTGGTGCGAGTTTAAATCCTTCCAGATATTCCTTTATGGCAATAAACCGTTTAATAGCCAAAGGACAACCAGTAGTTGCCGTAGGTCTGCGAGAAGGAGTTGTTGCAGGAGTTGCAATAACAAAAGAGAAAGAACAATTTAAAGGAATACATACGGTAACTTTATATCTTAATTCAAAAAGACAAGTAGATTATTACGAATATATTCTGTCTTTGAAACCTAATCGAGTAATTTTTAATCCGGGAACTGAAAATCCTGAATTTTATAAAATATTAAGAGAAAATAAAATTGATTATGAAGCTGCTTGTACTTTGGTGCTTTTGAGTACAGGGCAATATTAGTTGTACCCTTTGATATTCCTGATAGTTTTTGCTAAAACTCAGAGTTCCTAATTCTAAGTTCTCAGTGAAACTCTGTGGTTCTCTGTGTATCTCTGTGGAATAACGTTAATTTTTCTTCCGAATTAAATACAATCCTAAAAATGTAAATAATCCATTTAAGCCTAATAATTCAAAACTAAATGAGTAGTAATTTTTATTTGCGTATTTGTTAGCACAATCCCATAAGCTATTTTTATTTTCACAATCTAATAAACCTGTATTACAACTTTCAATAAATAAGTCATTAAAATAAGCATAAAGTGTTGGTGTGATGTTTAAAAGATAACTCAATGCTACAGAAACTAAACAAACTATTAAAACATAGTTCTCCTTCACTTTAAATTTGGTAAAAATTCCGAAGAAAAACAATCCTAATAATGGTCCATAAGTATAAGATGCAATGGTAAATAATCCTGTAATTACATCACGTTCTAACACGCTATTAAATAAAACCACTACCAAAACTAAAATAACAGAAACAGCAATATGTACTTTTTTACGAAGTGATTTCTGTTTTGATTTTTCCTTTTTCTCAATATCTAAAAAATCCACACAAAAGGAAGTAGTTAAGGAAGTTAAAGCAGAATCTGCACTAGAATAGGCCGCAGCAATAATCCCTAAAATAAAAACCATAGCTAACGGAATTCCTAAACCACTTTTTACAGCAACTAATGGGAATAATAAATCGGTTCTTCTAACACTATCAATTACTGGAACTTCTAATCCAAATTTATGGATGTAAATATATAGTAAGGCTCCTAATAATAGAAATACAAAATTCACAACGACTAATAAACTCACCATAGAAAGCATGTTTTTCTGTGCTTCCTTTAAGTTTTTACAGGTTAAGTTTTTTTGCATCATATCTTGGTCAACACCTGTCATAGCAATAGTAATAAAGATTCCTCCAAAAAATGATTTCAGAAAATAAGATTTGCTATTAAAATCTTCAGTAAAAAGAATTTTATTGTATTGTTTTAATTCTTCCGAAGCAAAAAACTCCGAAAAACTCCAACCAATTTTGTCATTAATAAAGTAAATAGCTAAAATTACTGCCGATAGCATAAAGAAAGTTTGAAGCGTATCAGTCCAAACTATGGTCTTAATTCCTCCACGGTGTGTATAAACCCAAATTAACCCGATTGAAAAAATTACGGTGATTATAAAAGGGATGTTCCATTCGTCAAAAATTAGATATTGCATTGCTAAAGCAACCAAAAATATCCTAAAGGCAGCACCGATAGTTCTGGAAAGTAAAAAGAAAGCAGCACCAATCTTATGTGATTTATTTCCTAATCGTTCATTTAAATACTCATAAATTGAAATTACATTATACCTGTAATAGATTGGGAGTAAAACATAAGCAATAATTAACGTACCAAAAATATAGCCAAATACCATTTGCATATAACTAAATTGTGCAGTCTCTACTGTTCCAGGAATTGAAATAAAAGTAACTCCAGAAAGCGAGGCACCAATCATTCCAAATGCTACTAAATACCAAGGTGATTGTTTATTGGCTTTAAAAAAGGCTTCGTTAGAATCTTCTTTACCAGTAAAATAAGAAATTAAAAAGAGGAGTCCAAAATAGCCAATAATTAATAAAAGTATGTAGTGAGGTTTCATAAATTTAACTCAAGTTATTAGTGGTAAAAATACAAAGATTGTGATATTAGATATAGTAATTTTAAATATCTTTGGAAGCTATTGAAATTCAGTTTGATAAAACAGTTAATCTTAAAAAAACATGAAAAATATATTATTATTATCTATAATTCTTTTTTGTTCTTTACCAATTCAATCTCAAGAATATCTAGAAATGATGGAAGCTGAAACTTTCACTGTTCAAGAAATTATTGACAATGCAGAAGCTTATTTTGAAAATAAAGATAAGGGAAGAGGTTCTGGTTATGTTCAGTTTAAACGTTGGGAATACAATGCTAAAAGATTAATGAAAGAAAATGGTATGCTTCCTACTATTTCAGAAATATTAAACGAATTAGAAAATTTTAATGCTTATTTAAATGAAACTTCTGGTAACCGACAACCCTTAACAGATAACTGGGTAGAAATGGGACCAACAGATTGGAACGCTTCTACTGCTTGGAGTCCTGGTGTAGGAAGAATAACAGGAGTGGCTATAGATCCTTTAGATAACAATCATATTATTGTTGGAGCAAATACTGGAGGTGTCTGGAAAACTACAGATGGAGGAAATACTTGGATACCTTTAGGTGATTATTTTGCGAACCTTTCTGTTTATTCGGTAGCTATAGATCCTCAAGATTCTAATATTTATTATTTTGGTTCTTCTAGTGGGTTAATTTATAAATCTTTAGATGCAGGAGCTACTTGGTCACAATTGGCAGATGTAAGTGCATCATTAATAAATAAAATAGTTATTCATCCTACCAATAGTGATATTATTTTTGTATCAAGTCAGAATGCAGGGATGTTTACTTCGGTAGATGGTGGTGTTACTTGGTCTTCACCAATATCCGACAGTAAATGTTATGATATAGAGTTTAAACCTGGAGACCCAAATGTGGTTTATGTTTCTGGGTATGGAGTACATAAATCTATCGATGGAGGACATACTTTTACAACAATCTCCGGATTTGCTAATCAACCAAAAATGATGGGAGTTTCTCCAGATGATAATACTGTTTTGTATGTTCTTGAAGCCAATAACGGAAGTTTTGGTGGCTTTTATAAATCTATAGATAGTGGAGATTCTTTTACAGAACTAGACCATACGGGAAGAAATTATTTTGGATATGACACCAATGGTTATGATTCTGGAGGACAAGCACCAAGAGATATGGATATTGCTGTAAACCCTTTAGATGTAAATGAAGTACATATTGCAGGTGTACTAACTTGGAGATCTATGGATGGTGGTGTTTCTTTTCAAAACACTTCAGATTGGATTCCGGATCAAGCTACTGGTACAAATAAAGGTTATTGTCATGCCGATGTAGATATTTTGGTTTTTGAAGGGACAACTATGTATGTGGGTACCGATGGAGGTATTTTTAAAGCTGAAGACACTGCAAACATTTCAGCAAATTATTATACAGATATAACAAAAGGTTTAGGAATAAGACAGTTCTATAAATTAGGCGTTTCACAGACAGCAGATGTTGTTATTACTGGAGGTTCTCAGGATAATGGAAGTTCATTTTATACACAAGAGCATGGTTGGATAGATTGGTTGGGAGCAGATGGAATGGAGACATTTATAGATAAAGATGCAACGAGTACGATGTATGGGACATCTCAAAATGGTAGCCTATACAGAACAATTAATTCTGCAAATACCCTTGTGTATATTAGTCAGCCTGGCTCAGGATCGGGTAATTGGGTAACACCATTTGAGCAAGATCCATCACAAACAAACACTATTTATGTTGGCTACAATATTATTTATAAATCGGTTAATAGTGGAGGAACTTGGACAGCAATATCTCAAGATTTTATTGCTAATTTAGACCATTTAAAAATTGCACCTTCTAACAATCAAGTAATGTACGCTGCAAGAAGCGGATTATTTTATGGAACTCATGACGGTGGAGCAACCAATTGGTCACAGTTAACAAGTCCAGGAGGAATTATAAATTCTATAGCCATTCATCCAACAAATCCAAACAAAGTAGCAGTAGCAACCAACAATGCAAATAAAGTTTTTGTTTCGGATGATGGTGGATTAACTTGGCAAAACTATAAACTAAACCTTCCTAATTTTAGCGCTTTGGCTTTAGTTTGGGATAATAATGGTGAAGATGGACTATATTTAGGAATGAATTACGGAATATACTATATTGATAATACATATTCAGAATGGCAACCTTATAACAACAATTTGCCGAATGTAATTATAAATGAATTAGAAATTAATAACGAAGACGAAAAAATTTATGCAGCATCTTACGGAAGAGGAATTTGGTCATCTCCAATTGTACCCCATGTTTTGGGAGTAGAATCGTTTTTATCACTAAATGATGTAAAAATGTATCCAAACCCAACCAAAGAAACAGTATCATTTACCTTTAATAAAGGAGCCGAAGCAGATTTTAGAGTATTCGATACTTTAGGAAAATTAGTTATTTACCAACCTAATGTTTCAATTTCTAAAACACACCAAATCAATGTTTCAAAATTGAAAAAAGGAGTTTATTTTATCCGAATAAACTCAGATAAAGGTACAATAACAATGAAACTAATTAAGAATTAATAATTTATATTTTGAAAGGAATGCTTTGGAGAAAACAATTTTTTCTAAAGCATTTTTTTTATATTGCTGCCAACTAAAAAAGCTATGGATTTTTCATCAAAACTTCTTGAAAATGCCGTTAACGAAATGTCACAATTTCCAGGTATTGGTAAGCGTACAGCATTGCGTTTGGTGTTGCATTTATTAAAACAACCCAACTCGCAAACGCAAAAACTTGCCGAAAGTTTACAGCTTATGCGCAATGAAATTATCTTTTGTAAAAACTGCCATAATATATCGGATAAAGAAATTTGCGAAATCTGTTCTAACCCCAACCGAAAAGAAGAAATTATTTGCGTAGTAGAGGATATACGGGACGTTATGGCTATTGAAAATACAAGTCAATTTCGAGGTCAATACCATGTTCTTGGAGGAAAAATATCACCTATGGATGGCATAGGGCCAAGTAATTTAAACATTTCTTCCTTACTTGAAAAAGTAAAATCTGGAAAAGTAAAAGAGCTTATTTTTGCCTTGAGTTCTACTATGGAGGGAGATACAACCAACTTTTATATCTTTCGACAAATTGAAAAATACAATATATTAATAACAACCATTGCCCGAGGAATTTCGGTAGGAGATGAGTTAGAATATGCAGACGAAATAACTTTAGGTAGAAGTATATTAAACCGAATTCCTTTTAACATCTCATTAAAAAACTCTTAAATTGAAGCTGTCTGTCATCATACTTAATTACAATGTCCGTTATTTTTTAGAACAATGTATATTAAGTGTACAGCGGAGTATTCAAAGCATCGACGCAGAAATTATTGTAATAGATAATAATTCATCAGACGATAGTTGCGAGATGATAAAAACAAAGTTTCCTTCTATCCAGCTAATCGAAAATAAAAAAAATGTAGGTTTTAGCAAAGCCAATAATCAAGCGGTGAAGGAGGCAAAAGGTGAGTATGTTTGTATATTAAATCCAGATACAGCAGTAGCAGCAGACACCTTTATAAAAGCATTAAAATATACCGATTCTATAAAAGATTTAGGAGCCTTAGGAATTTACTTAATGGACGGAATAGGAACTTTTTTACCCGAAAGCAAACGAAATTTGCCCACTCCAAAATCTTCGGTTTTAAAACTCTTAGGTATAGGAAAAAATTATTACGCCAACCATATTTCGGAAACAGGGATTGGTGAAGTTGATGTTTTAGTTGGTGCTTTTATGTTACTGAAACGGAGTGTTTATAATGAAGTAGAAGGATTTGATGAAGACTATTTTATGTATGGTGAAGACATCGATTTTTCGTATAAAATTACCAAAGCAGGATATAAAAACCATTATTTAGGAACTCTTAGTATACTTCATTACAAAGGAGAAAGCACCCAAAAAGATGCCGTGTATTTAGATCGTTTTTACGGAGCAATGCATATATTTTATAAAAAACATTTCAAAACTAATTTTCTTTTTAATGCATTTGTGAAGGTAGGAGTTTTGGTTGCAAAAAAAATAAAAACACCTTCTCCCCAAGGAAAACTTTTAATAAACAATAACCCAATTTATATA
>JALWUJ010000017.1 GCA_027080135.1 Flavobacteriaceae bacterium | reverse complement strand
TGGTGATATTTCCATTTTTTACTGCACCAATAATATCATTAAAACTTACTTTTGCAGCCATCATTTTATAGATATCTACTGCAATTTCAACTTCTTTTTCTTGGGCACCACGAATATCTACTTGTTTAATTTCGAGTAAATTTTCAATTTCATCTTCTAGATACTCACCATATTCCTTTAATTTATCTACGGGATAATCTCCAGAGATGTTGATGTTTAAGATGGGAATTTCTTCAGACATACTTAAATCGAAAACATTGGGTTCTACTTTAGCACCATTAAAGGTAGGCCAATCCTCGCCAGACGTTTCGGTGTCAATTTGGTCTTTTACCTTTTGTTTGGCGGCTTCTACGGTTAAGTTTTCATCAAATTCAACAATAATCATCGAGAAATCTTCTTGTGAAGTGGAAGTAATTTCAACTACATTACTCACCGTTTTTAATTTGTCTTCTAAAGGAGTAGTAATAAGTTTCTCCACATCCTCGGCAGTGTTCCCCGGATAAATAGAGCTAATGTAAATTTTGGTTTGTTTTATCTCTGGAAAGTTTTCTCTTGCCATACTAAAATATGCAGAGATTCCCATAAATAAAATAAGGACAATCATTACATAAATAGTCGTTTTGTTGTTGATTGCCCAAGAAGACAAGCCAAACTCTTTTTCTATGTTTTTTTGTTTTTTACTCATTGCTTTCCAAGTTTAAGATTGAAATGTGCTGTCCATCTTTTACATTACGTGCACCTTCTTTTACAATGATGTCGTCATTGGAAACTCCTTCGGTAATTTCAACAAAATCTCCTTGTGTTTTTCCTGTTTTGATGAATGTTTTTTTAGCAATAGCTTCGTCTTTATTTCCTGTTTTTGTTGCTACAAAAATGTATTGTTCTCCCAAAGCATTTTCCGAAATAATACTTTGTGGTATTAACACTGCATCACTACTTGAGTAATCGTTAATTTTTATTTTTGCCGTAAGGTTGGGTTTAATTTCTTTTTCTTTATTAGGTATGTTGATGGTAATCTTAAAAGTACGATTGCTGGGATTGATGTAATTACTTACTTGACTCACCTTGGTATTAAAGGTTTTTCCTAAAACAGGAAAAAAAACTTCAACAGTTTTTCCAACGGTTATGTTGTTTAAGTAGCTTTCAGGTACTTCGGCTTCAATAAACATTTTGTCTAGGTTTACAATCCTAATTATTGGTGATTGCCCTGCCCCTACAACGGTACCTTGTTCAGTAATAATATCGTCTATAATTCCTGAAAAAGGAGCTTTTACAGAAGTTTTTGCTAATTGAGAACGCATTTGTTTTACTGCGTTTTCCTGCCCTTCGTAAGTTGCTTTTGCCTGAAGGTATTCTATTTCGCTTCCTATTTTTTGATTCCAAAGACGTTGTTGTCTTTCAAAAGTTGTTTTAGCAAGGCTTAGCTGAACTTCCATTTGTGCTAATTGTTGTGACATTCCGCCATCGTCTATGGTTGCTAAAAGTTGCCCTTTTGATACTCGCTGTCCTTCCTTTACTTTAATGGAAGTTAGAAGTCCAGAAAATTCGGGATAAAGAATGATATTTTTCTTGGTAGAAACGTTACCTTGCAGTTCCAAAAAGTGAGTAAAATCGCTATGTTTTACTTGAAAAGCAGTAACTAAGGGTAATTTTTTAACAGTATCTAATTTTGAAATAGCTTCGTCTATAAGTTTTAGATTTTTAGAAATTTCTAATTGTTTTGTAACTATCTCAATTCTTTTTTCTCTAATTTTTTGAAGATTATTAGATTCTATGACAGATTCTACCGATTTAGAATCGTTACCACAAGAAATTAAAAGTAGATTGGTGACTAAAAGTAAAAATATTTTTTTCATAATAAAATGTTTTATGCTGTGATTAGTTGGTTGTTTTTAGTTGTGGGGTATTAAGAACTGTTTCCAATTCGGCTTTAGTAGTTATTACCCTAAGCATGGCTTCAAAATAGTTTTTTTGAGCTGTATAAAGTTGAATTTGTGCCAATCGTAAATCGAAACTTGTAGCTAGTCCCTCAGTAAATTTTACTTGGTTTTTCTTTTCTATTCTTTCTGAAAGTTCTAAATTTTTCTTGTTATCGTTATAGTTTTCAATAGCAAATTGGTAATTGTTTTTTGCTGTATTTATGTCTAAAAGAACTTGTTGGTAGGTTCTTGTAAGATTGGTTTCGGCTTGATCTAATGCAATTTTTGCTTGTTGTGTACGGGCACTTCTTAAACCACTACTGATGATAGGAATATTCATACTTATTCCTAAAATAGACGATTGATACCAAACTTGATCCTTACTAAAAAATGTAAATGTTTCACTATTGGCCTGTGTTCCGTAGTTAATAAAAGCCGCTAAATTTGGAATGGAATAGGATTTTTCTAGTTTTAATTCCAGTAATTTTTGCTCGGTAAAATTAGTGGCAATTTTATAATCTATATTGTCTTCAATATTAATGTTTTCTTCTAAAAATGAAAGGTCGATATTTTCTTGAGTCAGAGTATTTAAATTGTCTAAAAGCTCAACTTCACTTTCTACATCTACTCCCAAGGCAAGGTTAAACATTTGTTTTGCAATGACCAATGTACGTCTAGAATTTTTTAATTGGGTTTCGATGTTAAGAAGTGTAATTTCTAACTGCTCTACACTTTCTTCTTCGGTAAAACCATTTTCGTAAATTGCTTTGGTTTCGATTAGGTTTTTTTCAAGATTTGCTTTGTTGAGCTCAAAAATGGCAACTAATTCTTCTGAAAGTAAAACGCTTCCGTAGGCGTTGATCACTCCTTTTCTAACTTCGAGTTGGGTTTTTTCTTCTGCATTCCCCGAATATTCTAAAAATGTTTTTGCCGCTTGAAGACCCACCAAATAACTCCCATCAAAAATTAATTGAGTTAAGGTGGCTCCAATAGAAGCATTTTCTTTAGTTCCAAAAGTAACGGGAACAAAAGTGCCAGGTTCACCACCTACAATTTCTCCGGGTAACAGTGTTGTAGGTAATTTTAAGTTATTTTGGTACGAAATGTTTGCATCAATCTGAGGAAGACCAGAAGCAGTTGTTTCCCATTTTTTCTTAATGGCAATGGCAATATCTCGCCTTGCATTTATAGCGGTATAGTTGCTGTCTAAAGCAAAATTTATGGCTTGCTCTAGCGTGAATTTGTATTTCTGATGTTGCTGAGAAAACCCTGAAGTGGAGATAATAGCAATGATCAGAAAGAAGAATATTCTTTTCATTAGTGTTCGTTTTTTAGTAGTTGATTGAGTGTGATGAGTCCTTTTTGCGTTACGATTCCTCGCAAATGATATTCTAAATATTTTTCCATAATTTCTTTTTTCTGAAATCTTTCTGAAGGAAATAGTTCTTCGTCTTTAATACCTGTAATTCCTAAAAAGTATATCCTTGAAGCAAATTCTATATCTAAGTTAGAACGATACAAACCTTGATCAATACCTTTGTTAAGGTTATTATTTACACAACTTTGCATGGTTTCAAATTGTTTAATTTTTAGCGATCTATATATTTCAGGATAATATTTTTGTAATTGATATTGAGGCGAGGATTTGTCGTTTTTTAGATGAATCATAACAAACTGCTTGATCTCGTGAAGTTCCTCAATCGGATTTTTGTTTAAGGAACAAATGCAGTTGATACCCTCGTTAATTTTCTCGAATACATGCATGGTAGTAGCTTCCACTAATACAGTTTTGTTTTTAAAATGTGTATAAATGGTTTTTTTAGATATGCCCATTTCAGTAGCAATATCGTCCATAGTTACACTTTTAAACCCAAGTGTTAGAAATAGTTCTTCGGCTTTTTGGAGTATTTTTTCTTTCAAATTATAGGAAATTAGACCGCAAAAATAACAAAGGAAACTTTAAAAACAAAAAAAGTTTCCAAAGTTTTGTATTTAAATTAACTGTTGTTTTTTTTGAAACGGCTTTTGTATTGCTAATTAACTTGTGAATGTTACTTTTGCTAAAATTAATTTTTTAATGGAAGGAATAGAAAATTACAGCAAAGCACTTCAAGATTATCTTACCAAAGTGGTGACCGTTAAAGAACCAACCCAACTTTACAAACCTATAAAATACATTGTTTCATTGGGTGGAAAAAGATTGCGTCCCATCTTAACTTTAATGTCCTGTGATTTTTTTGGTGATGATTTTAAAAAAGCCCTTCCTGCTGCTTTAGCATTGGAATTGTTTCATAATTTTTCTTTAATTCATGATGATATTATGGATCAAGCACCTTTGCGAAGAGGAAAGGAAACCGTGCATCATAAATGGGATTTAAACACGGGAATTCTCTCTGGAGATGCGATGTTGATTTTAGCCTATCAATTATTCGAAGAATACGAACCTAAAAAGTTTTCTGAATTGGCAAAACTCTTTAGCAAAACGGCTTTAAAGGTTTGTGAAGGTCAGCAATACGATATAGATTTTGAAACCAAAAACGACGTTACCATTCCAGATTATATAAAAATGATTGAATATAAAACCGCTGTTCTTTTGGGAGCTGCAATGAATATGGGGGCCATTGTTGCCGATGCTTCGGAAGAATGTAAAGCCAATAGTTATGAGTTTGGAAGAAATTTAGGAATTGCCTTTCAACTTCAAGACGATTATTTGGATTGCTTCGGGAATCCTGAAACTTTTGGAAAACAAATAGGAGGTGATATAATTTCTAACAAGAAAACATTTTTATATTTAAAAACACTCCAAAATTGTACTCCATCTGAAGCTGAAAAATTGATGAAGCTGTTTTCTGAAACTCCAAATGATCCTTCAGAAAAAATTGAAACAGTAAAAAAATTGTACCGTAAATCGGGGGCTGCAGAAGATTCGATTCAAGAGATTTTGAAATATACCAATAAAGCCAATTCTATTTTAGAAAAACTAAATATTCCAGTTGAGAACAAAGCCGTTTTAAAATCGTTTGGTGAAAAGCTGATGAAACGGAATGTTTAATAAAATGGCTCGCAAAGACGCAAAGTCGCTAAATCAACTTTGCGACTCTGTGTCCCAATAGTTATCGGGATTGCGAAATGTTTTTAAAAATAAACAATGCAACAATTAAAAACCACAGACGAGATTTTAGTTACTTCAGAAGGTTTGTTGTTGTACAAAAAATTGGTGCTTCAGTTAAATAAAGATTTTCAACGTGCCAATATCGATGTTGATTTTTCTGAAGAAATAGCTCCTTCAGAATTAAAAATAAAGTTGAAAGAAACGGTGTTCAACTTACTTCAGAATAATCATAGTAATTTTCAGAATTTGCTTTATACCGTAGATGTTTCAGAAGTAAAAATAAAACAGATAGAAGCTGAAAATACCTTTGACATTTCAGAAGAAATTACCTTTTTAATCTTGTTGCGTGAATGGCAAAAGGTTTGGTTTAAAGATGCGTTTAGTAAATGAGATGGCTCGCAAAGACACAGAGTCGCAAAGTTGTGTGTTTGGAAAAGAAATCTTTGTGTCTTAGTACCTTTGCGAGATAAACCTAAAAATAAACCCGCACAAAAGGATTGTAAGCACTGGCATAAATACTCCTTTGTTCATCATACAAAACATCAAAACGAATACCCATAGTTACAGGCCCTGTGTTAAAACCTGCTCCAACGTATAAACCGGGATACCAATATTTTTCATCGGGATTTGAAAATCGGCTATCAAAAGTTCTGTTTATATAAAGTTGTTCAAACTCTGCCGATATTTGTACTTGAGGTATGGGATTAAACAATCCCAAAACACTAGCACCAATAATGTATGATTCGTAAACATATTTCTCTTTATTATATGAAAATATTAAACTTGTTCCTGTTGCAAACATTTCGTTAAACCTATAAATAGCACTTGGCGAAATAGAGCCACTAAAAAAATTAGAACCAAAACTCAAGCCTACATTTCCTCCAAAATGTACGTGTTGCCAAAATTCAGATTTCTGTTTTTGTGCCTTTACTTGCGATAGCGAAGTGAAACAAAAAAATAGGATAAAAGTTATAGATAAAAGGAGTGGAAATCTAATAATAAAAGGCTTTTTCATCTTTTTATATTTGAAATTTTTAACCCTTAAATATATAATAATTAATCACAAAGTAATGGTAAAAATTGTATTTTTGCCCCGTTTAAATTAAAAAGACTGATACAGTCCTATTATGGATAAATATTCATTTCTTAATGCGGTACATCCTTCGTTAATCGCTGAACTTTACGAGACCTATTTAATTTCTCCCGATGCTGTTGAGCCAAGCTGGAGAGCATTTTTTCAAGGTTTCGATTTCGGAATAGAAAACGGAACTCCAGAAGCTTTAGGCGTAGAAATTGACGAGTCGCTTGTTTGTGCCAACGTGTATAAGGAATTTCAAGTTATAAAATTAATTGAAGGTTACCGAACAAGAGGTCATTTGTTTACCAAAACGAATCCTGTTAGAAATCGTAGAACTTACGAACCTAACTTGGATATTGAAACTTTTGGACTTACACAACACGATTTAAAAACGGTTTTTAAAGCTGGTGAAATTATAGGAATTGGCGAGGCTACACTAGAAGAAATTATTAATCACCTTCAACAGGTATATTGCGATTCTATTGGAGTGGAATATATGTACATTCGAAAACCAGAAGAAAGACAATGGATTCAGAACAAACTTCACGAAAATGCCAATCATCCAAAATACAGTACAGACCAAAAAAAATTGATACTTAAAAAACTAAACGAAGCTGTTTCCTTCGAAAACTTTTTGCATACTAAATATGTGGGTCAAAAACGATTTTCATTAGAAGGAGGTGAGAGCTTAATACCTGCCATAGACATTTTAATAAAAGCTGCGGCAGATAAAGGAGTTAAGGAATTTGTAATGGGAATGGCACACCGAGGACGTCTAAATACCCTAACCAATATCTTCGGAAAAAGTGCTAAAGATATTTTTAGTGAATTCGACGGAAAAGACTATGAACAAGATATTTTTGATGGCGATGTAAAATACCATTTGGGATGGACAGCCAAACGAAAATTAAAAGATGGTAACGAAATTAACCTAAACATTGCCCCCAACCCTTCACATTTAGAAACCGTTGGTGCTATAGTTGAAGGTATTGTACGTGCAAAACAAGACAAACATTATAAAAACAATATAGAAAAAGTACTACCAATTATAGTACACGGAGACGCTGCCATTGCTGGGCAAGGAGTAGTTTACGAAGTAGTACAAATGGCACAGCTAGATGGCTATAAAACTGGAGGAACCATACATATTGTGGTAAATAATCAAATAGGATTTACCACCAATTATCTCGATGCTCGATCGTCCACATATTGTACCGATGTTGGAAAAGTAACCCTATCACCCATCTTACACGTAAATGCAGATGATGCCGAAGCCGTTGTACACTCCATACTATTTGCTTTGGATTACCGAATGGAATTTGGAAAAGATGTTTTTATCGACCTTTTAGGATATCGAAAATATGGACATAACGAAGGAGATGAACCTCGTTTTACACAGCCAAAATTATACAAAGTAATTGCAAAGCACCGTAATTCTAGAGATATTTATGCGGAGAAATTATTGAAAGAAGGAATTATTGAAGAAGGGCATATTAAAAAATTAGAAGCCGAGTATAAAGATAAGTTAGAAGAAAACTTAGAAGATTCTCGTAAGGAAGATAGAGCAATTATCACCGCCATTATGAAAGATGAGTGGGAAGGATTTCATCATGCAAAAGAAGAAAAAATGATGCATCCTGTGGATACTACTTTTAATTTAGAAAAATTAACCGAAATAGCTTCTTCTGTAACCCAATTACCAAAAGATAAAAGATTTCTTCGAAAAATTTCTCGTTTAATCGAAGCCCGTCATAAAATGTTTTTCGAAACCAATTCTTTAGATTGGGCAATGGCAGAAATATTGGCTTATGGAACTTTATTAAGCGAAGGATATCACGTAAGAATAAGTGGTCAAGATGTAGAAAGAGGTACTTTTTCACATCGCCATGCGGTAGTAAAAGTAGAGGAAAGTGAAGAAGAAATCGTACTATTAAACAACCTAAAAGGCAATCAAGGAAACTTTTATATTTATAACTCATTACTTTCGGAATATGGTGTAGTAGGTTTTGACTATGGTTATGCAATGGCAAGTCCAAATACACTTACTATTTGGGAAGCACAATTTGGAGACTTTAGTAATGGAGCTCAGATAATGATAGACCAATACATATCGGCAGCCGAAGATAAATGGGAATTACAAAACGGATTGGTGATGTTGCTTCCGCATGGATACGAAGGCCAAGGAGCAGAACACTCTTCAGCAAGAATGGAACGTTACCTTCAACTTTGTGCTACAGATAATATGTTTGTTGCAGATTGTACAACTCCTGCTAATTTTTACCACTTGTTACGAAGACAAATGAAGGTGAATTTCAGAAAACCTTTAATTGTATTTACACCAAAAAGTTTATTGCGTCACTCAAAAGTGATTTCAACAAAAGAAGAATTTGCTAACGGAAGTTTCCAAATGTTAATTGATGATGCCGATGCTAAAGCGGAAAAAATAAAAACATTAGTATTTGTAACAGGAAAATTTTATTACGACCTTTTAGAAAAGAAAGTAGAATTACAACGAGACAATGTTGCATTGGTACGTATAGAGCAATTGTTTCCACTTCCCAACAAAGAAATTCAGGAAGTAATTCAGAAATATAAGAATGCAACTGATATTGTTTGGGCACAAGAAGAACCCAAAAATATGGGAGCTTATTCTCATATACTTATGCACTGCGATGCAGCAAAACATTTTAGAGTATGTAGCCGAAAAATATATGCAACTCCCGCAACTGGAAGTCCTACAAGATATAAGTTAAGACAAAATTATGTAATTAACGATGTTTTTAATAATTTAAACAAATAAAAAACAAGCCTTTTTTAAAGATAAAATACAGATTATGGCATTAGAAATGAAAGTTCCCTCACCAGGTGAGTCCATTACCGAAGTAGAAATAGCAGAGTGGTTAGTTGCCGATGGTGATTGGGTAGAGAAAGATCAAGCAATCGCAGAGGTAGATAGCGATAAGGCAACCTTAGAATTACCAGCAGAAGCAAGTGGAATTATTACCCTTAAAGCAGAAGAAGGCGATGCGGTTGCTGTTGGTGAAGTAGTTTGTTTAATTGATACGGAAGCTCCTCGTCCGGAGAGTAGTACTCAGCCTTCGGATGGCAACACTCAACCTTTAGACATTCCTAAAAAAACTCCTAAAAAAGAAGAAACTAAACCAGTTGAAACTTATGCAACAGGGACAGCATCACCAGCTGCCAAAAAGATTTTAGCTGAAAAAGCCATCAACCCTAAAACCATAAAAGGAACAGGAAAAGATGGAAGAATAACCAAAGACGATGCTATAAAAGCAGTGCCTTCTATGGGAACTCCAGGGAATGGCAAACGAGGAACAAGCCGTAAAAAACTTTCCATGCTAAGAAGAAAAGTAGCCGAACGTTTAGTATCTGTTAAAAACGAAACGGCGATGCTAACTACTTTTAACGAGGTAGATATGTCGCCTATTTTTGAATTAAGAAAACAATATAAAGAAGAGTTTAAAGCAAAACACGGAGTAGGATTAGGATTTATGTCCTTTTTTACCTTGGCTGTGGTAAGGGCTTTAGAGTTGTTTCCAGATGTAAATTCGATGATTGATGGAGATTATCAAATAAAACATGATTTTAAAGATATTTCGATAGCGGTTTCAGGTCCTAAAGGTTTAATGGTTCCTGTAATTAGAAATGCAGAAAACTTAAGTTTTAGAGGTGTAGAGTCTGAAGTAAAGCGTTTGGCAATTTTAGCAAGAGAAGGACAGATTACTGTAGATGAAATGACAGGAGGAACTTTTACTATAACCAATGGTGGTGTTTTTGGCTCTATGCTTTCAACACCTATTATCAACCCTCCACAAAGCGGAATTTTAGGAATGCATAATATTGTAGAACGTCCTGTTGCTATAAATGGAAAAGTTGAAATACGTCCTATTATGTTTGTAGCATTATCTTACGATCACAGAATAATTGATGGTCGTGAATCTGTTGGATTTTTAGTAGCGGTAAAAGAGGCTTTAGAAAATCCTGTAGAATTGCTTATGAATAAAAATATTAAAGGAGCATTAGAATTATAAAAATGGTTCTAAATTATATTTAATAAAAAACCCAGCTTACGGCTGGGTTTTTATTTGGCTAGTTAAAGTTTAAAAATATAGCTATTTATGAAATTAAAAAAGAAACAAGGTTTAAGGTTAGTACTATAGAAATAATTATTATTGTCGAAATAAATACTAATTTTTTAAATTTGTCTTTCTTAATTTCTTTTTCTTTTAACATAAAAGTTATATCATTTTCCATAGTGTAAATATTAGAAAAATAATGGTTTTGTGAAATAAGTGTTTACACGTAAATTTAATTAATAAGATTTTAAGTGTTAAAGTAATTTGTCAACATGGTCTTTAGCCCAAATTAGTAAACTGTTAGTTTTGTGTTCAATTTTTAATTTATTTATAATATTACTTCGGTGTTTTTCAACCGTTCTGTATGAAATAAACAATAGTGAAGCAATTTCCTTATTGGTTTTATCTTGGGCAATAAGTTTTAAAATTTTCTTTTCGGAGGGAGTTAGTTTTGGCAAATCAGATTCTTTATAGGGGTTTATACCTAATAATTCTTTAATTCTTGGGCTAAAATAAGGAACCCCTTGGGTTACCGATTTTATACAAAGCTCTATTTCTTCTATAGCAAATTCTTTTAATATGTACCCAAAAATGTTAAGCTCGTTTGCTTTTTGAAACAACATTTTTTCTTTGTGAAAAGTTATAAGAATAATTTTAGTGTCTATTTTATTTTTTTTACACTCTTTAGCAACTTCCAATCCTGTCATAAAAGGCATTTGAATGTCTAAAATAGCGATATTAGGTTTTAGTTTAACTATTAAGTTATACGCTTCTTTGCCGTTATTGCCACTACCAATAATATTGTAATTTTTTTCTAATAAAAAATCGTTTAACCCTTTTAAGAGTAGTGGGTGGTCGTCTGCTGTAATTATAGTTTGATTTTTCATTATAATGGAAAAGTGAATTCAATTAAAGTACCATCTCCTTTTTTAGACTGAATTTTCATTTGTCCTTGTAAAAATTTGGTGCGCTCTAACAATGTTTTTAGACCTAAAGAGTTGGTTTCTTTATATTTATTAGTAAAATCGAAACCAACACCATTGTCTTTAATAGAGACAATAATTTTATCGGTTAATTTTTTTATGGAAACCTTACTAGCTTCTGCTTTGGCGTGTTTAATAATATTGCTTAAGCTTTCTTGAATAATACGGTATAGATTAACCTCTTGTTCTTTTTGAAAGAGGTTATCTATATTATCAATTTCGGCAGAAATAAACAAGGTTGTGTTTTCATCAATTTGGGTAATGGTGTGTTCTATAGCTTTAGTAATACCCATTTCTTGAAGCTGAAAGGGATACAGATCTCTTGAGATAGACCTTACTTCTTCTATAGTTTCATTAACTAAATCTCTTTTATCTTTTTCGGTAAGTTTATTTTTTAAAATAAGTAATTTTTGTCCTATTCCATCGTGTAAATCTTTTGAAATACGAATGCGTTCATTTTCCTGAGATTGCAATAAATCTTGACTATAATTTTCTTGAAGTGCTTTTTTCTCTTTTAAATCCTTTTGGTTTCGATAAAGTAAAATTAAACCAAATAGTAAGGCTATGGCAATGCCAGTTGCTGTAGATAGTTTTTTTACAAAATCATTTTTCTTTTCTAAAAGTTGAATGCTTGTGTTTTTTTCAACAAGCTCTTTTTCTTTTTTTTCGGTTTCGTAAAGGGTTTGATAATAAGCCAAAGCTCTAGCGGAGCTTTGATTGTATATAGAATCTTTAACTTGATAATATTCTGTTCTATTATCTATACTTTTTTTGTAATCTCCTATTTTATAATATATGTTAGCTAACAACAAATGAGATTCCATTTTATCTTCTTCGTGATTTAATTTATGGGATATTTCAAGCTTTTTTGTGGCAAATTTAAGGGCATTTTCAAAATCCTCGGTTTTTTCATAAAAAACAGCTAAAGCTCCATAATAATAGGATTGTGATAATAAATCCCCTTCAATATGGTTCTGAATTCTTTTTAGTTTGTTTAGACGTTCTTCTGCTTTTTCAAATTCATAATCATTGCTATAATATTCAGAAAGTTTACTGTTTATTATTACATAATCTAATGTTTCAGAGTTCTTTAAAGTATTCAATAAACTATCTGCCTTAATTAGATATTTAAGTTGTAATTCTTTTTGGTTATTAATTTTATAATCTACAGATTGATTGTAATAACTTGCAGGAAGTCTTTCGGGTAAATTTAGTTCAATAAGTTTTTTAATTAATATGTCTCTTTCGGTTTTGGCTTTTTCATAAAAACCATTCATACTATACATAGTTATATTTCCTTGGTGTGCATACAGCATGTATTCGTAATCTTTTAGGTTTTCGTAATAGGTATAAGCTGCTTTAAAGTCTTCACCAGCAGGAACAAATCTTCCTAAATTAGAATTGGTTTGTCCTCTAAACAAATACGCATCTGCCTTGTAAATAGAGTCTTTTTCACCAAAAGTATTTAAGGCTGTTGTGTAATCTTCAATTGCTTTTTTTAAATCTATTCTAAAATAAGCTCCTCCTCTTTTTAAGTACAATCCGCCTAATAAAAAGCTATCTTTAATTTTATATTTATTGGCAAGAACTTCGTTAATAATGGTAATAGCTCTTCGAGGGTCATTCTTTTTTGAGGTTAAAACAAATTGTAAATTCATTGCTTTTTTTGCTGCCAATTCAATACTATCTAACTCTTTTGCTAAATGGATGTATTGTGTGCTAAAAACAATAAAAGTATCGTCATCTACATTGCGGCTTTTAGATATAACAGAGTCTAAAGCTACTAATCTTTGTAAAGGGTCATGAGTTGTGTCTGTTATATTTCGGTAATATTCAATATTTTGAGACATCCCTAAGTGAGGAAATGCCAACAACACCATCATAAAAAGTATTATTTTATTCACGTTTGTTAGGTTTGTAGGGAGATTATAAAAGTACAATAAATTAAACGAAAATAAAATTGTTTTTTTACTTTACATAAAAACAGTTTCTTCCATAATCTATAACAGCACGGGTTTTTTTAAGAAAGTCTGCTCCAATAATTCCGTGAATCGGATTTTCATCTACTTGTGCTAGTGCTTTGTTTACATGGGAGAGGTCAAAAATTACAAAATCTATGTTAGATAGTTTCCAAGTTCCTATTGTAAAAATGTTGTTTTTGGCAATTTCTGTTTTCATATTTATTGCACCTGCTCCTGCGGCTTTGGTTTCACTTTTTTCATTTTTTAATTGGAAATGACTGTCGTAATCAAAACCCACACAGCTTGTTGAAGCACCTGTATCTAATATAAAACTTCCAGAAACCGAATTTATCTTGGCGGTAAATTTATAATGACCTGAACCTATTTTATTAAGAGAAATTCTATAAAATCCTTTTTCTTCTAGCAACCTACGTAGTTGTGTCATTATTTTTTTTGAGCAAATATAAGGAACATCCTATTTAAGATTTGCCACAAAAATGTAGCTTTGCAAAATATGTTAACAGACACTCATACCCATTTATATAGTGATGCTTTTTTAGATGATAAAGCCAAAATGATGCAACGTGCTCTTAATGCTGGAGTAAAACGATTGTTTATACCCGCTATCGATTCTAAAACTACAGAAGCTATGTATCAATTAGAAAAAGAATATCCTAACAACGTTTTTTTAATGATGGGTTTGCATCCCACATCGGTAAAAGAAGATTTTGAAAATGAGTTGCTACATGTTAAAGAACAATTTAAAAAACGATCATTTTTCGCCGTTGGAGAAATTGGGATTGATTTGTATTGGGATAAAAGCACTTTGGAAATTCAAAAAGAGGCATTCAAAATTCAAATTCAACTAGCAAAAAAACACCAACTTCCAATTGTTATACATTGTCGTGATGCTTTTGATGAAGTTTTTGAAGTGTTAGAAACAGAAAAAGATGATGATTTGTTTGGAATATTTCACTGTTTTACAGGAACTGAAGAACAAGCAAAACAAGCCATATCATATAATATGAAACTTGGAATAGGAGGAGTAGTTACTTTTAAAAACGGAAAAATAGACCATTTTCTACAAAATTTCGATTTAAAACACATTGTTTTAGAAACCGACTCTCCTTACCTTTCGCCAACACCCTTTCGAGGAAAACGAAACGAAAGCAGTTATCTTCAACTTATTTGTAAAAAAGTAGCAGAAATTTATAACATTTCAGAAGAAGAAGTAGCAAAAAAGACAACTCAAAATTCAAAAGAAGTATTCGGAATTTAAATAAAAAAAGCTATGTGTAAAAAACCAAACATACTCCTTATATATACAGGCGGTACTATCGGAATGATAAAAGATTCTGAAACAGGAACCCTTCATAATTTTAATTTTAATGAATTATTAAAATACATACCAGAGTTAAACCTATTGGATTGTCATATTTCAACCCATAGCTTTCAAAACCCAATAGATAGTTCGAATATGAATACTACACATTGGGTAAAAATAGCTACAGTTATTGAAGAAACCTATCATAAATACGATGGTTTTGTTATTCTTCACGGAAGTGATACCATGTCTTACACGGCTTCTGCAATGAGTTTTATGTTAGAAAATTTATCGAAACCCGTAATATTTACAGGATCGCAATTACCTATAGGAGATTTACGCACCGATGCTAAAGAAAATTTAATTACTTCTATTCAGATTGCTTCACTTTGTGAAAAAGGAGAACCTATTATTAAAGAAGTAGGTTTGTATTTTGAATATAAATTATACCGTGCCAACCGAACCACAAAGATAAATGCAGAACATTTTGAAGCCTTCGATTCATTAAACTATCCACCTCTTATAATTAGTGGAGTTAATCTATCTGTAAACCATCAAGCATTATTAAAACCAAATACGGAACAAAAGTTGATAGTTCGTAAAGAGTTACAAACAAATATTTTGTTAGTTAAGTTATATCCAGGAATAAATGAAGCCACTGTAAACCATTTGTTTTCCTTTTCCAAGTTAAAGGGTTTGATTTTAGAAACTTACGGAAGTGGAAATATTACTAATGAAAAATGGTTTATTAAAGCCATAAAAAAAGTAATAGATAATGAAATACCTGTTATTAATGTAACCCAATGTAATGGAGGAAGTGTGGATATGGGAATTTATGGAACCAACTTACAATACAGAAAAATGGGGGTTATTTCTGGAAAAGACCTTACTACAGAATCTGCCATTGCAAAATTAATGTATCTGTTAGGTCAAAATATTTCAGCTAACACATTCAAAACCATATACGAAACTCCTTTAAGAGGAGAAATGAAATAAATTAACTTGCTAAATATTTTATCAAACTAAATATTTTTTGTTATTTGGCAGCCCGTTTGGCTGGGATGTTATTCATTTTTTAACATTATTTTAGAGAGGTGGCCGAGTGGTCGAAGGCGCACGCCTGGAAAGTGTGTATACGCCACAAGCGTATCGAGGGTTCGAATCCCTTCCTCTCTGCTAAATTAGAAAATATAAAAATTTAGAAAGATTAGAATTTCCAAGTAGTTCGAACTCTTTCTCTAAAAAAAATATTTACTTGGAGATTAACTATTTTTTTATATCTTTAAAACCTTTAAATAAAAACAAATCTTAAGACAACAGCAATGAAAAAATTATTTTCTATTATCGCAATTACCGCTTTGGTTTTTGCTGGGACACTAAGCTCAAAAGCAGCAACTGTACAAACTATTCCAAGCAATGTACAAACTGTAATGACAGCAGCAACAGTATCAATTATTCAAGATGAGGATGGAACCGCTACTGAAGATGAAAGCTTTCATCAAATTTTAAAAGATCGTTTCGTAGAAGGAGGTCCTGCATTTATGGGGATTGTACTTTTATGTTTGATTCTTGGATTGGCATTTGCTATTGAAAGAATTATTTTCTTAAACCTTTCAACAACAAACACAAAAAAATTAGCCGATAATGTAGAAGATGCATTAAATAGCGGTGGATTAGATGCAGCAAAAGAAGTTTGTAGAAATACAAAAGGACCTGTTGCCTCTATCTATTACCAAGGATTAGAAAGAGCAGACGAAAGTATTGATGCCGCAGAAAAAGCTGTTATTGCTTACGGTGGAGTTCAAATGGGACAGTTAGAGAAAAACGTTTCTTGGATTTCATTATTTATCTCAATTGCTCCAATGCTTGGTTTCATGGGAACGGTACTTGGTATGATTGATGCATTCGATAAAATTCAAGCAGCAGGTGATATGAATCCTTCTCTTGTAGCGGGTGGTATTAAAATTGCACTTTTAACAACCGTTTTTGGTCTAATAGTTGCAATTATTCTTCAAGTATTCTACAACTACATTATTGCAAAAATTGATAGTATAGTAAATAGTATGGAAGACGCATCAATCACATTAATAGATATGTTGGTTGAACACAAAAACAAATAATAACTTAATATCCAAACACCATGGGTTTACACAAAATAATTAAAATAGTAGGTTTAATCCTTAGTATTGTTGGAGCTGGGTTTCTAGGATATATTATCATGCAAGGTGATGATGTTATTAAAGAAACTGGTACGGGTATTGATGGATTTATTTATACTACCTATATTATATTTGCTATTGTATTAATAGCTGTTATCATATTTGGACTTAAAGGTCTACTATCTGGAAACATTAAAAACACTTTAATGATTTTAGGAGCGTTTGTAGTAATAATAGGAATTTCCTATGCATTAGCAGACGGAACAGAAATGCCTTTAGCCAATAAAGAAATGCTATCATCATCCGGTTCAAAATGGATAGGAGCGGGTTTATACACCTTCTATATTTTAGCAGTTATAGCTATTGGATCAATGATAGTAAGCGGATTTAAAAAAGCAAAATAACATGGCAAGAAGATCAGCACCAGAGGTTAATGCAGGTTCAATGGCAGATATTGCCTTCCTATTACTTATCTTTTTCTTGGTAACAACTACCATGGAAAAAGACAAAGGAATCGCTAGGCAGTTACCTCCTATACAAGAAGATATTATACCTCCAAAAATCAAGAAGAAAAACTTGTTTATAGTATTGGTTAATAAAAACGACCAATTATTGGTAAACGAAAATCCTATGCAATTAAAAGATTTGCGTGAAGCTGCTATTGAGTTTCTTGATAATGGTGGCGCAACTTCTAATAGCCCAGAATACTGTAATTACTGTAAAGGAAAAAGATTACCAACTTCTTCAGATAACCCAAATAAGGCCGTTATATCTGTACAAAACGATAGGTTAACATCATACAATACATATATTGCTGTTCAAAATGAATTGGTAGCAGCCTATAATTTTCTAAGAAATAGAGAATCACAAAGATTGTACGGTTGGAAATTTACAGAAGTTAAGCAAGAAGTAGATGCAGGTACTTACATAGGAGATATGGCAGCTGCACAAGAAAAATTAAAGAAAATACAACAACTATTTCCTTTAAAACTTTCTGAAGCTCAACCGAAAAAAAACTAATTAAAACAGAATAAAATGTCAAAATTCACAAAGAAAAAAAGCAGTGACTTGCCACCTATATCTACAGCATCATTACCAGATATTGTATTTATGTTATTATTCTTTTTTATGGTTGTTACGGTAATGCGTGATACTGAATTAAAAGTAGAACAAAATTTACCAAAAGCAGATCAGGTTGAAAAATTAAAGAAGGATAGATCAATCTTTATTTTCGCAGGAAAACCTAGTACTCAATACAGAAAAGCCTATGGAGACGAGGGTAGAATACAAATAGGAGATAAATATACAGATGTTTCAAAAATAGGTTTAGCCCTTAAAGAAGCACAGAGTAAATTAATCCCTGAACTACAAAACAAAGTAGTTGTAGCATTAAAAATTGATGATGATACCAATACAGGGCTTGTTTCTGATATTAAAGAAAAATTGCGAGAACTGAATATGGTTAAAATTATTTATATTACTACACCCGGAAATCAGTTAGAAGAGTAGTAACTCATAGAAAATAAATATATAAACGCCTTATATTCTGAGCAATTAGAATGAAAGGCGTTTTTTAATTTAACCGTTTTAAGAGATTCTGTTTTATGAAATACCTACTTAAATATTTACCAATATGTGTTTTTGCTTTGGTTTTTTATACAGTTAATGCACAAGATTCTATACCAAAATTTATTGGTGATTCATTATACAGAGAAGATCAATTTTATATAAGTGTCTCATATAATATTTTTTCTTCTATACCTAATGGTGTTAAACCAGAAGGAATATCTGCTGGAGTTAATTTTGGGTTTTTAAGAGATTTTCCTTTAAACAAAAGAAGGAATTTAGGTGTAGCAATAGGATTGGGATTTTCGTACGATCAATACGGACAAAATCTTTTAATTTCAGAAAATGAAAATGGAGAAAATATTTATACTATTTTAGAATCTGCTATAGATTTTAAATACAATCGACTCTCATTAGCTGTTATTGAAGCTCCCATACAATTTAGATGGAGAAATTCTACCCCTTCAGAATATAAATTTTGGCGTACCTATCTGGACTTTCGAGTGGGTTATACTTTATGGCATAAGTCTTCATTTAAAAACAATTCAGTAAAAATTGTAAATTCTAATATTAACGAGTTTGAAAAACTTAGATTGAGTACAGCTTTAAGTGTGGGTTATAGTAAATTTAATTTATATGTTCAATATAATATTAATCCTTTTTTTAATAAAGATGCTGTTACAGAAGACGGACAACAAGTAAATTTTAACGGAATAAAACTTGGTTTAATTTTCTATATTTTATAACCAAAACGGGCTAACAATTAATTGAGGAATAAACCCAATAAAAAAACCCATAACTAACTCCAAAACAGAATGGGCTTTGGATTGTAGCCTTGAAGAAGCTACCCATCCATTACAAAAAAACAAAAAAGCTATTTCTGTTAAATAATTTTTCCCAAAATGAACACTTAAAGCAATAATAAACATTGTTAATCCTGCAATTCCCATTTGGTGTAAACTTATTTTAAAATTGAAAATTACAAGTAACAAAGCCGTAATTGTTGAAAAAAGAATGCCTACAAAAAAGAAATATAATTCGGGAGATTGGTAGGAGCTAAAAATCATTTTAATAACTACCAACATCAATAATGTCTGTATCATTAAAGGAAACTTACGTTCTTTTACTCCCCTTAAATAAATAGAGTTTATTGCTCCTAAGTTTTTTAGTAAAAAAAAAGTAACTAAAGGAATAAGAATAGTAACAATTAATATAGCATAAGATTTTGCTTTTATAATTTCAGGCTCGATAAAACGAGGAGAAATTTGGTAATACAAAAGTACCCCAAACAAAGGAAGTAATAAGGGATGAAAAATATAGGAAGCACTTTTTAGAAAATAGTTCATTATATTTTTTTTCGTAATCGTGCAACAGGAATATCTAATTGTTCTCGGTATTTTGCAATGGTTCTTCTTGCAATAGGATAGCCCTTTTCTTTTAAAATTGCAGCCAATTTATCATCGGTTAGGGGTTTTTTCTTGTCTTCTTCAGAAACAATACTTTCTAAAATATTTTTTATTTCTCTAGTAGATACATCTTCACCTTGATCATTTTTCATAGATTCACTAAAAAACTCTTTTATTAATTTGGTACCGTAAGGAGTATCCACATATTTGCTATTAGCAACTCTAGAAACGGTAGAAACATCCATATTTATTTCATCGGCTATATTTTTTAATATCATGGGCTTTAGCTTTTGCTCATCACCAGTTAAAAAATATTCTTTTTGATGGTGCATTATAGCATTCATGGTTACCAATAACGTTTGCTGACGTTGTTTAATAGCATCGATAAACCACTTTGCAGCATCTAATTTTTGTTTGATGTATTGTACCGCTTCCTTTTGATCTTTTGTTTTTTGTTTAGATATTTTAAAACCTTTTAGCATCTCTTTGTAATCTTGAGAAACGTGTAGGCTTGGTGCATTTCTTCCGTTCAAGTTAAGTTCTAATTCACCATCTACAATTTTAATAGTAAAATCTGGAACTACATGCTCTACAATTTTGTTGTTGCTATCGTGAGAGCCTCCAGGTCTAGGATTTAGGTTTTCAATTTCATGTACGGCATTTCTTAGTTGTTCTTCAGAAATTGAAAATTTAGTGAGTATTTTTTTATAATGTTTTTTTGAAAACTCTTCAAATGCTTCATCAACTAATTGTATGGCTAGTGAGACTGTTTCTGTTTTTGGTTTTCTTTTTAGTTGAAGCAACAAGCATTCTTGCAAGCTTTGAGCACCTACTCCAGCAGGATCTAAACCTTGTACAAGGTGCAATATTTTTTTTACTTCTTCTTCTGAGGTATAAATATTTTCACTAAATGCTAAGTCGTCAACAATATCTATAATTTCTCTTCTTATATAACCCCCTTCATCTATACTTCCTATTAAAAATTTGGCAATTTCATATTCATCTTCACTTAATGAATAGGTGTTGAGTTGTTGAAGCAAATATTGGTTAAATGAAGTCCCAGAGGCATAAGGTATTTGTTTTTCTTCATCATCGGCACTGTGGTTGTTTACCGAAAGTTTATAGCTTGGTGTTTCGTCATCGCTTAAATACTCGTCGATGTTAATGTCTGTTTCTATAGTTTCGGTTCCGTCTTCGTAATCTTCGTTATTACTAAAATCATCATCAAAATCGCTTTCTTCTTTTCCTCCTTCTAGAGCAGGGTTTTCTTCAATTTCTTGTGAAATACGTTGTTCAAAAGCTTGCGTAGGCAGTTGGATCAACTTCATTAATTGAATTTGCTGAGGCGATAACTTCTGAGAAAGTTTTAAATTGAATTGTTGTTTTAGCATAAAAAAATCTATGTTATAAAAATAAAAAAAACAAACTACAATATCTTATCAATTACAAAGAATAGTAATATATATTTCTATCTTAATTGTATAAAAAAATGACTAATCTCCCTTATAGATTTGGGACTTATTAATCATTTTTATTTTAACATTTTGGCATTCTGTACTATAATAACGCAAGTTTTTTTAAAAACTTGCGTTGCCTGGAGTTCTTGGATAAGGAATTACATCTCTAATATTTCCCATACCGGTAACAAACTGTACCAAACGCTCAAATCCTAGACCAAAACCACTGTGCACTGCGGTACCAAATTTACGTAAATCTAAATACCAATAGAGTTCTTTTTCGTCTATTCCCAAAGTTGCCATTTTCTGTTTTAGTACATCAAAACGTTCTTCTCGCTGTGAGCCTCCTACAATTTCTCCAATTCCTGGAAATAATACATCCATGGCTCTTACTGTTTTTCCGTCGTCGTTTAATCGCATGTAAAATGCCTTAATATTGGCTGGATAATCAAATAATATCACAGGACATTTAAAGTGTTTTTCTACTAAAAAGCGTTCATGCTCACTTTGTAAATCGGCCCCCCACTCGTTAATTAGGTATTTAAATTTTTTCTTTTTGTTGGGCTTGCTGTTTTTAAGAATATCTATAGCTTCGGTATAACTTACTCTTTTAAAATTGTTTTCTCCTATAAAAGCTAATTTTTCTCTAAGTGTCATTTCACTTCTCTCTACTTGAGGTTTGCTTTTTTCTTCTTGTAGTAGCCTGTTTTCTAAAAACTCTAAATCGTCTGCACAATTTTCTAGGGCGTAATTAACAACCGACTTGATAAAATCTTCAGCCAAGTCCATGTTTTGATCTAAATCGTAAAAAGCTACTTCTGGTTCTATCATCCAAAATTCTGCTAAGTGACGAGAAGTATTGGAGTTTTCAGCCCTAAAAGTAGGTCCAAAGGTATAAATTTTTCCTAATGCCATTGCATAGGTTTCACCTTCTAATTGTCCACTTACCGTAAGGTTGGTTTCCTTTTCAAAGAAATCTTGTTTGTAGTCTATATTTCCATTTTCATCAAGTGGTGGGTTTTTGGGATCTAAGGCAGAAATTCGAAACATTTCGCCAGCTCCTTCGGCATCACTTCCAGTGATTATGGGCGTGTGCATATAGTTAAAACCGTTTTCTTGAAAGTATTTGTGCACGGCAAATGCTAATTTAGAACGAGTACGCATCACCGCACTAAATGTATTAGTTCTAATTCGTAGATGGGCTTGTTCTCTAAGTTTTTCAAGGCTGTGACGTTTGGGAGAAAGGATGGTTAACTTTACTTCTTCAGGGTCGGCTTCACCCAAAATTTCAATCTTTGAAACTTGTATTTCAACTTTTTGTCCTTTTCCTTGACTTTCAACTAAATTTCCAAAAACTTGAATGGCAGCACCAACGGTTATTTTTTTGAGAAGTGCATCATCAAAATTTTCAAAATCAACTACACATTGTAAATTTTTTATTGTTGAGCCATCATTTAAAGCTATAAAACGGTTACTTCTAAAGGCTCTAACCCATCCTTTAATACTAATTTCTATAGGAGATGGCTTGGTTTCTAATAAATCTATAATTCTATTTTCTTGCATGGTTGTAGTTTTGTTTAGCAAAGATACTTTTTACTTATTATTAGTCAAACTATGAATTAATTTTCCTTTTTGTTTTCTTCTTCTTGCTCTTCTTCTTCAATTTCAGTATCCGATAATATTTGAATGCTTGGTTTTTTAAGTGTTTCTTTATTGGCAATGCTTCTTTCTAATGATAATAACAAAGACGGAAGTAATATTAAATTGGAAAGCATAGCAATAAGTAAAGTGATGGAAACCAGTGTTCCTAGGGCTACGGTTCCGCCAAAACTAGAAATGGCAAACACCGAAAAACCAAAAAATAAAACGATGGAGGTATAAAACATACTAACTCCTGTTTCTTTTAATGCCGCATATACAGACTTTCTAATTTTCCAATGGTTAGCTATTAGTTCTTGTCGGTATTTTGCTAAAAAATGAATGGTATCATCTACTGAAATTCCGAAAGCAATACTAAATACCAATATCGTTGAAGGTTTAATAGGAATACCCACAAAACCCATAAGACCAGCTGTTATAATTAAGGGAAGCAGGTTTGGAATTAACGAAATTAATATCATTTTAAAGCTTCGGAACATCCAGGCCATAAAAATGGCAATTAGCAAAATAGCTAATGATAGTGATAATACCAGGTTTTTAACCAAATATCTTGTTCCTTTTTGAAAAACCAATGCTTTTCCAGTTAACAAAACATCATATCTTTCGGGTGGAAATAATTTATCAATTTTTGTTTTAATATCTTCTTCTATTCGGTCAAAACGTTTGGTATCTGTATCTTTTATAAACGTTGTAATACGAGCGTATTGTCCCGTACTATCTACATAATTGTCTAAAAAATGTGTGTTTTTGGTACTGCTTTTTGCGTAAGAAAGAATAAAAGATCGTTCTTGACTATTGGGTAATTGATAATATTTAGGATTGTTATTATAATAGGCTTGTTTTGAAAATTTTACCAATTCTACCACCGATAATGGTTTGGAAAGCTCAGGAATTTCGTACATAAAATTTTGAAGCTTGTCCATTCGTTTTAAAGTAGCAAGGCTCATCACTCCTTTTTTACGTTTGGTATCTATCATTATTTCTAGAGGCATAATACCTTCAAACTCCTTTTCAAAGAATTTTATATCTTCATAAAACGCAGTTTTTTTGGGCATGTCTTCAATAATACTACCAGAAACTCCAATCTTAAATATACCAATAATACTAATACAAAGCACAAAAACAGAAGTTCCATATATTGCCACCCGATGGTTTTTTACCATTCTCCCTGTCCAATCTACAAAAGTGTTTATCCATTTTTTACCTAAATGCTTTAAGTGTTTATCCTTAGGTGGAGGTAAAAAACTATAGATAATTGGAATGATAAAAAGACTTAATAAAAATATGGCTAATATGTTAATGGAAGCTACTACACCAAATTCTTTTAGTAATTTACTATTGGTTAATATAAAAGTTGCAAAACCCGAAGCAGTAGTAATATTGGTCATTAAAGTGGCATTTCCTACTTTTGCAACTACTCTTTGTAAAGATTTTGCTTTATTACCGTGAAGTTTTATTTCTTGTTGGTATTTATTAATTAAAAAAATACAGTTAGGAATACCAATAACAATAATTAATGGCGGAATTAAGGCTGTGAGTACGGTAATTTCGTATTGCAATAAACCCAACACACCGAATGCCCACATTACTCCAATAATTACGGTAAACATAGAAATAAGTGTGGCTCTTACCGATCTAAAAAAGAAATAAAACAACAAGGAAGTTACAAGTAAAGCACCTAAAATAAATTTCCCAATCTCATCAATAATACTTTTTGCATTAAGAGTTCGTATGTAGGGCATTCCCGAAGCGTGGACTTTTACTCCGGTTTTTTTTTCAAAATCTTTAATAAGTGGAACCAATACCTTTAAAACAAAATCTTTTCGTTTAGACGTGTTAATAATTTCTTTGTCCATATACACCGCCATCCTAAAGGTTTTTTTGTTGGGACTATACACCAATCCTTCATAAAACGGAAGTTTATTAAGTAGTTCGTATTTGTATTTTTTTAGAGATTCTGAAGTAAAAACTGTATCGCGAATAAAAGGTACTAGTTGAAAAGCTGTAGTATCCTTGCGTTTTTCAAGTTTTAATAAATCACCTACCGAAACGGTAAAATCTATTTCTTTATAGGTACGTAGTTTTTCTGAAAGATGGTTCCAAGCTACAAAATTTTTAGGTGTGAAAAGAGTAGAGTCTTTTATTCCGAGGATAATTAAATTTCCTTCTTCTCCAAATTCATTTAAAAACCGATCGTATTCTAAATTTATTTCATGGTCGGCAGGAAGTAAATTGGCTTCGGTATTGGAAAAACGCATGTATTTCCATTGTGATGCCAAAGCAATTGTAATTGAAGCAATAACAAGTAAAAGAAAGATTCTATTTCTTAATATAAAACGTGCCAATGCACTCCAAAAACCGATGCTAAAAAGTTTGTTCAAACTAAATTGTTATATAATCATCCTAATATTTTAAAATAGAATGGGCGCAAAGGTATTAAAATACGAATAACTATAAAGGGTTATACTCTTTAAAAGTGGTTTAGAAAGATAATAAAACTATTTTTTTAAATTAGAGGTTATTAATTTGGTTTCTTTGTGTTTTGGCGGCTTTGAGAGAATATTTTAGAACTTCAAATAAAAAGTAAATTTAAAAGCAATATTATCATCAAAATTGGGAAGGTGATAATAACCGTACCGATAAGCAAAACTTAACCCGAAACCAAATAAGATTCGGTTTAATTCTACCCCCGATTCAGAATAAACTTGATTTAAAGTATTAAAAACAATGCCTTGGTGTTTTGCTTTGTTAGAAACATCACCTATGGCGTGTCTTGTAAAAACAACGGCTTCGGGTTGTATTTTTTCTGAAATATGTAGCCTAAAAAGACTGTGTTTTATATGTAGAGCGGTGTATTTATCTGAAAAAAATTCGCCAAAATACATGGTTTCAAAACTATTTCTACCTGCTACTGAAAATCGTTGTAAAACAGCATCTTTGGTCGGACTATTAGGAGAGGCATGAAATAAATGGGTTAGAGGTACATCGCCCAAAGCTAACGAACCTACCAATAATATATTGGTAGAAGAAAGGGTTTTTCGTTTCAAATAATAATCGGCTTTAAAACCTAGTTTTGTGTAGTTAAAATCACTTCCGAAAACATTTTTAAACCCTTGTGTTACCTGAAAACTAATACTTGGTAACCCACCTCCGTAATATTCAATAGAGGCGGGTTTCTGGTTATTAATTCCGTATCTTACACTTAAGGTTGCCTCAGAAAGAGTATATTTAGAATAAGTGATATTATTGTTAATATATTGGTAATTTTCAATCTGACTAATGTCTCTTTTTGCAACTTGAATTTCAGAAATTAATTGATTATTAAAATGAAAATTCAACGAAGATCTCCATGAACTATGTTTGTAAAACTGTATGATATTTAACAATCGAGGTTCAATGATAGAATACACCAATTTATCTGTTAGGATGGTATAATCTCCAAATTCACGAATATCATCTGTATAATAAATATCTAGCCATAACTTATTGGGTTTGTTAAGCCGAACACTTCCGCCAATGCTAAATTTAGAACTTTTGTCTCGTAAGCCATAAGCAAAATAGCCTCCTATTTTATATTTTTCAAATAGTTTATCGTTAGTAATTCCTCCAATTCCAAGGCGAAAAGCTTCATGATTGTTATATTTAACAACAGAACGCAAATCTATATTAAATATCCATAAAGGGTAGTATCCAGTTTCAAATGGGCTCTCTTTTTTGGTCGAAGTTTTTTCGTTTTTAATAACTTTATTCTGTGCTTTTCCTATGAGTGAAAAAAAGAATAAAATGATAAAAAAAAGAAGTTGCTTTTTCAAAATGAAGCAGTGAGGTTGAGGTTAGTTGATAAAATTATAGCGACCAAAAAGCCGCTATAATATAAGTATTTATTTTTCAAAACCTATTATACGGTCATAATTTCTTTTTCCTTAACACTTAAGGCTGCATCTATTCGTTGGATGTGTTCATCGGTTAATTTTTGAATATCGGCTTCCAAGTTTTTGGCAAGATCTTCAGAAATATCTGCTTTTTTAACTTCGTTATTGGCATGTTTGCGATCGTTTCGTACACCCACCTTGGTTTCTTCTGCTTCTGCTTTTGCTTGTTTTACTAATTCTCTTCTTCGCTCTTCGGTAAGTGGAGGAACGTTTATAATTACACTTTCACCATTGTTCATTGGATTAAAACCTATGTTGGCTAAATGTATTCCTTTTTCAATTTCTGGAATTAATGATTTTTCCCATGGTTGAATAGATAGGGTCATCCCATCTGGAGTAGAAACATTTGCTACTTGGTTAATGGGGGTTGGTGTGCCATAATAATCTACCATTACACTAGAAACCATAGAAGGACTTGCTTTTCCAGCTCTTATATTTGCAAACTTTTTTTCAAGGTGCTTTAAAGCGTTGTCCATGGCTTCTTTTGCACTGTCTAATATAAATTCTACTTCTTCGTTCATACTATTTTGCCTCTGCAGGTATTTTTTTAATTCAACTTAGTTATTTAACGAGTATTTATTTTAGTAATAAAATTTCAACGTATTCATTATTTTTTGGTAGCTGAGCTTGTCAAAGTTACAAATTTACTTTAGTTCCAATATTTTCTCCCGAAACTACTTTTAATAAATTTCCTTTGGTGTTCATATCAAAAACAATAATGGGTAAATGATTTTCCTGACTTAAAGTAAAAGCAGTGGTATCCATTACTTTTAATCCTTTTTTAAGTACATCATCAAAACTAATAAAATCAAATTTTGTTGCATCTGTATTTTTTTCGGGATCACTGGTATAAATTCCATCTACTCGTGTTCCTTTTAAAATAACATCTGCTTTAATTTCGATAGCTCGTAATACAGCTGCCGAATCTGTTGTAAAATAAGGGTTTCCTGTTCCTCCTCCAAAAATCACCACTCTACCTTTTTCTAAATGACGTAATGCTCTTCGTCTAATAAAAGGCTCGGCAACTTCATTAATTTTTACAGCACTTTGTAAACGGGTTGGTATACCTTCGTCTTCCAATGCACCTTGTAAAGCTAGACCGTTAATCACGGTGGCTAACATCCCCATATGGTCGCCTTGTACTCGATCCATTCCTTTACTGGCTCCTGCCAAACCTCTAAAAATATTTCCCCCTCCAATTACAATAGCAACTTCTACTTTTTTATCTGTTAGTTGTTTAATTTCTTCGGCATATTCTTGTAAACGATTGGGGTCTATTCCATATTGACGATTTCCCATTAAGGCTTCACCCGATAATTTTAATAGTACTCTTTTGTATTTCATTACAATTTTTTAGTAATGCAAAAATAAAGAAAAAAATTGAGGGAATAAATGATGAAAATTAGGATTGGGTATGTTTACTATTTTTAAATAGGTTTGAGAACAAAAATCAAGACAATAATAAACAGTAGTTGTTTTTTCTTTAATAGTAAATTAAATTTAATTAATAAAATACCTAATCCTTATTAGATAAATAAAAATAATTTATTTCGCTAGTGGGTTGATATTATAAATATATAGATAAATTTGCAAAAAATTAATTATTCTACAACACCCTAAAGTGCAAGCTCAAAAAAAATCCATACTTACAAAATTTTTAGTCTGGCGGTTAAAACATATTCCGCACAAGCAGTTTGTGAATATGGTTAGTGTTTTAATTGGATTATTAGCGGGTTTGGGAGCGGTAACTTTAAAAAACTTAACGCATTTTATTCAAAAAATTTTAGAAGGCGGTTTTATAAAAGAAATCCACCAAGCTTTTTATTTTATTTTTCCTATTATTGGGCTCTTACTTACCATTCTTACTATAAAATACATTATCAAAAAAAGAGTTGGTCACGGAATTCCTTCTACCTTATTTGCCATTTCAAAACTAAAGGGCTTAATGCCCAGACACCAAATGTGGGGATCTATTTTAACGGCTCCTCTTACTGTAGGTTTTGGAGGTTCGGTGGGTTTGGAAGGCCCTACCGTTGCAACAGGTGCCGCATTGGGTTCTAACCTATCTCGTATTTTCCATCTCAACCAAACTACTCGTAATTTATTAATTGGGGCAGCAGCAGCAGGTGCTATGTCATCTATTTTTAAAGCACCCATTGCCGCCATTGTTTTTGCTGTTGAAATCTTTAGTCTAGAATTAACCATGGCTTCTATGATTCCTATTTTAATGGCTTCTATCACAGCGGTTCTTACCTCCTATTTCTTTTTGGGCGACGATGTTTTGCTTCACTTTCAATTACACGATAAATTCGAACTAAACGATGTAATTTTCTATATTATTCTTGGAGTTACTTCGGCGACTACTTCTATCTATTTCAGTAAAATATATTTTGCCATTGACGATTTCTTCAAACGCTTTAGCAATCCATACAAACGGTTACTTATTGGTGGTATTTTGTTGGGTATTATGGTCTTTTTTATCCCTCCCCTTTTTGGTGAAGGTTACGAAACCATTAACAACATTCTACACGGTAATGTAACCAACGTAATGTCCAATAATATTTTTAATACCGATTCCGATAACTTCTGGATTATTATTGCCTTTTTGGTAGGCTTGGTAACTTTTAAAGTTATTGCCATGTCCTTTACATTTGGTGCAGGTGGTGTTGGAGGCGTTTTTGCACCCACTCTTTTTACCGGAAGCATTTCGGGTTATGTAATGGCAATTATAGTTAACCACACCAATTTGGCTAGTCATCACCTATCTTCCACTAATTTTGCAATGGTGGGTATGGCAGGTTTAATGGCAGGAGTATTACATGCACCGCTAACAGCCATTTTTTTAATTGCTGAAATTACCGGTGGCTACGAGCTTTTTATTCCTTTAATGATTGTTTCCTCTATTTCATATCTGGTAACAAAATCGTTTATTCCACACAATATTTATGCTTCCGAATTAGCCAAAAAAGGAGAGCTAATCACCCATAATAAAGACCATGCTGTTTTAACTTTAATGGATTTAGAAACAGTTATCGAAACCAATTTTGTTGAAGTATATCCTGAAATGACCTTAAAAAAAATGGTGAAAAATGCCATTGTTATTTCTAAAAGAAACATTTTTCCAGTAGTTAACAAACAAACCAAAACCTTAGAAGGTATTATTTTATTAGACGACCTACGTCCTATTATGTTTAACAAATCACTTTACAAAATAGTAAGAGCTAGAGAATTAATGAAATCTTCTCCCGAAATCATCGATTTAAACAAAGATAAAATGACCGAAGTAATGAAAAAATTTCAAGACACCGGAGCTTGGAACCTTCCCGTTATCAAAGACGGAAAATACTATGGCTTTGTTTCAAAATCAAAACTCCTAACAGCCTACCGAAGAAAATTAATAGACTTTTCAAGTAAATAGTTATGAAGTATCTCTTACAGCTTTTAACATTGCTTTCCATTGCTGGAATTAGCTAC
>JALWUJ010000016.1 GCA_027080135.1 Flavobacteriaceae bacterium | reverse complement strand
TAAAAGGAACAAAAAAAGTAGCTGTTATTGGAAATCAGATAAAAGAAGATATTTTTAAAGACACCAACCCTATAGGTGAATATGTAGAAATATCAGGCATTAACTTTTTAGTGGTTGGGGTTTATACCGATCCAGGTGGGAAAAGGGAAGAAACCCGAACGTTTATACCTCTTACTACTGCACAACAGGTTTTTAATGCTGGCGATAAAGTTCGTTCTTTGGCATACACGGTAAAAATGTCTGATGATTTTGATGAGGCTGTGGCACTTTCAATGGCTTTAACCGAAGGATTTGAAAACGATATTAGAACCAAGCATATTATTTCGCCAGACGATAGAAGTGCCATAAGAGTAAGTAATACTTTAGAAGAAGCAAAAAAAATATACAGTTTAATTGCTACCATTAGTTATGTTTTTTGGTTTGTAGGAATTGGAACTATAATCGCAGGAGTTGTTGGTGTTAGTAATATTATGCTGATAGTTGTAAAAGAACGCACTAAGGAAATAGGTATTCGAAAAGCATTGGGAGCTTTACCAAGTTCTATTATAGGAATGATTTTACAAGAAGCTATATTTATAACCGCTTTGGCTGGTTTTTTCGGGCTTTTTGCAGGAGTATTTTTATTAGAATTGATTAGCCCAATGGTAAATAACGATTTTATAAAAGCACCCCAAGTAGATTTTACAACCGCAATTACTACGGTAATAATATTAATAGTTGCAGGAGCATTAGCAGGATTTGTGCCTGCAAGAAGAGCTGCCCATATTAGACCCATTGAAGCTTTGCGGGTAGAATAATATATTGAATGTCGAATGTTGAATGTTGAATTTTGAATAAAAAAGTAGCCTAACTAGAAACAAGAAACCAGAAATCAAAAAATGTTTAATAGAGATCGTTGGAACGAAATATTAGAAGCCCTAAACGCCAATAAGTTTAGAACCATAATGACCGCTTTTGGAGTGTTTTGGGGTATTATGATATTGGTTTTGCTTTTGGCATTAACCAACGGACTTAAAAACGGAGTAACAACAGGATTTAGGAATTTTGCTACCAACTCTATTTTTATGTGGTCACAAGGTACTTCTATTTCTTATAAAGGTTTGCCTAAAGGAAGACGCTATAATTTTAAGATTGAAGATGTAGAAACTTTAAAAGAAAAATTCCCAGAACTTAAATATGTTTCGCCCAGAAACCAATTAGGAGGATACCGAGGAGCCAATAATGTAACTAGAAAAGAAAAAACAGGAGCATTTAGTGTATCTGGAGATTATCCCGAGTTTATTAATCAGAAACCCATGGATATTACCGAGGGAAGATTTATAAGCTATTCAGATATTAACGAAAAAAGAAAAGTAGCTATTATAGGGGTAGATGTGGTAAAATCGTTATACGATAAAGACGAAGAACCCTTAGGATCTTATATAAAGATAAATGGGGTTAATTTTATGGTTACAGGTGTGTTTAAAAATAGCAATAGCAATGGAGACGATGAAGAAGATGCCAATACTATTTTTATTCCTTTTTCAACCTTTTCGCAAGTATTTAATTATGGAGATAAAGTAAGTTGGATGGCAATAACCGCCAACGATAATGTAAGCATAACAGAACTTAAACCTGCAATTTTTTCGGAAATAAAAAAGCTGCATTCCATCCATCCAGATGATACTAGAGCCATTGGTAATTTTGATTTGGCAGAACAATTTGGGAAAATATCAGGCTTGTTTGGAATACTAACCTTTGTAGGCTTTTTTGTGGGGACTTTAGTATTGCTGTCGGGAGCCATAGGAATTAGCAATATTATGTTAATTGTAGTAAAAGAACGAACCAAAGAAATAGGCATAAGACGTGCTTTAGGGGCAGCCCCTTGGAACATAAGAATGCAAATATTACAAGAGTCTTTAATGCTTACAATTGTTGCCGGAATGGCAGGTATAGCTTTTGCTTCGGGAGTTATATGGTTGATGAATTATTTTGTAGATTCGGCAGGACCTGTGGAGAATTTTGCTAACCCTTCAGTAAATATAATTGTTGTTTTTATAGCATTGTTTATATTAATTGTTTTTGGAGTACTAGCCGGATTAATACCTGCTGTTAGAGCTACCAAAATGAAGCCAGTAGATGCTTTAAGAACCGATTAGAAAATAAAAATTAAACAAATAATTTGTGTTTTTACAGATTACAAGAATTAAAAAATAAAATAAGAATACCAAAATGAAAAGAATAGGAACCATCATTACTTTAGCCGTTATATTTATCTTATTTGTATTAGGCATTAGATACATATATTTAAAAGATCAAAAAGACCCTATTGTGTATGAGGTTGAAAAACCCTTTATGCACACTATTATTAAAAAGACTATGGCAACGGGAAGTATTGTACCTAAAGAAGAAGTATTAATAAAGCCCAATATATCAGGAATTATAGACGAGATATTTGTAGAAGCAGGAGAATATGTAGAATCGGGAGATTTGTTGGCAAAAGTAAAAGTTGTACCTAATGTATCCTCTTTAAACAGTGCAAAAAATAGTATAAACACGGTAAGTACTCAGGTAGAAACGGCTCGAATGGCTTATGAAAACCAGAAAAATATATATAACAGACAAAAAGAGTTGTTTGATAAAGGAGTGATTTCTGCCAACGAATTTGATACTGCACAATTGGCTTACGACCAAGCCTTACAACGTTATAAACAAGAGCAAATAAGTTTGACCAATGCACGCCAAAATTACGATATTATAAAAACAGGAACTACTAGTGGGATGGGAGCTGCTGCCAATACAGAAATTAGAGCAACTGTTTCTGGGATGGTTTTAGATGTTCCAGTAAAAACAGGTAACCAAGTAATTGAAGCAAATAATTTTAACGACGGAACCACCATAGCTACCATTGCCGATGTTGGAAATATGATTTTTGAAGGAAAAGTAGATGAGAGCGAAGTAGGAAAAATAAAAGAAAACCTTCCTTTAGAAATAACCGTAGGAGCTATTGAAAACAAGAAATTTGATGCCGTTTTAGACTATATTGCACCTAAGGGAGTGGATGAAAATGGGGCTATTCAGTTTGAAATAAAAGGAACATTACACAAAACCGATTCTACTTTTATTCGTGCAGGCTTAAGTGCCAATGCTTCTATTATTTTGGATAGAGCTGATAATGTACTTACTATAAAAGAAGCCTTGATACAATACGACCCAAAAACCAAAGCCCCTTTTGTAGAAGTAGAAGTTGGCGACCAGAAATTTGAAAAAAGAGATATAGACCTAGGTATTAGCGATGGAAATAACGTTGAAGTAAAAGGAGGAATTTCTGAAGAAGATAAAATAAAGGTATGGAACCAACTAAAACCAGCAATAAAAAAAGGAAGAGGAAGGTAACCTAAGTATTTCTCTTTATAAAATGTAACAAATAGTATACTTCAAAGACAAATTCAACAATGAATAACAAGATGAAAAAGATTGTAATTGTATTTTTATTCCTTTCCGTAGGAATTTCAGTAGTAGCACAAGAAAAAAAATGGACACTTCAAGAATGTGTTACTTATGCTATTGAGAATAATATTTCGGTAAAACAATCTTCATTAGAAATAGAAAATGCCGAAATAGCCAAAAGTGATGCATTAGGAAATTACCTTCCTTCTTTAAATGCATCGGCAGGAAATAGTTGGAATACTGGACTTACCCAAGATGTAACCACAGGAGTTTTAAAAAATATTACTTCCAGAAACTCTTCGTATAGTGTAACAGCTGGAGTTACTGTTTTTAGTGGTTTACGAAATTTGCGAGAAATGCAAAAAGCCAAAATGCAACAGCTCTCAGCCCAGTATAATTTGAGTAAGATAAAAGACGATATTGCTCTGTTTGTAGCCAACGGATATTTACAAGTGTTGCTGAATAAAGCCAATTTACAAGTTGCCATAGAGCAAAATGATGTAACGGTAGAACAAATTGCTAGAACACAAGAATTGGTAGACGCAGGTGTATTACCCAAAGGAGATTTGTTAGAAATAAAAGCGGTAGATGCTCGTGAAAAACAAGCTATTGTACAATCTGAAAGCAATGTAAAAATATCATTAATTAGTTTAGCACAGTTATTATTAATTAAAGATTATGAAAGCTTTGATATTGCCGACGAAAAGTTTGAGGTAATACTATCAGAAATGATGGGAAAAGATGTAAACGAAGTGATAAGCTCTGCAAAAGAAAATCGTTATGAAGTAAAAATAGCAGAACAAAACAAAGAAGTTGCTCAAAAAGATTTAGAGATTTCTAAAAGTATTTATTGGCCAACCGTTAGTGCTTTTTTTAATTACAATACTCGTGAAACAGATATTGCAAGAATTTCAAGTTTTACAGACCCAGATAATCCTACAGTTACCACACAAATAGGTTATGTAGAAGGAACAGGTGATGCTGTTTTATCTGAAGTTCCTAATTCTAGCTTAGTTGAAAACCCTGCAGAACCTTATTTTGACCAACTATCTAATAACGATGGTATATCGTATGGAGTGCGACTTAATGTTCCTATTTTTAATGGATTTTCAACTCGAAATAACGTAAAACGAAATTTGATAAATTTAAAACGTACCGAATACCAATTAGAACAAGCCGAATTAGATTTAGAATCTAATGTATATCAAGCCTATGTAGATGCAGAAGGAGCACAAAAGTCTTATGAAGCGGCAAACGCTTCGTTAGAATCGCAAGAGTTAGCGTATGAATACGCAAAAACCAAGTTTGATGTTGGAATTACAAACTCTTTCGACTTTAGCCAATCTAAGTTAAGATACAACCAAGCATTAATTGAAGCCAATAGAGCTAAATTTGAATATATTTTTAAACTAAAAGTATTAGAATTATTTTTTGGAATACCTGCAACGGAGCTTAAATTTTAGTAATAAAAACCTTTTATTCTTCTTCCAAATGTTTGGGATGTTTAGAGTATTTTGAAAAAAAATAGAGCAGAATTAATAGACCTTTAAATTATGAAAAAAAGTACCCTTATTTGGATTATCGTAATTGTATGTGTGTTGTTGGGAGTAATGATAGGCGGTAAAAAAGCAGGATGGTTTGGAAAAAGTGGAAACTTTAAAGAAGTAGAAACCAAGAAAATTGAACCTATAACCATTGTTGAAACCGTAGCTGCTACAGGAAAAATACAACCCGAAGTGGAGGTGAAGTTGTCATCGGAAGTATCAGGAGAAATTATAGAACTACCCATAAAAGAAGGGCAACAAGTAAAAAAAGGAGATTTATTGGTTCGTATTAACCCCGATTTGGTACAAGCAAGACTCACCCAATCTCAAGCAGGATTGCAAAATGTAAAAGCTGCTTTAACACAAGCAGAAGCGAGTTTAAAAAATTCAGAATTAAATTATAACAGAAACAAATCGCTTTACGAAAAAGGGGTAATATCAAAAGCAGAATGGGACAAATCTGTTACCGATTATGAAGTAGCCCAAGCCAATGTAAAATCTGCTTATTACAACGTACAAAGTGCTGCAGCCAACGTAAAGCAATCTAGCGATAACTTATCTAGAACTACTATTTTTGCACCCAGAGACGGAACTATTTCAAAGCTTTCTGTAGAGTTGGGCGAGCGTGTAGTAGGAACAGCCCAGATGGCAGGAACCGAAATTGTAAGAGTTGCCAACTTAAATAATATGGAGGTTGAAGTAGATGTAAACGAAACCGATATAGTAAAAGTTGCCGTTGGAGATTCTACCATTGTAGAAGTGGATGCTTACTTAAAAAGAGAGTTTAAAGGAGTAGTTACCGAAATAGCGAATACTGCTGAGAATACATTATCTGCAGACCAAGTAACCAACTTTAAAGTAAAAGTAAGAATATTGCATGATTCATATAAAGATTTAACCGAAGGCAAACCAGAAAACTATTCGCCATTCCGTCCTGGAATGACAGCTACTGTAGATATTATTACAGAGAAAAAAGAAAATATTATTGGAATTCCTATAAGTTCAATAGTTATTAAAACCGATACCTCTTCAACAAAAAATAAACGTATAATTAAAGAAACTGCTTCGACAAAAACCGAAAAATTTGAATGTGTATATGTTAAAGAAGGTGATGAAGCAAAATTGAGAGTAATTACTACAGGAATTCAAGACGATTCGAATATAGAAATAACCTCGGGACTTACGGAAGAAGATGAGGTAATAACAGGACCATATAATACGGTAACCAAGTTGTTGAAATCTGGAGATAAAGTAGAAGTTAAATCTTCTAAAACCAATACAGAAGAAGAAAAAGAAGAGACCAACTAATGGCAACGATATTATGTATTGAAACTGCTACCACCAATTGTTCTGTTGCTATTTCAGTAGATGGAAAGTTAGTAACTTTACAAGAAGACAATAATAATCAGTATTCTCACGCAGAAAAATTACATCGTTTTATTCAGCAAGCATTAGAAAAGGCAAATCTCTCATTATTAAATTTGGATGCTATTGCAGTAAGTAAAGGACCGGGTTCCTATACAGGTCTACGGATAGGTGTATCTGCAGCAAAAGGACTTTGTTTTGCCTTAGATACTCCGTTAATTTCAGTTTCTACTTTAGAGGCACTTTCTTATCAAGTGGAAAAGAAAGATGGATTCATTGTCCCAATGTTGGATGCTAGACGAATGGAAGTGTATTCTGCTGTTTACAATTCAGACTTTAAAGAAATTAGAAAAATTGAAGCACAAATATTAGATAATACTTCTTTTTCTGAATATTTAGAACAAGGAAAAGTATATTTTATTGGCGATGGTGTGGCTAAGTTTAAAGAAATATGTTTTCATCCTAATGCTGTTTTTATAGATAATCAACTGCCTTCAGCAAAACAAATGGTGGCATTAGCTGAAGCAAAGTATAAAAAAAGCGACATTGAAGATGTCGCCTATTTTGAGCCTTATTATTTAAAAGATTTTGTTACAGGGTAGCTCCACCTACACCATCTAAATACATAATTATTTTTCTTAAATCTTTTTCGTCATTAATGTTTAAATTATTTTCTTTAGCATAATTATTTACAATCTTCTCGCTATTTCCAAAGGTCTTTAATCTTTTCTTTTTAGATTTAGGAAGTTCGAATATAGCCCCTTCTTTTGTATAAATATAAAGGGTTTCTCTGTTTTGAAATTCTGCTGGAGTTCCTTGATCATAAGTGTTTTTTGCCAACTTAGCAGGGTAGTATTTTTTAGTTATTTTTTTGAGATAACTAAAGTTAATTCCATCATAGATTACCTCAAAATAACCCTTACTTGGTATAAAAACAAAGGCTTTATCTTCTATAGTTACAAAAATATCTTGAGATTTTACAATAGCTTGAGCTTTTGCATCTTCATCTGTAATATTTTTTTTATACTCCATTTCATCTGCAAAAACATTATAGCGTAAGGCAATGTTTTTTTGAAGAAGTTGGTTGTTATAATATACATTTCCGAGTAAGAAGGAATTAAAGTAGTAAGGAGACCCGATAAATTCGTCTGGATTATTTACATCGTATATTTCATGGGTGTTAAACCTGTCAATATATTCGGTAAAAAAGTTAATTTTACGTTGTGTAACTAAGTTTTGTGCTACTAATGGTAATGTGGTAATAATTACCAATACCATTGTTGTTAATAATTTTTTCATAGTTCTTTTTTTAATGATTACTTTTTGATTGATATTTTTTTTGGCTTCTGTAAATGTAATTGAGAAAAGAACAGCTTGCAAATAGTTGTAGTCTTAATTTATTAATTAAGTGTCGGAATTTATAAATATCGACTAATAAATATTGATGTATTTTGTTGATATATAAGATAATGTAGTTGAATTATATAATTTATTCAACTTGTATTAGAAAACTCAAAAATAATAGGTTATTTTTAGGATATCTTAAGAAGTTATCTAAAAAAAACTGTTGTATTAATTTTACATGAAAAGAATTCTTTTTTTTATACTATTGGTTTTTTCGATTTTTTTGAATGCCTTATCGCAATCCATAAATTTCGATCAACCTGAATTTTATTCATATAAAGAGTTGTTAAGAAATTTTGAGGATTATATCCAAGATACCTTATCTGCTAAAAAATACGCATACTTTTATATTGAAAAGGCAAAAAAAGAAAACGATAGTAACAAAATATCAAGAGGATATATAAAACTTGCTTCGATATCTAAACCTTATAAAGCAATTAAATATTTAGACACCTCCATAGTTTATTCAAAATTTAGTAACCATAAAGATTTTCCAACCGAAGGGTATTTAAAAAAATCGTTAATTCAGTTTAATAACGAAGAATACGAAAAAAGTTTAAAAAACGGAATTTTAGCTTACCAATATGCTAACAAAAAGAATAATGTAGAGCAACAAATAAAGGCATTACATCAAATAAATGCAATAAATGAACTTTGGGGAGATTATCACAAAGTATTAAAAACCGAATTTTTAGCTTACAACTTATTGTTTGAAAACCGTGATATTAAATACTTTTCTGAAAATTATTTGTACTCGTTAGAGGGAATTGGAAAGTGCTATGTTCGATTAAAAAAACCAGATTCGGCTCTTTATTATTTTAAAAAAGGAATTGTTGAAGCATTAAAAAATAAAGATACAATTACCTACCATGCATTTGTCTCAAGAACAGGAATGGCTCTTTATGAAAAAGGAAATTATGTGGCGGCAATAGATAGTTTAGAAAAAGGAAATATTTTTAAATATGCCTATAATAAAAGTTATCTTCCTTACTACTATTACTATTTGGGAAGTTGTTATTATCAACAGGGAAAAAAAGAAACAGGAATATCTTATTTTAAAAAAATAGACTCTATATATAAAGTAAGACACGTACTTAACCCAGAACTCCCTTTGGTATATGATAAGTTAGTAAGTTATTATAGAAATAAAAATAACGATCAAAAACAGTTAGAATATTTATATAAATTAATTAGGGTTGAACGAATTATTGAT
>JALWUJ010000015.1 GCA_027080135.1 Flavobacteriaceae bacterium | reverse complement strand
GAAAGCAAATTTTAACAAAGCCATTCACTAATATTTCAGAATATTATCAACCTTTAAAAGAAGCTTTAAAAAGAGATTCAGAGGCTGTTTTAAACGAAATTAAAACCTCGAATGTAAGAGGTAGAGGAGGAGCAGGTTTCCCAATGGGATTAAAATTAGGTTTTTGCCGAACTGCAGAAAGCGACACCAAATTTATAATTTGTAATGCCGATGAAGGAGATCCAGGAGCCTATTCAGACCGGTATTTATTAGAACAGCAACCACATTCTGTTTTATTCGGAATGATAATCGCAGGATATGTAACTCACGCCAATTATGGGATTTTATACATACGAGCTGAATATCCTGAAGCTGCAGAAATTGTACAAAAAGCAATAGATGAACTTCGGAAAGAAAAATTTATTGGTGAAAATATTGATGGAAGTGGATTTAATTTCGACTTTAAAATCATTCGTGCTCAAGGTTCCTATATCTGTGGAGAGGAAACTGCTTTGATAAATTCCATCGAAGGGCAACGTCCAGAAGTACGTGTGCGTCCGCCGTTTCCCGCCCAGCAAGGATTGTTTAATAAACCCACTATTGTCAACAATGTAGAGACTTTGGCGGCACTTCATTTTATTATTGAAAACGGAGGTGAGGCTTGGAAAAATATTGGTACCGAACGTTCTTCGGGAACTAAATTAGTGTGTTTAGATAGCTTTTTTAACAATCCTGGAATTTATGAAGTTGAAATGGGAACACCGCTTTCAACCGTTGTAAACGAATTGGGCGGCGGATTTAAAACCGAAGTAAAAGCATTGCAAATTGGAGGTCCTTTGGGAGGATTGGTGCCAGTTTCAAAAATAAACGATTTAGAAATAGATTTTGAATCCTTTGCCAACGAAGGTTTCTTATTAGGTCACGCTTCAGTGGTTTGTGTTCCAAAAGATTTTCCGATGATAAAATTTATCGAACATCTTTTCGATTTTGCTTCCTATGAAAGTTGCGGAAAATGTTTTCCTTGTCGACTAGGAACCAAACGAGGACATGAATTATCTGTGAAAGCCATTAATTCAGATTATAAAATAAATAGAAAATTGTTTAACGATTTACTCACCACTTTAGAACAAGGTTCGCTTTGTGCTCACGGTGGAGGAATCCCATTGCCAGTAAGGAATGCGATCCAATATTTTGAAAGTGAATTGGAAGAATATTTTGATTAATTTATTGGAAAAGAGAAAAGTAAAATCTGCAAACATCAGTGAGATTAACGAAATATATTAAACATAAAAACGATTAGCTTTGTGACTTTGTGGCTTAGCGAGAAAAAGATAAAATATGAAATTAGCCTATATAGACAATCAGCCATTTGAAATTAAAGAAGGAGAAACCATACTTTCATTTATTAAAAGGTATAAGGAAGAAAATTTGGTGCCTACTTTATGCGATGCACCCAATTTAGATCCTTTTGGGTCTTGTCGAGTTTGTAGTGTAGAGGTTGCTTTACAAGAAAATGGACAGACAAAAACAATGGCTTCTTGTCATACTCCTGTTTCTGAAGGACAATATATTTATCCATCTACAGAAGCCATAAAAGAGCTTCGGAAAAACATTATAGAGCTCGTTTTAACAGATCACCCTTTAGATTGTCTAACTTGCGAGGTCAACGGAAATTGCGAATTGCAAACCGTAGCAGCTCAAGTAGGTATTAGAGAGGTTCGGTACCCAAAAGGAGAAGACCACTTTTTTAGATTGAAGGATTTTAGCCATCCCTATATGACTTCAGATTTATCAAAATGTATCAACTGTTATCGTTGTGTTCGTGCTTGCGATGAGATTCAAGGTCAGTTTGTGTTAAGTATGGCAGGACGAGGTTTCGATTCGCATATTATAAAAGGCTTAGACAATTCATTTATGGATTCGGATTGTGTGAGTTGTGGTGCTTGTTCTCAGGCTTGTCCTACTTCGGCTATTTCAGATGTATTTCAGTCCAAAGCAATTAAAGCAACCGATACTACCCGAACTATCTGTACCTATTGTGGAGTAGGCTGTAATTTAGATGTTGCTACACAAAATGGCGAAATATTAAGTATTACAGCACCTTTTGATGCGGAAGTAAACGAAGGACATACTTGTTTGAAAGGTCGTTATGCTTTCAAATTTTATAACCATCCCGATCGTTTAGATTCTCCAATGATTAAAAGAAACGGTGAATTTGAAAAAGTTTCCTGGGATGAAGCCTATGAGTATATTTCAACAAAATTAAATTCTTATAAAACCGAATTCGGACCCAATTCTATTGCAGGAATTTCTTCATCAAGATGTACCAATGAGGAGAATTATTTAATGCAGAAATTTATCCGAACAGTGGTTGGAACCAATAATATTGACGGTTGTGCACGTGTTTGCCACTCACCAACCGCTTTAGGAATGCAAATTACTTACGGTACAGGTGCTGCGACCAACTCCATCGACGATTTAAAAGACACCAATTGTATTTTGGTGATTGGTGCAAATCCGACAGATGCACATCCAGTTACAGGAGCAAAACTGAAGCAATTCGCAATGAAACAAGATAACGTTACAATTGTGATTGATCCTCGTCGTACTGAAATGGCAAAATACGCAACTTATCATTTGGCATTGCGACCAGGAACGAATGTTGCAGTACTGAATATGATGTTTTATTATATTATTTCTGAAGGGTTAGCAGATTCGGAGTTTATTAAAAATAGAACCGAAGGATTTGAAGAATTCAAAAATGAAATTTTAAAAATAGATATAGATAAACTTGAAAAAGTTTCGGGAGTAGATAGAAACTTAGTTCGAGAAGCTGCAATTGCCTATGCATCGGCACCCAATGCAATGTCTTTCCACGGATTGGGAGTTACCGAACATTCACAAGGAACCTTTACTGTAATTCAGATTGCAGATTTAGCATTAATTACCGGAAACATTGGTAGAAGAGGTGTTGGTGTAAATCCGTTACGAGGTCAAAACAATGTTCAAGGCTCAGCAGATATGGGAGTTCAACCACATCAAGGAGCAGGATATTTAGACGTAACTAATGATGAGGTTAATAAAAAATACAACGAATTTTACGGAGTTGATGTCCCAAAAGAAATAGGCTATAAAATCCCTGAAATGTTTGATGCTGCTCTCGAAGGAAAATTAAAAGCAATATGGATAATTGGTGAAGATGTTGTACAAACCGACCCCAACACTCAAAAAGTTATTAAAGCTTTAGAAGAAACAGACTTGGTGGTTGTACAAGAATTATTTATGACCGAAACTGCAAATTATGCCGATGTTATTTTGCCAGGAGCTTCTTTCCTTGAAAAGAGTGGAACATTTACCAACGGTGAACGTAGAGTGCAAGCAGTTAGGCAAGTAGTGGAGCCTAGATCAGGAGCAAAAGTAGATGGGCAAATTATTGTGGAAATTATGAATAAAATGGGTTACCCACAACCCGATTATACACCTGATGGAATGTTGGAAGAAATTAACCAGATTGTACCTTTCTTTGCAGGAATTTCTTGGGACAAATTAGGTAATAACGGGATGCAATGGCCAGTTACTAAAGATGGAATTGATACACAAATACTTCATACTTCAGAGTTTAAAAGAGGAAAAGGTTATTTTGAATTTCACGCTTGGGAAGAAACGCAGGAGTTACAATCTCACGCAAAAGATTATCCGTTTATTTTAACTACTAACAGAGAATTAGAGCATTATAATTGTGGTGCAATGACCCGTAGAACAGCCAACGAACAGATTTTACAGGATGATTATTTGTTGATAAATCCTCAGGACGCAAAAGATAATTTAATTAGTGAAGGTGATTTTATTTGTATAGAATCACCCAGAGGAAAAGTAGATGTAAAAGCAAAAATTACCGATGAGGTCAATCAAGGAATTTTAAGTACAACTTTCCATTTTCCAGATATTATGATAAATAATATTACAGGCGATGTTCACGATAGTGAAGCCATGTGTCCAGAGTATAAAGTAGTGGCAGTAAGGATTCGAAAAAGTAAAGGGAAGTATAAAAAACAGTTGGTGTAATTTTGAAAAGAATCCTCGATAAATCTACTTGGAAACGAAGGGAACATTTCGATTTTTTCTCAAAATACGACGAGCCTTTCTTCGGAATTGTAACCGAAATAGACTGTACCAAAGCATATCAAATTTCAAAAGAAAAGAAACAATCTTTCTTTGCCTATTATCTTCATAAATCTATTTTGGCAGTAAACCTTGTAGAAGAATTGCGATATAGAATTAAAGGCAATGAGGTTTTAATTTACGATGAGATTCACGCATCTACAACCATTGGTCGAAAAGATGAAACTTTTGGATTTACTTCGGTTGCTTTTCATAAAGATTTTGAGGTGTTTAACACTTCCTTAAAATCTGAAATTGAAGGAGTAAGAAGTACAACAGGATTACGGATAAACGAGAATGCTTCTAAACAAAATGTGGTGCATTATTCCTCCATTCCTTGGAATACTTTTTCAGGATTAACCCACGCCAGAAATTTTAAAGTAGAAGACAGTGCCCCAAAAATCACTTTCGGAAAAATGTTTCAGAAAGAAGATAAAAAAATAATGAATGTGGCAATTTACGTGCATCATGCTTTGGCAGATGGATTTCATATTGCCAAACATTTAGACTATTTTCAAAAATTAATGAACGGAGAAAAAATATAAATTTTATTATGAAAAAAATATTAAAATACATAGGTATTGCTTTATTGCTTTTTGTAGCATATTTTGCTTATACAACCTACCCGAAATTAGATATTATTAGTGGTTTTGCAGCTAAAAGCGTTGCATCCCACTACTATATTGCAGGAAGAGATCTTCAATATACCGAAGAAGAAGACAACAAAGAACCCACTATGGGAATGGCAAAATCCGAGTTGTTTGAAAATGAAAAAACTGCAAGATCGGAAGCCTTTGGATTAAAAAAACGATGGGCAATTTATAGAGAAGGTGTTGGTGTGGTTTTGGTACCTTCAGATAAAAATAAAGAAGATGCTTCTTTTGCAAAACCCCACAGAGATAAAACCCCAACTAATCTTCCCTATCCTTATGGCGATTTGTCTCAAAAAGATACAGTCTTTCAAAATGTAGATTATTCAAAACTTAAAACTGTAGTGAATAAAGCTTTTGAAAATACCGAAGAAAACCAAAAGAAAACCCGAACGGTTTTAGTAGTTTATAAAGATCAGATTATTGGCGAAAAATACATCGATGGTTTCGATAAAAACTCGATGATTTTGGGTTGGTCTATGGGAAAAAGCATTACAAGTGCTGTTATTGGTGCTCTTGAAAAAGATGGAAAAGTTAGTTTAAATCAGTCTAATTTATTTGAAGAATGGAAAAACGACGATCGTAAAAACATTACCCTTGCCAATCTTTTAAATATGAATAGTGGACTGGAATGGGAAGAGAATTATTTTAAAATTTGCGACGTAACAAAAATGCTATTTTTAGAAGAAGATATGACCCAATCTCAATTAATAAAACCTTTAACAGGAACTCCCAACGAATCCTGGAATTATTCTAGCGGAACGACAAATTTGTTAAGTGGTTTTATTAGAAATCAGTTTAAAACTCAACAAGAATATTTAGATTATTGGTATTCATCTATCATTGATAAAATAGGAATGCATTCTATGATAGTCGAAACCGATTTTAAAGGAAATTACATTGGAAGCTCTTACGCTTGGGCAACTACCAGAGATTGGGCAAAGTTTGGCTTATTATATTTACACAACGGAAACTGGAACGGAGAACAAATTTTAAATACCTCTTGGATAGATTTTACCAGAAAACCGACTAATGGTTCCAACGGAGTTTATGGAGGACACTTTTGGATGAATGCGGGCGGAAAATATCCAGATGTTCCAAAAGATATGTATTCCTTAAATGGCTTTCAAGGGCAACGTGTTTACATTATCCCTTCAAAGGATTTGGTAGTGGTTCGTACAGGAACTCACGGTGAAGCTAATTTTAACGTCAATGAATTTTTAAGCGAAATTATTTCAGCTATTAAATAAATTAAAATTTTTATCTTGTCAACCTAAATAAATTAACAATTATGAAAAAAATCTACCTACTTGTTATTGTTATAATAACTTTTAAAACCTATTCACAAACAACAATAACAGCTACAATAGGCTATCAAGGTTATGATGAAAGTCAAGAATATTATGGAGAAGGCGAATATCAAATATTTTTGGATAATGTAAATGGTGTTTTGGATAAACCAATATTTTTGATTGATGGTTTTGATCCAGGAGATACTAGAGATATTCCAGCAATTTACAGTTTGTTGAATTTTGATGGCGGAAATTTAGCCGATATTTTAAGAGATGAAGGGTTTGATTTAGTTACTTTAAATGCACCACAATATACTACTGGTGGCAAAGATATTGATGGAGGATCCGATTATATTCAAAGAAATGCAATGGTACTTATTGAACTAATAGATTTAATAAACAGTCAAAAAGTTGGTAATGAAGAATTGGTAATTATTGGCCCAAGTATGGGAGGATTAATTGCTCGTTACGGTTTAACCTATATGGAACAAAACAGTATGAATCACGAAACGCGTTTATATATTTCATTTGACTCACCACACTTAGGGGCAAATATTCCGGTTAGTCTTCAATATTTATTAAACTATTTTGCTTATGGTCAAGATAGTGCAGAAGCTCAAGTAATTGTGGAAAGTTTACTTAATAGTCCCGCAGCAAAAGAAATGATGATAGACCATTATTCAGCACATTTATTAGCAGGTTCAGATTTTGAACAAGATCCAAATATATTACTGCCAACAGGAGCCGTAGGATTTAGAAATGAGTTTCAAACCGAATTGGATAATTTAGGTTTTCCACAAAATATAAGAAATGTAAATATCGTTAACGGAAGTGGTAGCGGTATAACTACTGGAACACCTGGAATGTTGGTGGTAGATACAAATTTAGATTTAGGAAGTGGTGTTTCTGCAGATATCGTTTTACATTTTGCTCCTCCAGCAAATCAAGTAAATACAGTAACCGATTTTACAGCCTATTTTGTGGGAATTCCTATAGATGGTTATAGTGCAGATGCCCAATCTTTCAACTACACTTCAGGATTGGATAGTACCCCAGGAGGAATGGGTAGTTTTAGTGCAGGTTTAGAAGGAATAAATGACCCTATAATTATAGCTTTTTTAGAAGATTTGCAACAAGATGATTATTCCTTTATCCCCACTTATAGCTCTTTGGCTATCGATACTGAAAACGATTGGTATGCCATACCAAGTTTAAACGATTCTCCATTTGTGAACACCTATATACCTACTCAAAACGAGTACCATGTTACGTTAACTCCTCAAAATGTAGATTTTGCTTTGGAAGAAATTAGAAACATTTTAAGTATTTCGGATAATGATTTCTTAAACAAATATAGGTTAGAGCAAAACCCAGTTTCGGAACAAATTAGATTAAAGTTGAATTCAGCATTTAATTATAATGAAGTAAAAATTGCAATTTACAATACTTCGGGGCAATTAGTTATTTCTGAAAAACTTCAAAATCCTACAGATGAAATTTCAATTAATCAAAACTTAAATTCTGGTATTTATATTCTAAATATAGTAGATTCTGAAACTTCATTTAATGTAAAAATAGTAGTAAAATAGTTTTTTTTAATCTGAATTTTTCAAACTGAAGAGTTATGCTTTAATGGTAAAATAGCGTATTTTTGTAGTTCATTAAAATTCAGAAATTATGTTATCTAAGAATATTGAAAACGCACTAAATAAGCAAATTAGAATTGAAGCAGAATCTTCTCAAATATACTTATCAATGGCTTGTTGGGCAGAATCTAAAGGTTTTGAAGGTGTAGCAGAATTTATGTTTGCTCAAGCAGACGAAGAACGAGCACATATGCTTAGATTGTTAAAATATTTAATTGAGCGTGGTGGAAAAGCAGATATTTCAGAATTAAGCAAACCACCAACAGATTTTACCTCGCCAAAAGCAATGTTTGAAGAAGTGTTGGAACACGAGATTTTTGTTTCAAATTCTATAAACGATTTGGTATCAATAACTTTTGATGAAAAAGATTTTGCAACACATAATTTCTTACAATGGTATGTGGCAGAACAAATAGAAGAAGAAGCAACTGCAAGAAACATTTTGGATAAAATTAACTTAATAGGTGATGAGAAAAGTGGATTTTACCTATTTGATAAAGATGTTCGTTCTATGATTACTCAAAAACCAGTTGAATAATTACCGATGATGATAAGGCTCGTTTCGTAAAATAGTAAATCCTCGATACAACTGTTCAATAAAGAAAAGACGCACCATTTGGTGAGAAAAGGTCATTGTTGAAAGAGAAACTTTTCCGTTGGATCTTTTATAGATTTCTTCACTAAAACCATAAGGGCCACCAATCACAAAAACCAAGGTTTTAAGTCCGCTATTCATCTTTTTTTGCAGATATTCTGAAAACTGAACCGATGAGAATGTCTTTCCGTTTTCATCCAATAAAACCAATGTATCGGGTTTGTTTATTTGTTTTAAAATCTCGTTTCCTTCCGCTTTTTTTTGCTGTGCTTCCGACAAATTCTTGGAGTTTTTTATATCGGGAATAATTTCAAAAGTAAAAGAAACGTAATGCCCAAGACGTTTGGTGTATTCTTCAATTAATTGTTGAAGGTTTTTTGAATCTGTTTTACCGATAGCTAGAAGTTTTATTTTCATAATAATTCCCTGCAAAGGCAGGGGTCTTTTTGTTTGGAATTAGAAAGCTAAATAAATTATAATTCAAAAATACAAATTAATATAAGTACTAATATAGAAAGCTGAACTAACTATAATATATTACAACTTCTTTTAGTATTTTTGTTTAAAACCATCCAATATGATTTCAGAAGCAAAATTTAATAAAGAAATAGACTTAATTATTGTTAATGCTATTAGA
>JALWUJ010000014.1 GCA_027080135.1 Flavobacteriaceae bacterium | reverse complement strand
GCACCAATATTTGTTTTAGCTTCAAAAGGATTTCCAACTTTTAGTTCTTTTACTTTTTCAACAAAATCAGATTTAAATTTTTCATAGATAGATTTCTCTACAAAGATTCGACTTCCACAAAGGCAAATCTGCCCTTGATTTGCAAAGGAAGAACGCACTGTTACCGAAAGCATTTTATCGTAATTACAATCAGCGAATATGAGGTTGGGGTTTTTTCCGCCCAATTCCAACGATAATTTTTTAAACATGGGAGCAGCCGTTCTGGCAATATGTTTCCCAGTTTTTGTGCCTCCTGTAAACGAAATCGCTTTAATATCTGGATGCGAAACAATTGCTTCACCTGCTGAAGGTCCTGTACCGTGTACAATATTTAAAACTCCTTTTGGCAAACCTGCTTTGGTACAAATATCACCCAATAAAAAGGCGGTCATTGGAGTAATTTCACTAGGTTTTGCTACGACGGTATTTCCTGCAGCTAGGGCAGGAGCAATCTTCCAAGTAAATAAATATAACGGGAGGTTCCAAGGTGAAATACAACCCACGACACCAATAGGCTGACGTATGGTAAAATTCATAGTATTTAATCCTACGCTTTCGTGAGCTTCACTTGCAAATTGTGTAATTGCGTGTGCAAAAAATCGAAAATTACTAGAAGCTCTAGGTATATCTACTGCTTTGGCTAAACTCAATGGTTTTCCATTATCTAAGGCTTCTGCTGCTGCTAATTCTTCTAAATTTTCTTCAATTAATGAAGCTATTTTTAAAAGAATGGTACTTCGTTCTTCAATGGTAGTATTAGACCAAGAAGGAAATGCATCTTTGGCAGCTTTGTAAGCTCTCTCCACATCTTCAGATGATGAAAAAGCAATTTTAGAATATATTTCTCCTTTGGAAGGATTGTAATTATCCAACCAATCTCCCGAAAAAGGTTCGCAATATGCTCCGTTGATGTAATTTAATATTTTTTTCATAGTATGCCCGTGAAAACGGGTATCTTTTTAAACATCTCCTCCCAACCTTCCCTTCAAAGGAGAGGAGTGGACTGTGATTCAAGTTTTATTTAATTATTTTTTCATAACTATTCCTATTAAAAATTCTGATTCTAAAAGCATTATTCCATTTTTGCCTACTGCCTACTGCCTACTGCCTACTGCCTACTGCCTACTGCCTACTGCCTACTGCCTACTGCTTTATACGCCATCACCTTAATCTCCACCACCAAATGCGGATGTGGTAATTGATGCACGGCAACAGTCGTTCTAGTAGGTCCAGTTTCTTTACTAAAATATTGAGCATAGACTTCGTTATAACCTGCAAAGTCATTCATATTTACTAAAAAACTGGTAACATCCACTACATCATCAAGGTTTGCACCTTCCAAAGCTAGAAAATCTTTTATGTTTTCTAAAACGGCTTTGGTTTGTTCTTTAATGTCCAAACGTACCGTTCCCATTTCATCAATTTGATGAACACCAGCAAAGGAATTATCTGCCAAACGTGAACTCGTTCCTGAAATAAAAATAAAATCGCCCACTCTTTTTACGTGTGGATATGCTCCTCTTGGTGTTGCTTTTCCTTCTACTAATCTACTTTTCATATCTATTACTTTTTAGACCTCACAGGTTTCCAAAACCTGTGAGGTCTTATACTCTAATTAATGTTGTTTAAAAACTCAATAACCGCATTCCAATAATCTTCGTGTTCCTTACTATCGTCCCAAAGTGCTTTTGAACCGTGCTTTCCTTTTACTTTCGGTAGGAAAAAACTTTTTTCTAAAGGAATGGCTTCATACATATTCCTCCAGCTATCTTCTTCGCTTTTTGCTGAAGTGATAAAAACAGGATCCTTTATTTTTGAAGCATACGATTGAATGGTATTTCCTTCAATAGAAAAATATTCTCCTGGGGAAAATGAAAGAATTCCAGTTATATCATTAGAATACTTACTTCCTAAATAAAGTACCAAAGCAGCCGAATAGGAACTTCCCCAGATAATAATTTTAGAAGCATTCAATTCATTTTTCACATATTTTAAAGCCGCTTCCACATCGGGAATGGCATCGGGATATTTGGTTTTTTTATTTAGCTGAACCGCGCTTTTATGAGTTTCGTTTTCAACTCCATTTACGCCTTTTCCTGAGCGTTGGTCAATTGCCATACAGTTAAAACCTAACTTATTTAGCTTTGGAGCAATTTCTAAATACTCGCCACGGCTGTAACCTGCTTGATGAAATAAAATAATATAAGGAGCGTCTTTATTTTCAATCTGATATAAATCTGCTGTTACCGTTATTCCATCTTCCGAAGAAAATTGAATGGTTTTTGTTTGGGCTTTTGAACTCCAAAATATTGCTAATAAAGCTACTGTACTGATTATTATTTTTAGTTTCATATTTTTTATTTTTTAGACCTCACAGGTTTTGGAAACCTGTGAGGGCTGTATTTATATTTATCGATAGCTGAGCGTAGTCGAAGCTACATGTTTTTCACCACTTCATCATCGTGTAAAATCTCTTTAGTTTCTTTTAAAACCAAATTCAATTTCTCTTCCAAACTCATAGATTCGGTTAATTTTCCATCATCTAATAAATTAAGAATTGCTTTATCTTGAGCTCGTCCTCTTTTCATCGCTTCGGAATAAGGAATATTTGCATTAAAGGTAACTAATGAATATTTAGAATTGTACTTTTCAGGATAATTATCTTCAAAAGCGATTTCTAATTTTCTTTTTTCCTGAAATAACGGATTTGCAGTGTGTTCCTTCATTTCATAAAAGTTGTCTATTGCTAAATCGGCAATAGCATCGGTGTCTTTTTTACGTTCTTTTTGGTATTCTGAAAAAATGGTTTTCCAATCGTCTTTATACTTTTTAATGTACTTATCTAACACCACTACGTCTTCAAAAGAAGCAATCATTCCTTGTCCGTAAAATGGAACAATCGCGTGAGCAGCGTCTCCCATAATGAGTGTGTTTCCGTAGGCATTCCAAGGATAACATTTTACGGTTCCTAGGTGTCCTGTTGGGTTTTCGAAAAATTCTTCAGCTAAATTGGGCATTAATGCTTTGGCATCTGGAAATTCTCTTTCAAAATATTCTTCAACTTTTTCAGGAGTGTTTAACTTTTCAAAATTATCGGTTCCAGTTTCGTGAGCTAGGAATAAAGTTACCGTAAAACTTCCATCGAGATTAGGCAAGGCAATAAGCATATTTTCGCCTCTTGGCCAGATATGAAGTGCATTATTATCGGTTTTATATCCGCCGTCTTCGGTTGCAGGAATAGTTAATTCTTTATAACTATGACTTAACCAATCCATAGAAAAACTTAAGCGAAGTTCTTTGTTGGTAAACATATTATTTCTCATTACGCTTCCTGCTCCGTCGGTTCCAAAAATGATGTTGGCGGAATGTGTTGTTTCTTCTTTAGTGTTATAATCTTTAAAAAATGCGGTGGTATTTTTTAAATCTACCGACTGGCAACTTTGGTTAAAAATGATGTTAACATTCGGTAATTTTTCGGCTGCATCTAATAATAGCATATTGAGGCCAGGGCGAGAAATGGAATTGATGTATTTATCCTCACGACCACTGTAAAGACTCATAAATTTGTTACCTTTTTTGTCGTGAATCATACGTCCCAACATGGGTAAACAAAGTTTTTTTACATCGTTTTGGAGACCGACCATTCGCATTGCTTTCATTCCTCGGTCTGAAAATGCCAAGTTGATAGATCGTCCTGCATCTTGTTCTACTTTTCGTAAATCGGGACGTTTTTCGACTAACTTTACTTGGTAGCCTCGTTGTCCTAGTCGTAATGCTAATAGACTTCCGCAGAGACCTGCTCCTATGATTAATATGTTTTTCATTCTTTATTTTTTTTCTCGCAATCCCGATAACTATCGGGACTCAAAGATGCAATGTTTTGCGCCTTTGCGAGCAATTTATTATTTCAACATTTTTTTAACTTACAACACCCTTTGACTCCGCTCAGGGTTCGATTTTACTCGGTCATTGAGCGTAGTCGAAATGACTCATAATTAATTCAATACTATTTTTAATCGTTGTACAAACTCAAAAACATCTTCAAAACTATTATAAAGTGGGGCAGGAGCCACCCGAATTACATCGGGCTCTCGCCAATCACTTATAACACCGGCTTCAGATAATTGAGTATGTAGTTTTTTGTCAGCATTTTTTACTTGAATAGACAATTGACAACCTCTTTCATCAGGATTTGAAGGGGTGATAATGCTAATTCTGTTGTCGTTTAATTCGTTGATTAAATATTCTAAATAGCCTGTTAGTTTTTTAGATTTTGCTCTAATGTTTTCAAAACCTGCTTCCTCAAAAATATCGAGAGAAGCTCTTATGGCAGCCATCGATAAAATTGCGGGATTGCTTAATTGCCAACCTTCGGCACCCGAAAGAGCATCAAATTCGTGGCGCATATTAAAACGCGTGTCTTTATTATGTCCCCACCAACCTGTAAAACGGTTTAATTCTAAATTATTGGCATGACGTTCATGAACAAAACATCCACCCAAACTTCCCGGTCCGCTGTTTAAATATTTATAGGTACACCAAACGGCAAAATCGGGACCATTATCGTGTAAGTTGGGTTGAATATTTCCAACTCCGTGTGCCAAATCAAACCCAACCATACAATTATATTTATGACCAAGATTTGTTATTTTTTTTATAGGAAATGATTGACCTGTATAATAATTGGTTGTTCCAATCATTAATAAGGCAATTTCGTCTCCTTGTTCTTTCATTATGTTTTCAAGGTCTTCAAAACGACAAAGTTCTTCTCCTTCGCGAGGTTTCCATAAAATCAAACCATCTTTTGGGTCGATTCCGTGGAATTTCAACTGACTTTCCACCGCATATTTATCTGAAGGAAATGCATCACTCTCTATCACAATTTTGAACTTTGTTTTTGTAGGTCGATAAAATGAAACCATCATAAAATGAAGATTGGCAGTAAGACTGTTCATAATAACCACTTCACTAGGTTTTGCTCCTACGATTTTTGCCATTGCATTGGTTAGAAATTCGTGATAGGGAAGCCAAGGGTTTTTAGCATCGGTATGACCTTCCACTCCAAATTTTGCCCAATCGTTGAGTTCTTGTTGAAGGTATTCTGAGGTTTTTTTAGGTTGTAAACCCAATGAATTTCCGCAGAAGTATATCAATTCATTTCCATCGTTATCCGTAGGAATTAAAAACTCATTTCGATATTTTTTTAAATAATCTTCTTGGTCTTGTTGTTGTGCGTATGATAGATTGTTTTTCATAATTATTGAACACTAATATTGGTAAAAAATACTCTAAAAAGTCCAGTTGGATCTTGATGAGAAGTAGAAAAAGTTATGTTTTTAAAGCTCTTGTTTTTCTCCCAAGTTGTAGAAAGTGAAGTTTTTTTTGCATTTCCTTTTCTGAAATTCCATTCTTTTATTTCGTAGTCTGAATTATAGAAAAAATCGTAAGCATCGCCTGGAGTATAACCTCCCTCGTTTCCGTAACTTATGGTTAATTGTTGAAGCGTATCTTTTGAAATAGGAGCAATAACATCTTGTTTTTCTGAAAAACTAACCCCCATGTCGCTAACCAAATTAAACGGAGCCATTAACCAATATTTGTCGTTTATAAAAGCTTTATCAAATTTTTGGGAAAGACTGTCTATGGAGTTTCGGTTGTACTGAATCGTATCTGTTGCTGTAGTCATCTTTACATCGCCAGTTTTTTTATTCCAATTCCAAGAACGTGAAAAAGTATTTCCGCCTCTTAAAACATTAAAAGTAAAATGAAGTTCAGATACATCATTCCAGTTTTGGTAACCGTAATGATTGGCTATTTTTTCTGCAGTAGATAAAGGGTGTTTTTCGGCTTCTTTTTTTTGTTTACAGGATATAAATAAGGAAGTAAAAAAGAATAAAATAAAAAGTTTCTGCATTCTGAAATTGTTTTCAGTAAAAATACAGAAACTATTTTTTATGAGGTTAAAACTTTTCTTAAAATAAGTTTAATGCTTTATTTCTTCTTTTAATAAATAAGGAAAGTTTTTTTTAAAACGATTTAATCTTGGTATGGATACATTTTGAATGTATGGGTTTTCAGGATGGAGTTTTTCGTAATCTTGATGGTAATCTTCGGCTTTCCAAAATTTTTGAAAAGGCATTACTTCGGCTGCCACTTTTTTGCCATTTAATTGTTTATTTAAACTTTCAATTTTATCTTCAATTATTTTCTTTTCTTCTTCGTTTTGATAAAAAATAATAGAACGATACTGTGAACCTCTATCATTACCTTGACCGTTTATTTGGGTTATATTTTGAGAACCAAAATAAACATCTACTAATTGTTTAAAAGATATAATATTTGGGTTGTAAATAACCTCTACAGTTTCAGCGTGTCCTGTTTTACCAGTATTGCTGTCTTGATAAGTTGGGTTTTTTGAATGCCCCCCACTGTAACCAGAAATAGCTTCTTTCACACCTTTTACACTTTCATAAATTGCTTCAACACACCAAAAACAGCCACTGGAAAAATAGGCTTTTTTTAATCCGTTTTGCATTTCAACTTGTACGGGATTAACTTTAGCTGTTTCTTTGATTTTATTATTGGAAGATTGGCAAGATGCTTGTAAAAAAAACAAGGAACTAAAAAGGATTACTATTGTTTTGTTTTTCATTTTTTCTTTTATTTTAATAAATAAGTCGAGAGTATCAAAAATAGCTTTCTTTTTTGAGAAAAAAAAAGCCCTCAAAAAATGAAGGCTCTATTTGCTAATATGTTTTGGAGGTATTATAACTTATTAAAAAGTTTTTCCATTTTTTCTTGTTCTTCTTTAGCAAGGTCAAGATCTACCAATATTCTTCCACTATGTTCATCGGTAATAATTTTTTTTCGACCTGCAATTTCCATTTGTACTTGTGGTGGAATTGTAAAGAAAGATCCTCCTGAAGCTCCACGGTCTATTGCTACAACAGCTAAGCCGTTTTTTACATTGCCTCTAATTCTTTTATAAGCTTTAATTAAACGTTCTTCAATTTTCTTTTCAAAATCTTCAGATTTTTTTATTAATGCTTGTTCTTCTTTTTCGGTTTCTGCCAATATTTCGTTTAATTCGCCTTGTTTGTGTGCTAAATGTTCTTGACGTTGTACTAAACGATCTTGAGTTTCTTGAAGAATTTCTTTCTTTTGTTCTATCTGAGCTTTAAACTCTTTTATGTGTTTTTCGTTTAATTCAATTTCTAATTCTTGAAATTCAATTTCTTTACTTAGTGAGTCGTATTCGCGATTGTTACGAACGTTATCTTGTTGTTTTGTGTACTTTTTAATAAGTTCTTTAGACTCTTCGATTTCAATTTTTTTGTTTGAAATACTGGTCTCTACAATTTCAATATCTTCATTTAATTTTTCAAGACGAGTGTTCATTCCAGCCAATTCATCTTCTAGATCTTGAACTTCTAAAGGTAGTTCGCCACGGACGTCACGAATTTTATCAATTCTGGAATCGATAAGTTGTAAATCAAATAAAGCTCTTAATTTCTCTTCTACAGTGATTTCTGTTTTTTTTGCCATCTTCTAAAAATAGGTAATAGGGTTGGTGTTTTTTTGTGATAAAACGATTGCAAAAGTACTAATTTTTTCGGAAAGGAAAGCAACTAATAACTCTTTTGTGAATTGTTCGCTTTCATAATGTCCAATATCTGTTAAAAGCAACTTATTTTCGGCTTGAAAAAAGTCGTGGTATTTGCATTCTGCCGTTACAAAAGCATCGGCTCTGGCTTGTTTTGCAGCGGAAATAGCAAAGCTTCCACTACCTCCTAAAACTGCCACTCTTTTTATGGTTTTGTTTAATAATTTGGAGTGTCTGATGCAAGCTGTTTGCATGGTTTTTTTTAGGTATTTTAAAAATTCTTCTTCAGAAAGTGGATTTTCAAATTCGCCAATCATTCCCATTCCTATTTGTTGATTGGTGTTTTCTAAAGTAGTTATTTCGTAGGCAATTTCTTCATAAGGATGCGAAGTAAACAAAGCTTTTAAAACTGATGACTCTACATGTTTATGAAAAGTTACACTAATTTGTATTTCTTTTTCTAATTGAAGTACTCCTTTTTTTCCGATAACGGGATTAGAATTTTCTTTACCTAAAAAACTTCCTATTCCTTCTGTTGTAAAACTACAATTGCTGTAATTTCCTATGTTTCCAGCTCCTGCTTTAAATAAAGATTTTTGTAAATTATCTGCATATTTAATAGGAACATAAGTAGTTAATTTTTTTATAGTTTCTTTTTTAGGAATTAAAACCTTCCTATTAATTAAGTTCATTTTTTGACAAATCATGGCATTTACACCATTCCAAGAATTGTCTAAAGCAGTATGCATAGAAAAAATTGCTATGTTATTTTGTATGGCTTTTATAACAACTCTCTCTACATAATTTTTTCCTGTTAACTTTTTTAAACCTGAGAAAATAATAGGATGAAAACTAACAATTAAGTTACAATTATTAACAATAGCTTCATCTACCACGCTTTCTAAAGTATCTAGAGTTACCAGAATACCAGCTACTTCCGCATTGCTATTTCCTACGAGTAAACCTGTATTGTCAAAATCTTCTGTGTAGGAGAGTGGTGCTAATTTTTCGAGTAGCTCAATGACATCTTTTACCTTCATATATTTAAAATTTATGTAAATATACTGCATTACTTTTTTTTGATTCTCATTTTAAGAGGAAGTTGTACTTTTGTTTTATGAATATTTTTCGGAAGCTACTTTTTCCTTTTTCTTTTCTATACGGAAGCATTCTTGCTATGCGAAACTTATTTTACGATTTGGGTTGGTTAAAAAGTAAATCTTACTCTACACCTATTATTTGTGTAGGAAATCTTTCGACAGGAGGAACAGGAAAATCTCCTATGATCGAATTTTTGATTGATTTTTTAAAAGAAGATTATCAAATTGCAGTTTTAAGCCGAGGTTATAAAAGAAAAACATCTGGTTTTTTAGAAGTAACAACCAAAAGTAAATCTGAAGATGTAGGGGATGAACCTTTGCAATTTAAGTTAAAATATCCAGAAACCACTATTGCTGTATGTGCAAATAGACAAGAAGGAATTGGAAAATTACAAGTAAAAGCAGATGTTATTTTATTAGATGATGCATTTCAGCACAGAAAGGTAAAGGCATCTACCAATATATTATTAACTACCTATAACGATTTGTATATTCACGATTTTATTTTACCTGCAGGGAATTTACGTGAATCGAAAGCAGGAGCAAAACGCGCAGATGTTATTATAGTTACCAAATGTCCAGAAAAAGTTGCCTATTCTAAACTGCAAGAGATTGAGTTTTTATTGAAATTAAAACCTCACCAAAAAGTATATTTTTCGAAAATTGGTTATGACGATTCTATTTTTGGAATTTCTGAAAAGCAATCCTTAAATTACCTGAAAAATAAGAAGTTTACCTTGGTTACTGGAATTGCTAATCCTAAACCTTTGACGAAGTTTTTAAAAGAAAATGAATATCAATTTAAACATAAAAAATACTCGGATCATCATCATTTTTCTACTTCCGAAATTGAAGAATTAAAAAAAGAAGACTTGATACTTACAACCGAAAAAGACTTTGTAAGGTTGCAACCAAAATTAGAAAAATTTGCATTGTATTACCTACCCATAAAGACTATTATTTTAAAAGAACAAGAAGCTTTTTTTAAGGAATATATAATAGATGAAATTGAAAATTTTAGCTTAAAAAATTAGTTAATAGCAGATTTGCTAGCTTTCAAAGTTTGATAAATTTTTTCGAAGAAGTCTTCAGGTTTAAAAGGTTTTGGGATAATTTCGTTAAAGCCTGCTTTATAAAATTCGTCTAAGTTTTCGTCTATAGTAACCGCAGTTAAAGCAATTATTGGAATTTCTTTGTTAAATTCTCTTATGCGTTGTGTTGTTTCAATTCCGCTAATTCCTGGCATATGAATATCCATTAAAATTACTTCAAAATTATTTTCATGTACGAGTTTAATAGCGTCCATACCATTGTCTGCAACTTGACAAATAAACTTATTTTTTTCTAAAATCTTTTTGGTAATCATTTGGTTGATTTTGTTGTCTTCTACAACTAGTATCGAAACATTTTCAAATGCTTTGTAATCAATTTTATAAGTATTATTGTCTAATTTTGAAACATCATGAGCTTCTTTAGAAATTACAAATGAGATATCAAACCAAAATTTAGAACCTTTTCCTAATACACTTTCTAAATAAATTTTACTATTCATTAATTCCAAAAGATTTTTAACAATTGAAAGCCCCAACCCTGAACCACCAAATTTTCTATTAATTTGAAGCGATCCTTGATTAAAAGTTTCGAAAATGCTCTTTTGTTTTTTCGTAGAAATTCCTACTCCTGTGTCTTCAATTTCAATATGGATATTTACTTTGTTGTTGTTTATACCTTTGTTAACAGCTTTAATAGTAACATCTCCGTTTTGTGTAAATTTTACAGAGTTTCCAATTAAATTTATAAGTACTTGCGAAAGTTTTAATGGGTCGCCAATTAGTTTTTCAGGAATGGTTTCATCGTATTCAAAATTTAGACTATTTTTACGATCTTCAGCTGTTTTATTTAATGCTATTAATACATCATCTATGCGTTTTTTAAGGCTAAATGTTGTTTTTTCTATTTCAACTTTATTGGCTTCTAATTTGTTTAAATCTAAAATATTATTAATTAGTGATAATAAGTATTCACCAGAAAATTTTAAAGAATTTAAGTGTTCTTTTTGTTTGGGTTTAGGGTCTTCTTCTAATAGTAAGTGTGTAAGTCCAGTTACTGCATAAAGAGGTGTTCTAAGCTCGTGGGTAATGGTTGATAAAAACTGAGCTTTTGCCAATGATGCTCTTTCAGCTTTTTCTTTTGCAAGAGTAAGTTCTATGTTTTTGTCTTTTAATAGACCGTTGGCTTTTGCTCTTAGATTATTGTTTTTAAATAAAGATAAAGCTAAAAGCGAAAGAATGATAATTAAAGCAACACTTAATCCTGTTGTCATTTTACCAAAGTCTATAGATTTTTGTTTTTGGTTTAATGCTTCTTGTTGAGAAGCAATAATTTCGTTTAGATCTCCAATATTTGAATCGTATTCTGCACTTTTTGAAATAGCTTGAATATATACTTCGTATAAAGAATCTTTCTTATTGGAATATAAGTTTAGTAATTCTGCAGCTTGTTTTTCGTTTTTATCTCTAATGGCTATTTGAGAAGCAATTTTATAAATCTCAATCTTTAATTTAGTGTAAGAGTTGGTTTTGATAATTGTAGAAGCTTTATTTAAAGCTGTTTTGGCAAGCATTAAGTTTTTATTGTTTTCTGATTCTTCTAATTTAAGTAAAGCTTCAGCTTCTTTAAGGTATGCTAATGCTTCTTTATAATTTAGTTTTTTTGAAACCAATAAAGGGATAGCTGCTTCAAAATAATTGATAGCAACACTTGGATTGTTTTTTTCAAATTCTAATAATCCAAAATTTAAAATAGTTATTGCTTGGTTTTTTTCATTATTGAGTTTTGTGAAAATTTTATCGGCTTTTTTTAAATAATTTTCGGCTTTTAAAAAGTTACCAGTATTTATTAATATTAAACCATAAAGGTTGTAAGATTGCCCAAGTTGTAATTGGTTTTCTGTATTTTTTATATGGGTAATAGCATTTAAAACTTCAGATTCTGCCTTTTTATAATTGTGTAAATTGTATTGTAATTCGGCAAAACTTAGATGGATGCTAGACTTTAATAGATTATCCTCCGAATTCACCACCAAAACAGTTGCTTTATTTAAATTAATAATTGCTGTTTCAAAATCTTGATTTAAAATGGCATTTTTTGCATTAATTTGGTAGTTTTTTAGTAAAGCAAGGGTATCTTGTTTTACTTCTTGTGCATTTAATTGTGGCAGAAAAAAGAAGCAAACAAAAACGAATAATAATGCTAAATATTTTTTAAAAAAATCAGTCATTCTAATAGGCTAAAGATACTTATTTCTTGTAAATAAGTTGAATTAAATCTATTAATCTTGAAGAATATCCAACTTCATTATCATACCAACCAATAATTTTTATCATTTTTCCAATAGTAGAAGTCATTCCAGCATCAAAAATACACGAATGTTTGTTCCCAATTATATCAATAGAAACAATGGGGTCTTCGGTAAATTGAAGGATATTTATTAAATTGTTTTCAGAAGCGGTTTTAAATGCGTAATTTACCTCTTCAATAGTTACTGCTTTTTTAGCATTTATGGTAATATCTGTTAGTGAACCATTTGGTACAGGTACTCTAATTCCGCAACCACCTATTACCGATTTTAAATTGGGAAAAATTTTGGTTAATGCTTTGGCAGCTCCAGTAGTAGTTGGGACAATAGATTGGCTAGCTGCTCTCGCTCTTCGTAAGTCTTTGTGGGGTTGGTCATGTAAACTCTGGTCTGTTGTATAAGAATGTACAGTAGTAATATAGGCTTGTTTAATACCACAAAGATTGTTAATTACTTGAAGCATTGGTGCAGCATTATTAGTTGTACATGAAGCATTAGAAATAATGGTATCTTCCGATGTAATAATATTTTCATTTACTCCAAGCACGACCATTTTTATAGAATCGTCTGCGGGAGGAACTGATAGGATTACTTTTTTTGCTCCATTATTTATGTGGTGTTGTAGTTGCTCTTGGGTTTTAAATTTTCCAGTACATTCAATAACAAAATCTAGTTTACCCCAATTTATTTTTGAAATATTTTTTTCTGAAATAAATCTAATAGATTTTCCTGATACAATAATTTTATTTTCAGAATAAGAAATTTCTTCATTCAACATTCCATGTATACTGTCATATTTTAAAAGATGGCTCATGGTTTTTGAATCTGAAAGGTCATTAATGGCAACAACCTTAATGGTTGGATGATTTATTAGTAACCGAAACAAGGTTCTTCCTATTCTTCCAAAACCGTTAATTCCTATTTGGATTGTTTTTTCCATTTTACAATTATGTAAGATGTTTTTGAGCTTTGTATGATGAACGTACCAAGGCACCGCTTTCTACGTGACGAAATCCCATTTCTAAACCTATAGTTTCGTATTTTTTAAACTGTTTTGGAGTAATAAATTCTTTAACTGAAAGGTGCTTTTTTGAAGGTTGTAAATACTGTCCAATCGTGATAATATCTAAATTTACATCACGTAAATCTTTCATAGTTTGTAATACTTCGTCTTCGGTTTCGCCAAGTCCAAGCATAATTCCGCTTTTGGTACGGGGTGCTCCTTGTTGCTTCAAATAGTTTAGAACTTCGAGACTGCGTTCGTATTTTGCTTGTATTCTTACTTCTCTAGAAAGCCGTTTTACGGTTTCCATATTATGAGAAATAATTTCGGGTTTTACAGCTAATAATCTGTCAATATTTACCGTGTTTCCTTGAAAATCTGGAATAAGGGTTTCCAAAGTAGTTTCAGGATTCATACGTCTTATTGCTTTTACGGTTTCCGACCAAAGTATAGATCCCATATCTTTTAAATCGTCGCGATCTACCGAGGTAATTACAGCGTGTTTAATCTTCATTAATTTTATAGAGCGAGCTACTTTTTCAGGTTCGTCCCAATCTACCGTTTCGGGTCTTCCTGTTTTTACTCCGCAAAATCCGCAAGAGCGAGTACATATGTTTCCTAAAATCATAAAAGTTGCGGTTCCTTCTGTCCAACATTCTCCCATATTTGGGCAGCTTCCAGAAGTGCAAATGGTATTGAGGTGGTATTTATCTACCAAACTTCGTAAATCGGTATATTTTTTACCTGTAGGAAGCTTTACACGAAGCCATTTTGGTTTGGGTGTAAATTGTTTTTTTTCTTTAGTTTCTGTGCTCATAATTAAGAGCAAAGGTACGAAGATTTCAGCAAAAGATGAGCTTGAAAAAAGGGTTCAATTTTCTAAATTTTCTTTAATAATTTCTGCCAATAATTTACGAGCTCTTAGTAACCTAACTTTTACATTGTTAAGAGGTTCATTTAGCTTTTCTGAAATTTCAGAATAGCTCATTTCTTGAAAATATCTCAAATTTATAACATCTTGGTAATGAGGTTTTAATTGCTTGATAAAGCCTAGTAATTCTGCTAGGTTTTGTTTAGTTATTAGTTTGTCTTCTGGTGTGGGAGAGTCGTCAGGAATTCGTTTTACTTGTTCTTCAGAATCGTTGGTAGATTGGGCGTAAATTGAAGCGTTTTTTTTCCTGCTTTTATCAATTTGTATGTTTTTTGAAATGGTAATTAACCAAGTTCCAAATTCGTAATGGTCATTAAATGTTTTAATCTTATCAAAGGCTTTAGAAAATGTTTCGATAGTGATATCTTCGGCTTCATATTCGTTTTTTACTCTTTTTAATTGAAAACGATATACATCGTTCCAAAAGTGATCCAATAGAAAATTAAATGCGGTTTGTAACCCTTTCTTAGCATTTGAAATTTGAAGGTTGATATTGGTTTTGTTTATTTCCACGAAGTAGGTTTTGATGAGGAATTGGAAATAAAGATAGTGAATTGAAATAAAATTAAAAATAATTCTAAAAATGGAAGCCAAAAAAGTAAATCTTTTTGCTCTAGTTTTTTAGCAGCATTAAATAAGATTATGTATTGAAAAAGAAACCTAAAAATAATAATTCCCAAAGGAATTTTCCAATCGAAAAATACCAAAGTAAGTGTTGCTAAAATCCAAAACAAAATCTGTGAGAGATAAAACAATCCTAACAGTATTTTATGTTTTGGTTTGTAAAGTTTTGCTGTACTAATATGCCTGATTTTTTGTTTAAACCATTCTTTCCAAGACTTTTTTGGGAGGGAGTAGGTGAAAGATTCTTTACTAAAACAAATGGCTGTGTTTTTTTTGGTTGCAACTTCGTTAACAAATAAATCGTCATCTCCAGATTGAATATTCATATGCGACATAAAACCTCGATTGTTGAAATAAATTTTACTGGTGTAGGCTAAATTTCTTCCAACTCCCATATAAGGTATTCCCGCTTTTGCATACGAAAAATACTGTACAGCAGTTATAAAGGTTTCAAAACGAATAAGCTTATTTAAAAATCCCTTAGTTTTTTTGTAAGCTCCAAATCCTAAAATTACTTGTTTGTTTTCTGAAAAATGGGAGCTCATTTCAGAAAGCCAATTTTTTGATGCTGGTTGACAGTCTGCATCGGTAAAAATCATTCGTTGGTGTGTAGCTTTTTTTATTCCGAGTGTTAGTGCATATTTTTTTGAACCCCAAAATGCTTCGTTGTTTTCTACATCAACAATTTTAATTTTTGGATTGTTTTTTGCAAAGGATTCCATTACTTCTATACTACCGTCAAAAGAAGCGTCGTTTATTAAAATAATTTCGAATTCTGGATAGTCTTGTTCTAGCCAAAAAGGGATGTGTTTTTTTAAGTTTTTAGCTTCGTTTTTGGCACAAACTATTAGGGAAACAGGGAATTTTTTTTCCGAATTGTTTTCAGAAGAAATAGCAAAAGAAAATTTCGAAAACAATAAATAAAAACAACAATTTAATAGTACTACAAAAATAAATAGATAAAGTAATACCATAAGCTATTGCTTATTTTTTTGTGTCGTTAGTGCAGGTGTCAAACTGGTCTGGAGTTTTTCCGCAATAGCCACAAGTGGCTCCTTCTTTGTTTAAAAAAGGACTCTGGCTTGCACAGGTTCCTCCAAATTTTCCATCTTTTTTTGCCCAAATTTTTAAAGCGATTCCTGCAAAGGCAAAAAGTAATAATCCTACGGTTATAAAAAAGATTCCCATAACAAATATTTAGAGTACAAAAGTACAATCTTTCTAGCTTAATTATATTTATTTTTTAAAATATATAAGCGGTTAAGATTTTATATTATAGTAACCTCGGTTTCTATAGAAATATGAAATAATTGCTTAACTTTTTCCTGAATATTTTTAGATAGTGCTACTATTTCATTTCCTGTAGCATTTCCGTAATTAACCAACACGAGGGCTTGTTTTTTATGTACACCAGCATCTCCAAATCGTTTCCCTTTAAAACCCGATTTTTCAATTAACCAACCCGCAGGAATTTTATATTCTTTTTCAGAAATTTTATAATAAGGTGCTTCGGGGTTTTGCTTAATAAAGTTTTTAAAAGTATCTAAGTCTACTATTGGATTTTTAAAAAAACTTCCGCTATTTCCTAATGTTTTGGGATTGGGAAGTTTGGATTGTCTTATAGAAATAACCGCTTCCGAAATGTCTTTTAACGAAGGATTTTTAATAGATAAATTGGATAATATTTCTTTTATTGCTCCATAAGCTATGGTAGTTTTATGGTGGTTTTTGGTAAGTTTAAAAGTAACATCTGTTATAATGTATTTCCCTTTTTCTTCCTTTTTAAAAATAGAATCTCGATATCCAAACTGACATTCTTTTTTGGAGAAATTTCGGGTTGTTAAATTGGATATTGAAATAACCGAACAACTTTTAAAAACATCTTTTAATTCTACTCCATAAGCACCAATGTTTTGAATAGGAGAAGTGCCTACGTTTCCTGGAATTAAGGATAAATTTTCAATTCCACCATAATTGTTTTTAATACAATATTGTACAAAGTTATGCCAGTTTTCTCCAGCCATTACATTTAATGTTACAGTCTCTTTATCTTCTGAAATTAGTTGAATTCCTTTTAAATTAATATGAATAACTAGAGCATCTATATCGTGGGTAAGAAGCATGTTACTACCTCCTCCTAAGACAAAAACTGTTGGGTGAATTTTGTTTTTTAAAACTTCGTTAAGCTCATTAATTGTAGTAACCGAAACAAAATAACGTGCTTTGCAATCAATACCAAAAGTATTGTAGTTTTTTAAGGATTTATGTTCTTCAATAAGCATTAATCTTGATATTGTTGAAGAGCTTGTTTTAAAATTTCAACCGCTTTTATTAAATCTTCTTTTTTAAGTACATATGCAATACGAATTTGGTTTAAACCAACTCCCTTGGTAGAATAAAATCCAGCAGCAGGAGCAACCATAATGGTTTCTCCATTTAAATCAAAATCTTCTAAAAGCCATTGTGCAAAAGCATCACTGTTTTTTATGGGTAGCTCAACAATACAATAAAAAGCACCTTTAGGAATACCTACTTTAACACCTTCAATTTCTTGTAGCTGTTTTACTAAAGTATCTCTACGGTCTTTGTATTCTACAATCACATCGTTAAAATAACTTTGTGGTGTATCTAAAGCAGCTTCACTAGCAATTTGTGCATAGGTTGGAGGGCTTAATCTTGCTTGTGCAAATTTTAATGCTGTAGAAATTACTTCTTTGTTTTTTGAAACTAAACAGCCAATTCTTGCTCCGCACATACTATATCTTTTTGAAACCGAATCAATTATAATTCCATTTTCAAAAAGATTTTCTTCTTGAAGAACGGAGTAATGTTCTGCTCCGTCGTAGGTAAATTCACGATATACTTCGTCAGCAATTAAAAATAAATCGTGTTTTAAAACAATGGAAGCAAGTTTCTTAATTTCTTCTTTTGAATATAAATAGCCCGTGGGATTTCCAGGGTTACAAATAATTATAGCTTTTGTTTTAGGAGTAATTAGTTTTTCAAATTCAGAAATTGGAGGCAAGGCAAAATTATTTTCAATTTTTGAAATTACAGGAACTATTTTAACACCAGATGCTGTTGCAAAACCATTATAATTAGCATAAAAGGGTTCGGGAATAATTATTTCATCGTCTTGGTCGGCAATGGTTCCCATAGCAAACAATAAAGCTTCGGATCCTCCTGTAGTTACAATAATTTCTGTTGCTTCAACAGGTATGTTATTTTTTTTATAATAATTCGCTATTTTTTTTCTATACTTTTCAGAGCCTTCAGATCTAGAATAAGCCAATACATTAATTGTATTGTTTTTGACAGCATCTAATGCAACTTGAGGCGATTTGATATCTGGTTGTCCAATATTTAATTGGTATATTTTTTTACCTTCCTTTTTAGCGTTTTCTGCATAGGGTACCAATTTTCTAATTGGTGATTCAGGCATGTTTATTCCTTTTTTGGATATCGCAGGCATAATTCTGAGTTTAGGGTACAAAGTTGCAAAATATTTCTTAAAATTTGATTCAAATTTCAGCTCTTTTAATATTTTTATTTATCTTAACCTTGTTGAAATTTGCTATTCAAATAATTCATCAATACTTAATTTTCTGTTTACTTTTTTGTTTTTTTACAAATGGGTTTTCACAGACTGGATTTTCTTTACCTGAAGGCGTTGAAAAAGATAAACTATCTTTTCAGCTAATAAATAATTTGGTGGTTATTCCTGTTGAAGTAAACGGAACAAAACTCACTTTTTTGTTAGATACGGGTGTGAGCTCTACAATGATGTTTAGCTTATCTGAAGTAGATTCTCTTCAATTAAACAATACTCAATCTGTACGATTACGAGGCTTGGGAGAAGGAGGAAGCATCCCTGCCTTAAAGAGCAATAATAATATTTTAAAAATTGGGAAAGCTATAGATAAAAACCATACGATATATGTGGTTTTTGACAAATCTTTAAACCTTTCAACCCGTATGGGAATACCTATTCACGGAATTGTGGGATATGACTTTTTTAAGAATTTAGTAGTGAAAACTAATTATAATGCCCGTAAAATAACTTTGTTTCAGCCTGATAAATTCGAAGCTAAAAACTGCAATAAATGCCAAAAGTTTCCTTTAATTTTTCAAAATAAAAAAGCATATTTACCCGTAAATATTCATTCCAAAAGTATCGATGAAAAAACAATGTTATTAATAGATTCAGGATCTAGTGATGCTATTTGGCTTTTTGATAATAATGTATTAAAAAATGATTTGCAAAATAAATCTTTTGACGATTTTTTGGGGCTGGGTTTAAGTGGAGAAATAAATGGTAAAAGGTCTAAACTTCCTAAATTAAGTATCGGTAATTTTTTATTAACCCAAGTAAAAGTAGCATTTCCTGACGAAGAGTCTATGGAGAATATTAAGTTTTTTGAAGAAAGAGATGGAAGCTTGGGAGGTGAGATTTTAAGAAGATTTACCGTAATAATGGATTATCCCTCAAAACAAGTTATTTTAAAAAAAAATAATAAATTTAAAGACCCTTTCCATTATAATATGAGTGGGTTGGTTTTAAAACACGATGGAGTAATAGTAGTAAAAGATAAAAAAAGTAAATTTGATGAACAAGAGTTTGAACAAAAGGGAGCTTCAAATATTTCAATTTCTACCGTTTATGAATATCATCTAGCTCCTAAATTTGTAGTGTCTGAAATTAGAAAAGAATCTCCTGCCTTTAAAGCAGGTGTAAAAGTGGGTGACGAGATTGTCTCTGTAAATGGGAAAGCTGCCTATAGGTATCAACTTAATGAGATTATAGGTCTTTTTGCTTCAAAAGCTGGAAAAAGAATTTCGTTAAAAATCAAACGTAAAGGAGTTGTATCTACCAAAAAATTTACTTTAACAGAAGTTTTTAAATAAAAAAAGCCAATTTTAATTGTTTTTAAAATTGGCTTTAAATAGTCAAAATGTAGTTTATTAACTTTTCTTTTCTAATACACTGTTTCCAGCTTCGTTAACTTTTCCTTTAATTTTTAATGATACGGTAGATCTTTCTGCATTAGAATAAACCGTAACCGTTTTTCTAATAGGTCCAACTCGTTTAGTATCGTATTTTACTTTAATAACGTCCGATGCACCAGGAGCAATAGGCTTGTCTGGCTTAGATGGAACGGTACAACCACAAGAAGATTTTACCTGTGATATAATTAAAGGTTCATCACCTACATTGGTGAATTCAAAAGTACGAACTCCGTCACTACCTTTTATAATTTCTCCGTAATCTACAGTTTCAGATTTAAATTTAATTTTTGCCTGAGCGTTTACTTGGGTTGTAAAACCAACAATTGCAATTAATGCAATTAATAAAATTTTGTTCATAACATAGGGGATTTAATTGTTGCTAAAGTAACTAACTTTATTTCAAACTGCAAAATAAGTTATTCACTTTTATAATCTTTTAGTTATACCTACTTTTGCAAATTATTATTCAAAAATCAGACCAAAAATGGCTTTAGAAGCAAATAATAGTGCTCAAAATGTAGAAGATAAGTGGTATAGCTACTGGATGAAAAACAATTATTTTCATTCTGAGGTAGATGAAAGAGAGCCTTACACCATTGTAATTCCGCCTCCAAACGTAACAGGAATTTTGCATATGGGCCATATGCTAAATAATACCATTCAAGATGTTTTGATAAGAAGAGCACGTTTATTGGGCAAAAACGCCTGTTGGGTTCCAGGAACCGATCACGCATCTATTGCTACTGAGGCTAAAGTAGTTGCAAAACTGAAAGAACAAGGAATCGATAAAAACGACCTTACTCGCGAAGAATTTTTAAAACACGCTTGGGATTGGACGCACGAGTACGGCGGAGTAATTTTAGAGCAATTAAAAAAACTTGGATGTTCTTGCGATTGGGACAGAACTAAATTTACCTTGGATGATGATATGAGCGAATCTGTTATAAAAACCTTCGTTAATTTATATAACAAAGGACTTATTTACAGAGGTTACCGAATGGTAAATTGGGATCCCGAAGCTAAAACAACCTTGTCTGATGAAGAAGTTGAATACATAGAACAAAAAGGAAAATTATACTATATAAATTATAAAATAGAAGGGTCTAACGAAACCTTAACCGTTGCAACCACAAGACCTGAAACCATTTTAGGAGATACTGCAATTTGTATTAACCCAAATGATGAACGCTTTACTCATTTAAAAGGTAAAAAGGCAATTATTCCCATTTGCAATCGCGTAATTCCTATTATCGAAGACGATTATGTAGATGTAGAATTTGGTACAGGTTGTTTAAAAGTAACACCCGCTCACGATACAAATGATAAGGCTTTAGGAGATAAGCACAATTTAGAGGTAATCGATATTTTTAATGATGATGCGACCTTGAATAGCTTCGGAATGCACTATCAAGGAAAAGATCGTTTTGTGGTTAGAGATGAAATTACAAAAGAATTAGAAGAATTAGGCTGTCTTGCAAAAGTTGAAACACACCTTAATAAGGTAGGAACTTCTGAAAGAACAAAGGCCATTATCGAACCCAGACTTTCAGATCAATGGTTTTTGAAAATGGACGAAATGGTAAAACCAGCATTAAAATCGGTTTTAGAAACTGAAGAAATAAAGTTGTTCCCTAAGAAAATAGAAAACACCTACCGACATTGGCTAGAAAATATTCGAGATTGGAATGTATCCCGTCAATTATGGTGGGGACAACAAATTCCTGCTTATTATTATGGCGACGGAAAAGAAGATTTTGTAGTTGCCGAAACCAAAGATGAAGCTTTGAAATTGGCAATTGAAAAGACTAAAAATCAAGGATTGAAGGCTGAAGACTTGCGACAAGACAACGACGCACTAGATACTTGGTTTTCCTCTTGGTTATGGCCAATATCGGTATTCGACGGAATTAGAAATCCAGATAATAAAGAAATTAACTATTATTATCCAACCAACGATTTGGTAACAGGACCCGATATTATTTTCTTTTGGGTAGCACGTATGATTTTTGCTGGTTACGAGTTCAGAAATGAAAAGCCATTTAACAATGTGTATTTTACAGGAATTGTTCGCGATAATCAAGGTCGTAAAATGTCGAAACAATTAGGAAATTCTCCCGATGCTTTAAAACTTATTGAAGATTATAGTGCCGATGCTGTAAGAGCAGGAATGATGTTGTTAAGTTCTGGAGCTGGAAACGATTTGCTTTTCGATGAAACAAAATTACAACAAGGAAAAGCATTTAAAAACAAGATAATTAACGCATACAAATTAGTAAGTGGTTGGGAAGTTAGCGATACCATCGAGCAGCCAGAATCCAGTAAAATTGCCTTAGAATGGTTCGAGTCTAAATTCCAAAGTGCTTTTGCTGAAATGGAAGATCATTTCTCAAAATACCGACTTTCAGATGCTTTAATGACCCTTTACAAATTAATTTGGGACGATTTCTGTTCGTGGTTGTTAGAAATGGTTAAACCAAGTTATCAGCAACCTATCGACAAAAAAACTTTTGATGCAATTATTGAAGCGTTTGAAAATAACTTAAAAGTCCTACATCCATTTATGCCATTTATTACCGAAGAGATTTGGCATCAAATAGTAGATAGATCCAAAGAAGAAGCGTTAATTGTTTCTTCTTACCCTTCAAAAAAACCTATAAATTCTAAAATTTTAAAGGATTTCGAGGTTACTTCCGAAGTAATTTCTGGAATAAGAACCATTAGAAAAGAAAAGAATATTTCGTTTAAAGAAACCATTAATCTTTCGGTGATTAATAATATTAATGCTTCCAAATATTTCGATTCTGTTATCCAGAAAATGGGAAATATTATGAGCTTGGATTATATTTCAGAAAAATTAGATGGTGCAATAACTTTTAGAGTAAAATCAAACGAGTATTTTATTCCGATACAAGGAGCTATAAATGTGGAAGATGAAATTGCAAAACTTACGGAAGAGTTAAAATATATCGAAGGATTTTTAAAAAGCGTACAAGGCAAGTTAAAAAACGAACGTTTTGTGAATAATGCCCCCGAAAAAGTAATTGCTATTGAGCGTCAAAAAGAAGCAGATGCAATTGCAAAAATTGAAACATTAAAAAGTAGTTTAAAAGGGTTGCTTTAGGTTTTAGAAAAGAGGTGAGAGGTTAGAGATATAACTTTGTGTCTTTGCGAGAGCTTCATAAAAAACCTATAATTTTTCCCCAAAAGCTAAATCTCCAGCGTCACCAAGACCCGGAATAATATAACCTTTCTCGTTGAGTTGATTGTCGATTGCAGCAATCCAAAGATGAGTGTTTTCAGGAAAATTATTTTTAATATATTTAATTCCTTCGGTGGCTCCAATTACGGCAACTAAGTGAATTTCGCCTATATTTCGTTGCTTTTTTATTGCTTGATAAACTTCCACTAAGGATTTGCCTGTTGCCAACATTGGGTCGGCAAGAACTAGGGTTTTGTTATCGAAAGATGGAGCTGCAAAATATTCTACTTTAATTTCAAATTCTGCATCGTTGTTTGGATGATGCCTATAAGCAGATATAAACGCATTATCTGCATCGTCAAAATAATTTAAAAGTCCTTGATGTAAAGGAAGTCCCGCTCTTAGAATAGAACATAAAACTATTTTGTTTTTCGGTAAATTTATGTTTTTTGTTCCTAAGGGAGTTTTGATTTTAGAAGAAGCGTAACTCAAATTTTTGCTTAATTCGTAACCTAGAATTTCACCAATTCTTTCGATGTTTCTTCTAAAACGAAGGGAATCTTTTTGAATGTTTTGATCTCTTATTTCAGCAATAAACTTGTTTAGGATAGAATTGTTTTGTTCTAGATGATGGACAGTCATAAGTTTTATTTTCTGTATAAAAAATAATGTTTTGCACACTCAATATACTGCATTTTTGCTTCGTCTTGGCTTAAGCCTTTAGATTGAAAAAGAGCATTAGTTTTAAATGCATTAATGAGTGGAGTTCGGCTACTAGGAGTGTCTTGGTCGTTAGTAGCTACTTTGTAATATGAGTATAAACGCAACAGTAAATCTGCTGGGAATGGCTCCTTATGTGCGTTTACACTTTCAACCGCTTTTTTAAATTCTATGTCGAGTTCTTCTGGTGTCATTTTTTTGCTAATACGGTAATACCGCCTTTAACTTTTTGGTTTAACGCAACATTTATTTGAGTACCTAAAGGTAAAAAAATATCTACACGTGAGCCAAATTTTATAAAACCACTATCGGAGGCTTGTTTTACCTCTTGACCTTCTTTTGCGTAGTTTACAATACGTTTTGCAACGGCACCCGCAATTTGTCTATGAAGTACATCTCCAAATTCTTGAGAATTTACAACAACAGTAGTTCGTTCGTTTTCTTCGGAAGATTTTGGGTGCCAAGCGACCAAGAATTTACCTGGATGATATTTGCTATAAACTACTTTCCCTCCAATAGGATATCTAGTAACGTGAACATTTAAAGGCGACATAAATACAGATACTTGCAAACGTTTATCTTTAAAATATTCTTTTTCATAAACCTCTTCAATTACTACAACTTTTCCATCTACAGGAGATAATATCTTACATGGGTTTAATTGAAATTTTCGATCTGGGTTTCTAAAAAACTGAAGAATAAGTACTAAAAGTACAAAAAGTACAAAGATAATTCCTTTCTCAATATATATGTTTTCAATTAAAAAATGAGCAGAAACACTTAAAACTGCACAGATTAAAAAAGCAATGGTGATTATTTTAAATCCTTCTTTATGAAACATAATCAATAACAATTAAAAATAAATATATAAAAGGGCTTGTGTATATGATGCTGTCCAATCTGTCATAAACGCCTCCGTGTCCTGGCATAATTTTTCCGCTGTCTTTTACTCCTGCTAAGCGTTTAAATTTTGATTGTATTAAATCTCCCGATGTTCCTATTACTGAAACTAATAATGCTAAAGTTAACCAAATAAATTTAGTATGTAAATAGGTATAATTAAAAATAAAATAAGATGCTATTACAGAAGCTAATAAACCGCCAATAAAACCTTCTACTGTTTTATTGGGTGAAATTTTCTCCATTAATTTTCTTTTTCCAAAATTTTTTCCAACTAAATAGGCAAAAGTATCGTTAGTCCAAGCTAAAATAAAAATCCCTAAAACAATTTTGGGTTCAAATATATTTCCTACAAATGGAATCATTGATAAAAATAAAAAACCTGTTATAATATAAAATAGAATGCAGAAATAACGTCTTTTTTTAAATAATGAAAGTTTGTTAAAAAATAAGACATCTTTAAAAAGAACAAGATTAACTAAAATTGTAATTGCTAATAAACTTAAAATTACAATCTCATTAAATTCTTTATAGCTTACAAAGTAAAAAGAGATGATTAACAAAATATAAGCCCAAATTCCTTTTAAATTTACTAATCTTAAGAACTCGTTTAGTGTAATAATTGCAAGAATAAATAAAGTGCTTATATACCATTCACGGGAAGTAAATAATGAAATAAGAATTATTGTAACATAAAGTAATCCCGATAAAAACCGAACAACAACTTCTTTCATAAATTATAAATCTTCCAGTAGTAGCAAATATAAGTTTTTTGAACTACTTCCGTAACTCATAAAGTCCTTTTCTTTTTCGGTTTCAAAGTCTTTAATAGTAGTAATATTAGTTGGAATAAGGTTTTTGCTTTGGTTTTTTATTTTACGCATACCTTCACTTATAGTGTCTGTTAATTGGCTTGTGGTAGCAAAAACAATAAATTTTGATGGAAGTTCATTAAGTTTTTTTTCATTAATCTGATTTGACGAAAACAATATGGAGCCATTTATAGCTATTAAAGATTCGCAAGTGGTAAGAAAAAAGGATTTGTCGTTAGGAGTATTGAAGTTAAAATTATTGGAATTAAATTTTTTTGCCAATTGTTTATTTATACAAAAAATATCCTTTTCTTCAATTTTGTTTTCTTCTAAAATATTAAAAAAAGTTTCTAAAACTTCATCCATTGTTAAACAATATAGAAACTTTCCGCCATTTTTGTTAAAATTGAAAGTAAATTTTTCATCTATTGGGGTTGTTTCTTGTGGAACGTAACTGCTTTTAACAGATTGATTTACAGAAATCTCTGTTCTTTCTTTTTTACCAAAAAGTTTTTTTAGCAGATTCATGCTATGTGTGGGGATTTTAGGTATTCCTAATCTTCAAATATATGAAAATCTATTATTAACAAGAGTTTACTTACGTTAAATTTATTCTTTGTTGCTTTTTAATGTTTCAGTTTCGGTAGCTATAACTTCTTTAATTTCTTCAGAAGGTGTTTCATCTGGTTTGTCAAAAGGTCTATTTCCAAATATTTTTTGAAGGTTGTCTTTAAAAATAACTTCTTTATCAAGTAAAACAGTGGCTAACTCAGTTAGTTTATCTTTATTATCTTCTAATATTTTAATAGCTCTTTGATATTGAAATTCAATTAATTTTGAAATTTCTTCGTCAATTAATTCAGCTGTTTTTTCGCTATATGGTTTTGTGAAACCATATTCATTCTGTCCAGAAGAATCGTAATAAGTAAGGTTTCCAATTTTATCATTCAATCCATAAATGGTAACCATAGCACGGGCTTGTTTTGTTACTTTTTCTAAATCGTTTAATGCTCCCGTTGAAATTTCATCGAAAATTACTTTTTCAGCAGCTCTACCACCAAGTGTAGCACACATTTCGTCTAACATCTGGTCGGGTTTTACCAATTGTCTTTCTTCAGGTAAATACCAAGCAGCTCCCAAAGATTTTCCACGAGGTACAATGGTTACTTTTACTAAAGGTGCTGCGTGTTCTAACATCCAACTAACCGTTGCGTGTCCGGCTTCGTGAAATGCAATCGATTTCTTTTCGGAAGGAGTTATGATTTTGTTTTTCTTTTCCAAACCACCAACTATTCGGTCCACAGCATCTAAGAAGTCTTGTTTTTCTACTTCTTTTTTTCCTCCTCTTGCTGCAATTAATGCAGCTTCGTTACAAACATTAGCAATATCTGCTCCTGAAAAACCTGGGGTTTGTTTTGATAAGAAATCGGTGTCTAGTTTTTTATCCACTTTTAAAGGACGTAAATGAACTTCAAAAATTTCTTTACGTTCTCTAACGTCTGGAAGGTCTATATATATTTGTCTATCAAAACGTCCAGCACGCATAAGTGCTTTATCTAATACATCTGCACGGTTGGTAGCAGCAAGTACAATTACATTTGAATCTGATCCAAAACCATCCATTTCGGTTAGTAATTGGTTAAGGGTGTTTTCTCTTTCATCGTTAGAGCCAGACATGGCATTTTTACCTCTAGCACGACCAATGGCATCAATCTCATCTATAAATATAATAGAAGGAGATTTTTCTTTTGCTTGTTTAAATAAATCACGAACTCGTGAAGCTCCAACACCTACAAACATCTCTACAAAATCGGATCCTGAAAGTGAAAAGAAAGGTACGTGTGCTTCTCCAGCAACGGCTTTTGCTAATAAAGTTTTTCCGGTTCCTGGTAATCCAACTAATAAAGCACCTTTAGGAATTTTACCTCCTAAGGCAGTATATTTTTCGGGTTTTTTAAGAAAATCTACAATTTCTTGCACTTCTTCTTTGGCACCTTCTAATCCTGCAACATCTTTAAAACTTGTTTTTACATCGGTTTTTTGATCGAATAATTTTGCTTTCGATTTTCCGATATTAAATATTTGCCCACCTGGACCACCACCAGCTCCTCCAGACATACGACGCATAATAAATATCCAAATACCAATAATAATGACAAAGGGTAGTAATGAAATTAATATTTCACTCATTACATTATTATCTGTTTCATAAATAACTTTTGTATTTATGTTATTTTCTGATTTTACTTTGTTAATGCTATTTTCAAAATTTTGTAAATCACCAAATTCAAATTGATAAGAAGGTTCGTTTCCAGTTGAAAACAAATCTGATTTTGGTTTTTTATTTGCGTGAACTTCCTTTTCTTTAGCTTCTGGAGTTAGAAAAACTTTGGCAATTTTTCGGTTAACTATTTCAACTTTTTCAACATCTCCGTTTTTTAAAAATGTTTCAAATTCACTTTGGGTGGTTTTGTTGGGTTGCGACCAACTTCCTCCACCAAATATATTTAAGCCTAAAAATATCAAAATAACTACGGCATATATCCAGTAGCTATTAATTTTTGGTTTTTTAATTTCGGGTTTTTTATTTTCGTTTGCCATTAGGCTTCTTCTTTTTTAGTTGATGTTTCAATTTTAACCGATTTTGCATCGCCCCACAATCCTTCAATATTATAAAATTCGCGAATATGTTTCTGAAAAACGTGAACTACCACGTGTACATAATCTAATAAAATCCATTCCGCATTACTACTTCCTTCAACGTGCCAAGGTTTTTCTTGTATGGACTTACTTACAATTTTCTGAATGGAGCCTACTATAGCGTTTACCTGTGTGTTGGATGTACCGTTACAAATTACAAAATAATCACAAACGGTGTTTTCGATATCTCTGAGGTCTAATATTTCAATATCTTGACCCTTAACTTCTTCAATTCCTCTTATAATTTGGGTGATGAGCTGATCGGTACTGTTTTCTTTCTTCAATATTAATTTATTTATTCTCTAAAATTTAATGTGCAAAGTTATTATTTTTTTGTTACTTCATATACTTTTGTAACGTTCCATTAACACATTTTTCTACGCGGTGAAGATAATCAAACTTAATGCCATTGACTCAACAAATACTTATCTAATTAATTTGGCTAAAAAAGAGTCTTTAAAAGACCCCACTATAATTGTAACAAATTCGCAAACACAGGGTCGTGGACAGCAAGGAGCAAATTGGCAATCGGTATCACAACAAAGTCTTACATTTAGTGTGTTTAAAGCTTATAATGGGCTTTCTGCAAATGCTATTTCATCTATTGCATTTTTGGTATCGTTAGGAGTAAGTAAGGCATTAAAAAAATTATTAATTCCTTCTGTTGAAATTAAATGGCCCAACGACATTATGTCACATTCTAAAAAAATTACAGGAATTCTTATTGAGAACCAAGTAAAACTAGGCGAAATTGTTTCTTCAGTTATTGGAATTGGAATTAATGTAAACGAAGTGAAATTTAATAATTTACCACAAGCTACTTCTATGCGTTTGGAAACGGGTGTGGTTTATAATTTAGACGAAGTGTTGCATACCGTTGTTGAAGGGGTTTTAAAAGAACTAGAAAACATACAAACAAAACCAATTTCCGAAATAAAATCAACTTATGAAGCTATTTTATTTAAAAAAGAAATGATTTCGGTTTTTGAAACTCAACAGGGAATTCGCTTTAATGGAATTATTAAAGGAGTAACAGATTCAGGTGAGCTTAAAGTTGAAAATGAGGATGAAGTATTAACTACGTATCAGTTAAAGGAAATAAAAATGTTGTTTTAAAGAGAGGGATGTAACGCAAAGTCGCTAAGATACCAAGCTGGAAATATACGCAAACCACATAACTTTTCGGGTTTTCTACTCGCTCTTTTTCCCTTTTCCTGCGTTAAAATTTTCAGCCGTAACAAAGACTATGTTATAAAATTTTGCCTTGGTAAAAAAAAATAGCAACGTCCAAATTCCCGAAAACCTAAATGGGTTGCGTATACTAAAACAAATCCCATTTTATTTGATAAACAAATAAAATGGGATTTGAAAATTTTAAATCCTTTGCGTCTTAGAGACTTTGCGATAAAAAAAATAAATCGAACCTTATATGGTCTCCAAATTACTAGATAAAGTTTCTAAAAACTTAGTGATTGGTCCTTTGATCATCATTGCCATCATTGGGTTAAAATCGCCTTCAAATTGCAAATCAGCTTCGGATGAAGTTTCGTTTATTTCGGTAATATTTGCTATAAGTGTAAAAGGTATTTTATCGCTGATGACTCCCAAAGTAACTTTGTTAGGTGCAATCACTTCTTTTACTTCCAATGCAATTTCTGGCATTCCTTTTAAGGCAAAAACAAAAGCATTGTCGCGTATAACTTCAAATTTACTAATGTTATCAGGCATTAATTGTTCGAAGTTTTTTACATTACATAAAAAATCACAAAGTTCTGTTGCAGGTTTTTGAACGGTTACTTTTTTACTATTTAAATTCATTTTACTTTTTTTATTTTAACCACAAAGACCACTGAGATTTTCACAGAGACCCCAAAGTTATATTTAGTTAGTCCAAATACTTGGATTTTCTCTCCATTTAGCTAAAACTTCAGCTTCGTTGGAAGTGATATAATTCGATTTTTCTGCTAATTGTAGCAGGTTTTCATAATTACTAAGTGTGTTTAAACTCACGTTGGCTTGTTTAAAGTTTTCGGTTGCAACATCAAAACCATACGTAAAAATAGCGACCATTCCTTTTACTTTCACTTCGGCTTCTTTAAGGGCTTCGACTGCTAAAAGGCTGCTTTTTCCAGTACTTATAAGGTCTTCGACGATAATGGCGGTTTGTCCTTTTTCTATATGACCTTCAATTTTATTTTGCCTTCCGTGTTTTTTTGCTTCTGGTCTTACATAGCAAAACGGAAGATTTAAAACATCTGCCACCAAAGCACCAATACCAATGGCTCCTGTTGCAACTCCAACAATTACGTCTGGTTTTCCGTAAATTTCTTCAATTTGTTTGGCTAAATGCTCTCTAATATAATTTCTAATTATTGGAAAAGACAATGTAATTCGGTTGTCACAGTAAATTGGCGATTTCCAACCCGAAGCCCATGTAAAAGGGTTTTGTGGTTGTAATTTAATTGCATTAATTTGCAATAACAATTCGGCTGTTTTTTGAGCGGTCTCTTTGTTTAAAATCATACTGCAAATGTATAAAGTTTTTGTCAAAGACATACCTATTATTCTCTCT
>JALWUJ010000013.1 GCA_027080135.1 Flavobacteriaceae bacterium | reverse complement strand
CCGTAAAGGAGTTGTCCTTCGGTTAATCCAAAAGATTTTTCTTTATCCTGAAGAGATCTACTCAAACGCAATACTGCAGTTTCACAAGAACTAACTTCCATTAATTTCTTCAAAATCATTTCTAAATACGGAAACCAAATCGCCGAATACAATTTAATCACCAATACCTTATGATATACATCGGCAATTAAACCCGGAAAACCATCATTTTCTCCAAATAGCAATCGATAACTATTGGTATTGGTTTCTAATAAAGGAATTCGGATTGCGTAAGCTCGATTTATTTTTTCAGAAAAGAAATCTTTATCCAACTTCGCTCCTCCTCCACTGTGTACCATTTTTATGCGTATGGGAGAATCTGGGTCATACAAACCCACACCAATCGCTTTGTTTTTAGTATGACTAAAGATAACTGCAATATCGCCAGAAACCCCTTCTTTATTTATTTTTTCAATGCTGTCAGTGAAAATCCAAGGATGTCCACTTCGGACACTTCGCTCTCCAACAACTGTTAATTTAACAGCAAGGATATTGGGTTTTATATTGGGAAATTCTATGATATTAATAAGAAATTAATGCTTGTAATTCTTCTTTAAAACGGTTCTTCGGAAGGTAATTCGCTTCTAAATTTGCCGCAAAAGGAATGGGAGTATCTAAACTCGCCACACGTTTTACAGGAGCGTCTAATTGCTCGAAACATTCTTCCATTATCATGGCAGATAAATCGGAAGCAATTCCGCCAAACATCGCATCTTCTTGTAAAATAATTACCTTTCCTGTTTTCTTTACGGAAGTGTAAATAGCTTCGGTATCTAAAGGTGCTAAAGTTCTTAAATCTATTAAATCTGCCGAGATATTGGAGAGTTCTTCCAAAGTATTCAAAGCCCAATGAACTCCTGCTCCGTAAGTAATTATTGTAATATCGTTTCCTTCTTTTAAAATGGAAGCTTTTCCAAGCGGAAGTGTATAATAATCTGTTGGTACTTCTTGCCGAATGCTTCTGTACAAAGCCTTATGTTCAAAAAACAATACCGGATTTGGATCTTCAATGGCAGTCGCTAATAACCCTTTTGCATCATAGGGAAACGCTGGATACACCACTTTTAAACCAGGAGTATGTGTAAACCAAGCTTCGTTGGTCTGACTATGGAAAGGCCCTGCTCCAACACCAGCACCACAAGGCATTCTAATAACTACATCTGCATTTTCGTTCCAACGGTAATAGGATTTTGCTAATAAGTTGACAATCGGATTAAAGCCAGTGGAGGCAAAATCTGAAAATTGCATTTCCATCATTGCCTTATAACCGTTAATTGAAAGCCCCATCGTTGCCGAAACAATTGCCGACTCACAAATAGGTGTGTTTCTAACTCTTTCCTTTCCAAATTCTTTTAAAAATCCTTCGGTAATTTTAAATACTCCACCATATTCTGCAATATCTTGACCCATTAAAACTAAGTTGTCATGACGTTGCATCGATTGTTTTAATCCTTCAGAAATAGCGTCAACTAATCGTATGTTTTCTTTTTTATCGTTTTCTTTAACTTCGATATAATCAAATGGTTTTAATACGTCACTTAATTCATTAGTTACAGTAGATTCTATTTCAGGTTCTGCAAATGCAATTTTTAATCCATCATTAATTTCCTTTATAATTTCTTGTTTGTAGGCTATTTGAATTTCTTCCGTTAAAATCCCTTCATTTCGTAAATAGGCAGCATAATTTTCAATAGGATCTCTTAAATCCCACATCTGCAATAAGTCCTTCGGAACATATTTTGTACCACTCGCCTCTTCGTGACCACGTACCCTAAAAGTTTTAAATTCCATTAATATCGGACGTGGATTTTTTCGCATATCTTCCACCAATTCTTTTACACGGGTATAAACTTCAAGAATGTTATTTCCTTCAATTATATGTGCTTCCATTCCGTAGCCAATTCCACGATCTCTTAAATTTTCACAGTTAAATTGCTCTGAAGTAGGAGTTGAAAGTCCATAACCGTTGTTTTCAACACAAAACATAACTGGTAAATTCCAAACAGAAGCCACGTTTAATGCTTCGTGAAAATCCCCTTCACTTGTTCCACCATCACCTGTAAATACTGCACAGACTTGATTATTTTCTTTTAGTTTATTGGCAAGAGCAATTCCATCTGCTACTCCAAATTGAGGTCCTAGATGCGAAATCATTCCTATAATATGAAATTCTTGAGTTCCGAAGTGAAAACTACGATCACGCCCTTTTGTAAATCCGTTTGCTTTTCCTTGCCATTGTGAAAATAGCCGTTCTAAAGGAATCTCTCTTCCAGTAAAAACACCCAAATTACGGTGCATAGGCATAATATATTCCTCTTTGTATAAAGCGGCAGTAACTCCCACCGAAATAGCCTCCTGACCAATACCACTAAACCATTTGGATATTTTTCCTTGTCGTAATAAAATCAACATTTTTTCCTCAATTAAACGAGGTTTTAACATTGATTTATAGAGCTTTAATAAGGTTTTATTGTCTAAATTATTTCTGTTATATTCAAACTGAATATTACTAGCTGAATTGGTTTCCATTACTTTGTTTTAGCATTTCAAAAGTAGAAAAAAACAGTAGGTTTCAAGCATTTTCTTTTCATTTTTTATCATTTAGATTCTGAACTGATTTTGGTATATTTGCTTAGTTAAAATTAAAACAAATGACAAATATACCTAGTGTTGATTTGGCTGATTTTCTTTCGGGAGATCCAGTGAGAAAGCAAAAATTCGTAAACGAAATAGGAACCGCTTATTCTGAAATAGGCTTTGCTTCCGTTAAAAATCATTTTCTAAATGAAGATTTAATGAAACGGCTTTACAAAGAAGTAAAAGATTTTTTTGCACTTCCTGAAGAAGTAAAACAACAATATGAAATTGAAGGATTAGGAGGACAACGTGGATATATTTCTTTCGGAAAAGAACACGCAAAGGGCAAAAAAGAAGGTGATTTAAAAGAGTTTTGGCATTTTGGTCAGGAACCTACAGCAGATGCCAATTTAATTGAAACCTATCCGAAAAACGTACTAGTAAAAGAACAACCTTCTTTTAATAAAGTAGGAATGGAAGCGTATCGATTACTTGAAAAAACGGGGGTTTACATACTTCGTGCATTGGCTTTGTATGTTGGGATTGATGAAATTTATTACGATAAATGGGTGGCTAACGGAAACAGTATTTTGCGACCCATCCACTACCCTCCTATTACGGTTGAACCTAAAGGAGCTGTACGAGCAGGAGCTCACGGAGATATAAATTTAATTACTCTATTAATGGGAGCTTCGGCTGGAGGTTTGCAAGTTTTAGGAAAAGATGGAAACTGGGTGGAAGCCAAACCTGAAGAAGGAACTTTGGTAATTAATGTGGGCGATATGTTAGAACGCCATACCAATAATAAATTGCGTTCTACAATACACAGAGTGGTGAATCCACCTAAAGAAGAATGGGGAACAGCACGATATTCCATTCCGTTTTTCTTACATCCAAGAAGCGAAATGAAACTGAATTGCTTGGAAGAATGTATTGACCAAAATCATCCAAAAGCTTTTGATGATATTACTTCGGGAGAATTTTTAAATCAGCGTTTGCGTGAGATTGGGTTGATGTAATTTTAATTCTAACCAAAATGTCACACTGAGTGCAGCCGAAGTGATAAATGATAATAATAAATACTAAAATTATGAAAAAACTATTTCTATTTTTTGCTGTAATAACTGTGGCTATTACCACATCTTGCTCTAATGATGATGATGTGAGTCCAGATATTACTACCCTGAATATCACAATTTCAAATTCCGAAAATTATGAATATAATTTAGGTGGTTTTGGAGATGAAGAAGGTGCTGGAATAAACATCCAAGCAAAACATTTTGAAATTAGTTATACAGAGCGGAACCCTGAAAACAATCAAATAATCTATTATTACAAACCAGAGTCTAACTTTACGGGTACAGATTTTGTGGAGATATCCAAAGGTTACGGTTGGCCAAACCCTGTAAATTCGTATGTAAGAATTAATTTTACTATTACGGAATAATATTAAAAAATATACCTGCTGGAGTTTATCTAAAGCAGAGTCGAAAGACAGAAATAAACATGGACTTACAAGATCAACTAAAAAACCTATTTCCAGAACACGTCCCTTCTGAAGAACCAGAAAATGTTGAAGAATCAACAATTTGGTTGCAAGACGAACCTATGATTTGTAAATACGAAAAGCGAAAAGGAAAAGCAACTACCATTATTGAAGGTTATACTGGAGCAACATCAGATTTTAAACAATTAGCCAAAGAAATAAAGAAATTGCTAAGTGTGGGAGGAAGTTTTAAAAACGAACAAATTATTATCCAAGGGGATTACCGCGATAAGATTATGAGTTTTTTAAAAGACAAAGGCTTTAAAGTAAAGCGTGTTGGAGGTTAATTTTTACGTACCCTTCGATACGATTTCTAAAATAAGAAATCACTCAGGGTTCTAATAATTTGATATAAGCAGAATGTCACACTGAGCGCAGTCGAAGTGTCGAAGAAACAGAAATTAAAGTTTAATTAAAAAGATACCCGTTTTCACGGGCATGTTATGAAAATAAAAGAATCAGAATTAATATTAAATCCAGATGGTAGTGTTTACCACCTAAATTTAAAACCAGAAAATATTTCGGACACCATATTATTTGTTGGAGATCAGGATAGAGTTGAAAAAATTACCAAACACTTTGACAACATAGAATTCTCCACTCAAAAAAGAGAATTTAAAACCCAAACTGGCACCTATAAAGGAAAACGAATTACGGTAATGTCCACAGGAATTGGACCAGACAACATCGATATTGTTTTAAACGAACTAGATGCTTTGGCGAACATAGACCTTGAAAAAAGGGAGGTAAAACCAGAAATTAAAAGTCTAGACATTATCCGTATTGGTACTTCAGGCTCTTTACAAGCAGATATACCAGTAGATTCATTTGTTATTGGAACTCACGGATTAGATTTAAACGGAATGCTTCATTTTTATGAGTTAAATGGAATTTGCAATCCGAAATTGGAAGATGAATTTATTAAATTCACCAATTGGAATTCCAATAAAGCTCGCCCTATTATCATTGAAAACTCTAAAGAATTAGAAAAAAAATTTGAAAGCGACCAAACTTTTAAAGGAATTACAGCAACTGCCGGAGGTTTTTACGGACCTCAAGGAAGAGTGCTTCGACTTGCTATTGAAGATTCTGAACTAAATAACAAAATGGACACTTTTAATTTTGAAGGAAAGAGAATCTCCAATTTAGAAATGGAAACTTCCGTTATTTATGGGCTTTCAAAATTACTGGGACATCATGCCTTATCTTTAAACGCTATTATAGCTAATCGCCCTAACGGAACTTTTAGTAAAGACCCAAAATTGGTGGTCGAACGCTTAATTAAATATACACTTGAGAAATTAGTGAATTAAATTTATCATTATCATAAGTAATAGATACTGAAATAAATTCAGCATAAACATGAAAAACCTCACAATTGGTGGTGTTCCTGAACATTTCAATCTTCCTTGGTACCACACACTACGAGATAAGAAATACACAGCTCGTGGTATTAATTTACGTTGGAAAGACTTTCCTGGCGGAACGGGTGCAATGAGCAATGCACTTCGGAATAAAGAAATAGATATGGCAGTCATTCTTACCGAAGGAATTATTCGCGATATTGTTAACGGAAACGATTGTAAAATAGTTCAGGTGTTTATTAAAACGCCACTTATTTGGGGAATTCACGTTGCTAACAATTCTAATTATCAAAAGGTTGAAGACTTAAAAGGTACCAAAGCCGCCATTAGCAGATTCGGAAGTGGCTCGCATTTAATGACCTATGTAAATGCCGAAAATCAACAATGGAATCCAACAACAGATTTACAATATGAAGTCATAAATAACTTGGAAGGAGCTATAGAAAGCCTTCCGAAAGGAAAAGGAGATTATTTTCTATGGGAAAAATTTACAACCAAACCTTATGTGGATAACGGAACTTTTCGCTTGATTGGTGAGTGCCCCACCCCTTGGCCTTGCTTTGTGATTGCTGTTAGGAATGAAGTTTTAGAAAATGATTCTGAAAGCATTAAAACCATTTTGGAGGTTATAAATTCAGAAACTCTCCATTTTAAAGAAACTCCAAATTTAGCAGAAATCATTTCAGAAAGATATGCTCAAAAAATAGAAGATGTCCGACAATGGTTGTCTTTAACAGAATGGTCTCCCCATAATATTTCAGAAAATGAAGTAAAAAAAATTCAAAATAAACTACTAGAATTAAATTTAATTGAAAACAAAAAACTGTCTAACAGTATTTTATATAATTTCTAAAAATTTAATTAAAAATAACGCAACCCTTTTGATAGATAGACATCTTAGTATTGTTAACTAAACAATTATGAAGATATTTATAATCATTATTGGGACTTTATTAGTAGCAAATTATTTGTTACTACATTTTAGTACCAACGATCCGGAATCGCATATGCCAGAAGACGAATAGATTTTTACTACCAATTAATTGGTTGTTTCTTCGTTTCTTTCAAATAGGTATTTGTTGTACTAAAATGCTTGTTTCCAAACCAATACCCTCTATTGGCACTTAAAGGTGAAGGATGACCACTCGTTAAAACTAAATGTTTTTTAGTGTTTATTTTTTCTCCTTTTTTCTTTGCAAAACCTCCCCATAATAAAAACACCAACCCTTCTTTTTCTTCCGAAAGTTTATTAATTACAGCATCTGTAAATTGTTCCCATCCTTTTTTTTGGTGGCTCCCTGCTTCGTGTGCTCTTACTGTTAAAGTTGCATTTAACAATAAAATTCCTTGATCTGCCCAACGTTCTAAATTTCCACTTTTAGGATATGGAATTAATAAATCGGTTTCTACTTCTTTGAATATATTTATTAATGAAGGTGGATGCTTTATTCCTTCATTTACTGAAAAACATAATCCGTTAGCTTGCCCAATTCCGTGATATGGGTCTTGACCAATAATCACCACTTTTACTTTATTAAAAGGTGTATGATTGAACGCTGAAAAAACTAAATTTCCAGGAGGATAACAGGTTTTTGAAGCATATTCTTGCCTTACAAAACTCGCTAATTCCTTAAAATAAGACTTAGAAAACTCCTCTTTTAATTGTTCCTTCCAAGTAGGTTCAATTTTTACATTCATATTGATTACTTTTGAGCAAAATTACTAATATTTGAATTGGGAAAATACGGTTCAATTAATTAAATTAATATTTCAAATTTAGAAAATGGAGTTCTTCAAAAAGAAAATAAAATTTCCAACGGCTCAAACCGTATTACTTATAATTGCTGCTTTAGTTGCTTTGCTTACTTGGTTAATTCCTGCGGGACAATACGACCGTCTTGGCTACAATAAAGAAGCAAATACCTTTACACGAACACATTTAAAAGATACAGAAACTCTGGAGGCTTCTCAAAAAACCCTAGACGATTTACAGATTAAAATTCCTTTAGAAAAATTTACCAGCGGTGATATTTGGAAACCCATTAGTATCCCGAATACCTACGAAAAATTAGAGCCAAGACCACAAGGAATTATAGAATTTATACAATCACCTTTAAAAGGAATTATTGCAGTTTCAGATATAATGATTTTGGTATTAATTATTGGGGGTTTAATTGGTATCGTAAATTCTACCGGTGCATTTGAAGCAGGAATTTCTTGGTTAGCAAAAGCACTTCAAGGAAAAGAATATATCTTAATCATTTTAATTACCACCTTAATCGCAATAGGTGGAACCACCTTTGGATTGGCGGAAGAAACCATTGCCTTCTACCCTATTTTAATTCCAGTTTTTCTAGCTGCAAGGTACGATGCCATTGTTGCTTTGGCATCTATTTACATTGGTTCTTCTATGGGAACTATGGCTTCCACCGTAAACCCTTTTAGTGTAATTATAGCTTCCGATGCTGCGGGAATTAACTGGACAACGGGAATTAATGGACGCTTTATAATGTTAGCTTTAGGTTTATTAATTTGTATAATTTACATTATTCGTTATGCACAACGAGTTAAAAAAGACCCAACTAAATCTATTATTTACAATCAAAAAGAAGAAATCGAGAAAATGTTTGGCAGTTTAACTTCCAATAGTCACGTAAAACTTACTGGAAGATTACGTTTTATATTAATCGTATTTGTACTTTGTTTTGTAGTGATGATTTATGGAGTTTCAAAATTAGATTGGTGGTTTTTAGAAATGACTTCTGTATTTTTTGTTGGAGCTATATTAATAGGAATTTTATCTAGAATTAAAGAAAGAGTATTCGTAAATACTTTTATGAAAGGAGCTACAGAATTACTTGGAGTTGCTTTTATAATAGGAATTGCACGAGGTGTAACTATATTAATGGAAGACGGTTTAATTAGCGATACGCTGCTTTATTATTCTAGCAGTTTAACCGATGGAATGAACAAAGGTTTGTTTATTAATTCGATGCTTTATATTTACGGTGGACTTTCCTTTTTTATACCTTCCTCCTCAGGAATGGCGGTTTTAACCATGCCAATTATGTCTCCTCTTGGAGACGGAATTGGAGTTGGGAGAGAATATATTGTCAATGCATATCAATACGGTATGGGATTGTTTGCATTCTTGAATCCTACAGGATTAATTTTAGCATCTTTAGCCATTGTAAATATTGGTTATGATAAATGGCTGAAATTCGTTACTCCTTTGGTTATCATGCTTTTAGGCTTAACTATGGCAGTTTTAACCATTTCAGTGTATCTATAAGTTATGATTAGAATAGACAAAAAAACAGTAGAAAGCCTTGAGTTTCTTTTGGTATTAGAAAAGGTTGCAGATAATTGCATTACATCTTTAGGAGTCCAAAGGGTGTTGAAAATAACTCCTTTTTCTAAAATAGAAGAAATTAAACCCGAGTTATACAAAGTAAAGGAGTTTTCAGCATCACTAAAAGGTGATAACGGAATTCCAAATCACAGCTTTGAATCTAT
>JALWUJ010000012.1 GCA_027080135.1 Flavobacteriaceae bacterium | reverse complement strand
ATAAAAAAAAGTATAAAAAAACCCCTAAAAGTTTCACTTTTGAGATTGAGTTAGATTGGTTAAGAAGCACTTATAAAATACCTGATAGTTATAGATACAACAACATCAAAACACAAATAATAGAAAAGGCTAAAAAGCAATTTAAAGAAAAAACAAACATAAAGTTTGATTACAAAGAGTATAAGCTAGGTAGAAAGGTTGTGCGATTAATCATTACAGTCAAAGATAACAACAAAGGCTCAAACGACTACTTAATGGACTTGCACAGCTTTATTAGATTTGTGAGAAAAAATTTAGTAAACCAAGATATCTGGGTTGGGCAAGGTATGGTGCTAAGTGTATCCGAAAAAGGTCGCATATACGACAAAATCAGCCAAAAAGAGTACAACAAAAACGACTCGCAGAAAGTCTGGGAAAAATGGTATAAACTTGCTCGGGAAAATAAATTAAACATACTAAAACAAGGCAAACTATTTTGATTTAGATATTTCATTTCGTTTGATGAAATAAAGCATTCTTTAAGACTTTATTTGTTATAATACATTTAACGAAATGAAATAAAAGGGTAAAAAATGGGCGAGATGGAAAAATATAACTACACATACAGACTCGATCTAAACGCTGATCAAATCGAACATCTACAAAAGATGCTTGAGGCTTCGACTTTCGACGACTCAAAAAGTTTATATTCATTAAACGAAATAAAAGAGATAGTCAATAATCCGAAGAAGATAAAAAAAAGCTACAAGAAACATGTAGCAGCTGAAAAAGCGACAGAAGCACGAACAGCAGAGGCAAAAAAGAAAATTCAAAACGCAATCAATATCCTACGAATGGAGAACAAAAAAATAACTTACTACTCGATCGCAAAAGTTGCAGGTGTATCGTATAGCACTGTAAAAAAATACATTTCGTTAGATGAAATAAAATAGCTGTATGCTATAATTCCAAAAAGGATCACAAATGTACGCAGTTACTTTCGACATCGATACAAGCTGTTTAGACGACAGCTATCACGGCAACAACTACCAAAACGCCTATGGCGATATTCGCAAGTTCATGGAAGAAAACGGCTTCAAATGGCAACAAGGAAGCGTATATTTCGGAGATGAAACGATCAACGCGGTTAATTGTGTTATGGTCGTGCAAAAACTGGCGAAAAAGTTCCCCTGGTTTCCTGCATGCGTAAAAGATGTGCGTATGCTGCGCATCGAAGAAAATAACGATCTTATGCCGGCAATCCAAGTTTGATAAAATGGAAATATTAGGTTTATCAATAGCGATCACAACAGCTATCGATAAAAAGAATTATGCAATAAAACTAAGAATTATTAAGGATATATATGAAAAAAACCATCGTTATAATAGTAACTACATTAGCAATATTATTTAATGCCTGTAGTAATAAAGAAGAACAAAGACTGGCTTTAGCTAAAGAATTACTTGCTCAGGTTAGTTCAAAATGGGTACTCACTAAATATATTGATGAAATGGAATATAATCTTAATGGTAAAAAATATATTGTCATGAGACTTCAAGGTAATTTCGAAGATGGACAACAATTCATCGCTCTTATTCAATATTTATCTAATTCAGATAAATATAAAAAGATAGGTGGATATTATATTAAATCTAATAATATTATTCTGGCTAATGGAACTATTTTTTTTCCAGATGGTACATTTACTATTTATACAGATTATGCACAAATTATAAACTGAAAGTTTTTCGATCAAAACAAATTGGAAAAGATATTAAAAACTGTATAATTTCAAATTTAGTTATTAAAGGAGATCCATTAATGCTAAGAGGACTTTCAGCATTTTTTTTCATATACTCAATTACATTATTTGTATTGATAGTTTTTATGTTTGTAAATGTAGCGTTTGAACAAAGTTTTTCTATTGCTTTTTCTTCTTTATTTGCAAAAGATTCGATTATGAATTTTACTTCTGCAGCTATAATGTTTGCAGTAAGTGAGTACCTTGGAAAAATCGCTGATGAGAAAGAAAGTTCATAAAAATAGGCTCACACACCTACCAGTTTTAACACCCCTACAAATACAAGCCTTTTAATATAATACAAAATGTTCCTAATATAATGTGTTTTACAACTTCAACAGCAGAAAAACTCTTTTTTTTCACTCCTTTTTTACAGTAGATAGTAGAACACATTCAGCTTTTTAAACAGAAGCCGCTAACTGCTGCAAAACCCCTTTGCACCGAGTGCGGAGCGGGCTTCCAAACTCCAATCTGTTC
>JALWUJ010000011.1 GCA_027080135.1 Flavobacteriaceae bacterium | reverse complement strand
AACCAAAGGAGGTGTTTTGGTAGATTTTTCAATATGCACACGTATTTCTCCTGAAGTATTCTTTTCAGCAGATTTTATGGCAGCAACAATTTGTTGCTCCTCCTGTGCAGTCAAAAAATCTTCAACTTTAGACATTCTTATTTCTTAAAGTCAAACTTTACTTCAGGTGCTTTATCTGCTCCTTCGGCAGCTTTAAAGTAATCCATAGGAGAAAATTTAAACCATCCTGCAAGCAATGAATTTGGGAATGTTTTTATATGTTTGTTATAAGGTTCTACTGCTTGATTAAATCTATTTCTAGCCACATTAATTCTATTTTCAGTGCCTTCTATTTGACTTTGCAATTCTAAGAAGTTTTGATTTGCTTTTAATTCTGGATACCGTTCTACAACAACCATTAATTTTGATAATGCTCCAGACAATCCGCTTTGGGCTTTGTTAAATTTTGCTAGTTGCTCAGGAGTTATGTTGGAAGGATCAATGTTTACAGCAGTGGCTTTAGCTCTTGCTTCAATAACTTCTTTTAAAGTTCCTTTTTCAAAATCTGCAGCACCTTGAACTGTTTTAACTAAGTTTCCAATTAAATCATTTCTGCGTTGGTATGCGTTTTCTACATCTCCCCAAGTTTTTGTGGCTGTTTCTCTTAAATTTACGGCAGTGTTATTAAATCCTACAGCCCAATTATAGATTCCAAATCCAATTACGGCCAATACAATTAATGGTATTAATAGTTTTTTCATGATAGTTGCTTTTTTATGTTAATTAATTCTTGTTTGATATTTTCTAAATTTGATATTATTTCGTGCTTATCCATCACACTTTCAGGGTTTTCTTTCATTTTTTTTCGTGCACCATCTAAGGTATACCCTTTTTCTTTGACAAGATAATGGATTAATTTTAAATTTTGCAAATCAGTAGGAGTAAAAAGACGGTTCCCTTTTTTGTTTTTTTTAGGTTTAAGAATGGTAAATTCATTTTCCCAAAAACGAATAAGCGAAGTATTTACACCAAAAGCCTTGGCAACTTCTCCTATTCTATAATATCTTTTTTCGGGTAAATCTATATGCATCGCATTCTTATTTCAAGTGAATACGAATATACAAAAAAATTAGAAATAACACATAAAAAGTACTAATCAAGCGACTGTCCTGCAAATGAGGAAGAATTTTGCATTCCTTCCAGTTCTTAAGGTGCTAAGTTTGCTTAGTAAAAATTTATAGGATTTATTCTTTCTCTGTTTTTTCGTATTTCATAATGTAAATGTGGTCCTTCTGACCTTCCTGTGCTACCCACAAATCCTATCAAATCTCCTCTTTTTACCCGTTGTCCTTTTCTTACATTATATTTACTTAAATGCGCATATAAAGAAATATATCCAAAACCATGATTAATACGAATATGCTTTCCAAAACCAGATGAACTAGCGTCGGCACGAATAACTTTTCCAGGTCCAGTTGCGTAAACTGGTGTCCCCCGAGGTGCTGAAAAATCCATTCCATAATGTTTTTTTCTTGCCTTTGTAAACGGATCTGTACGCCAACCATAACCCGAAGCTATTCGCCTTAAATCTTCACTTCTTACAGGCTGTATTGCTGGTATCGCAGCTAATAATTCTTCTTTGTTTTCAGCCATTTTTACAATTTCATCTAATGATTTTGATTGAATATACAATTGTTTTGAAAGTATATCCATATTCTTTGTAATGTCAATAACCATTTTAGAATTATCAAATCCTTCTAATGCTTTGTAACGATTTACACCTCCAAACCCTGCTCTTCGTTGCTCTTCGGGAATTGGACTCAATTCAAAAAAAGTTCGGTATATATTATTATCTCTTTCTTGCAAATCTTTTAAGACTTTTTCAAATTGTGCAATGCGTTTTTTATGAAGTCCTTCGTTCAACTTCACATATTCCAATTCTCTGTTTTTTGCTTTTTCACTAGGTGTTTCAAAAAAATTAGACAGTATTGCGAAACCAAAAATAACGCCCAATCCAAATAAAGAAAACCAAAGAAAAAATTTCTTAATTATAAACCCTTTTTTAGGTGTAATTTTTTTGTAAGACAACGTATCAGAATCGTAATAGTATTTAACTTTCGTCATAAATTTAAATATGTTAAATTTGCATTCTTAACGAAGTATGAATTGTAAATATTGCAACGCCGTTAAAACACAAAATTACAAAATGTTTCTAAATGAATTATTATTGAATTGTTTTTTAGAAATTAATTAACATTTATTATGACATCACAAGAGATAAGAC
>JALWUJ010000010.1 GCA_027080135.1 Flavobacteriaceae bacterium | reverse complement strand
GGTGAAGTACAAAATTCAAAAACACTTATAAAACAATAAATTATGAAAACAATAAAAATTCTAATCTTAGTTTTATTTGCATCACTTTCAAGTTTTGCACAAGACCCTCAACTTTTTGAAAATGATTGGTATTTGCAAAAAATAACCATAGACGATATAGATTATTTTCCTCCTAGTAACAATGAAATTAATAATATAGCTTTATCTATACAAGAGAATAATTATTTTATAACTAATGTATGTGATGCAATTTCTGGAGATTTTATAACTATTACTAATGATAATATTAATATACTTTATTTTATAATTATAGATACGGGTGAATGTGTTTTAGAGGAAAGTTTAACTTTTCAAGATAATTATTTTAATACTTTTTTTAATTGGAAAGCGGAAAGTAACAGTTTTAATTATAATATTGAAATTGGAGATCTCAATAATAAAATTCTAACTTTAACAAATTTAAACGGTGACAAGGCTATTTATAACAGTTTGCTGTTGTCCAATCAAAATTTTAACAAGCCATCTGCAAACCTTTACCCCAATCCTATAAAAACCTCTTTTCAAATAAATACTCCAGAAAATATAGCCATCAACCATATAGAAATCTATGATGCTTTAGGCAGAAAAGTTTTAGTTAGTGAAAACACAAGCACTTTAGATGTTTCTAATTTGACTAGTGGTTTGTTTTTTGTACACATAATCACCAACCAAGGTACTTTGGTTAAAAAGGTAATTAAGGAGTAAATATTATAATACAAACAAAAAACCTTCAACCAAAATAATTTAGTTGAAGGTTTTTATATATGATAAAATCTGGTTTCTTAAGCCTCGAAAGGTATAATAGAAACGTATGATTTATTATCTCTTTTTTTAGTGAATTTTACAATACCATCCACTTTTGCGTGAAGAGTATGATCTTTTCCACCATAAACATTTTCTCCAGGAAAATGTGTGTTTCCTCTTTGTCTTACGATGATGTTTCCAGCAATAGCAGCTTGTCCACCAAATATCTTAACGCCTAAACGTTTCGATTCTGATTCTCTACCATTCTTCGAACTACCAACTCCTTTTTTATGTGCCATTTTCTTACGTTTTAAATATTAAAAAATTAACTTAAAGCAGCTATTAATTCAGCTTTCTTCATCGAAGTGTAACCTTTAAGACCTTTTTCTTTAGCCAATGCTTTTAATTCAGCAACGGTCATTGAAGAAATATCGTTTGCTGCATTTTCAACTTTAGCTTCCGCTTTAGGTGCAGCTGGTTTTACTTCTTTTTTAGGTTCAGACTTAGCTTTGGTTGCTTTTTTAGCTCCTGAGGCTACAATACTTTCAATTACAATTTCTGTAAGTGCTTGTCTGTGACCATTTTTTACTCTGTATCCTTTTCTTCTTTTCTTTTTGAATACAATAACTTTGTCACCTTTAAGGTGCTTAATGACTTTTGCTCCTACTTGAGCTCCGTCGATAGCCGGGGCGCCAATAGTAACTTTGTTTCCGTCGCTTAACATTAGAACATTGTCGAAAGATATTTTCTTTCCTTCTTCTGTTGCTAAACGGTGTACAAAGACTTTTTGATCTTTTGCAACTTTAAATTGCTGCCCTGCTATTTCTACAATTGCGAACATAGCGTTTCGTTTAAATTTTATTATTAATTATTTTTTACCTTACTCGAAGGCGGGTGCAAATATAGCTCTATTTATTAAAACTACAAATCGTTTTTTTGAAAAAATACAGTGCTTAAATCCCTTACCTTTTGGAGTTTGCTAAATAAACACCAAACAAAATAATTAAGGTTGCTAAGGCTTGCCAAAAGCTAAAAACCTCTCCGTCCAAAAGCCCCCACATTACTGAAACAACAGGCATTATATAAGTTACTGAAGAAGCAAAAACAGGTGTAGAAATCTGAACTAATTTGTTAAACAACACCTTTGCAATGGCAGTTCCAAGTAAAGAAAGTAAGACAATATAAACTATAGACATTGAAAATTCTGGTGCCTCCAACACTTCCGAAGTAAAAAAACGGGAATATATTAATACCAAAAAAGCAGGAATAATAATTACTGTAAAATTACCCACGGCGATTGCCATAGCCGAAACATTCTGCAAATAACGTTTAATAATATTAACATTCATCGCATACATAAAGGTTGCAAGAATTACCAACAAAGCATACCAATAATTTTGATGTGGATTAATGCTAGCTCCATTCGAAATAAGAAATACCGTCCCAATAAAACCAATAACGACTCCTATTATTTGTTTTCGGGAAGAGAAAATTTTAAAAAGCATCAATCCAAAAACTATGGTCATAATTGGGACAATAGAGTTTAATATCGATGCAATCGCACTATCTATCTCGGTTTCGGCATAGGCGAATAAAAAGGCTGGGAAAAAGGTTCCTAACAATCCCGAAATAGCAATCCATTTATAATTGGTTTTGGTAAGGTTTTTTAAGCTTTTAAAACCAACAGCAAAGAGCATTAATCCGGAAATGATAATTCGGAGTGATCCTAATTGCAAAGGTGTAAAACCAAGCAAAGACTTTTTTATTAATATAAAAGAGCTTCCCCAAATTAGAGAAAGAATTAATAAATATGCCCATTTTTTATTCATCAAAATTGAATCTACTGTTAAATATTCTGCAAAAATGTGACTAATAAATTTAAAAAGAGGAAACTATTGTTATTTTTGCTGAAATTAAATTAAATTAGAATTATGAACTACGAAGTAATCACGAAAACCAATATAAAAAAATAAAAAAGATGAGTAAAATTTTAAAATTAGCTGTCGGAATCGCATTAACATCAACCATCATGTGGTCTTGTAAAAACGAAACCGAACCTCAAGTAAAAACAGTAGAAGTTAAAGAAACTGTTACTAAAAATAAAATTGCTGACGATGCTAAATTAGCAAAAGCAGAATTTAATATTGAAGGAATGACTTGCGCAATAGGTTGTGCAAAAACCATTGAAAAGAAACTTTCTGAAATGGAAGGTGTAAAATCTGCAACGGTAGATTTTGATAAAAAATTAGCAATGGTTGAATATGACGAAGCTATAGTAACTCCTACTTCATTAGAAAAAACGGTAACAACTGCAAGTGATAAATACACTGTAAACAGCATGAAAACTGTAGAGTCTTTTTCTACAGATGGAGCTAAAGCTGGTGATGACAAGAAAAAATGCAACCACGAAGGAAAAGAATGTAAAAAAGGAATGAAAGATTGCAAAATGGGCAACAAAGCTTCTTGCAAGGGAATGGGCAAAAAAGAGTGTAAAGGCAAAATGAAATCTGAATGTAAAATGAAGAAAGGTGACAAAGCTTCTATGGGAGCAAACAAAGGAGAGATGAAACACGGAAAAGATTGCAAAATGGCTTGTTGCGCTGACAAAGCTTAATAAATTCCTGTGAAAACAGGAATCTAAAAATACCTAAAACCATTCTAATAAATTATTAGGATGGTTTTTTATATATAATTTCAAAAAACGAAATCATAACTCTATAAGCCATTCTGATTCTTTTTGATTGGTCCATTCCAAAGTTTCCATAATTCTACGCATATCATTTCTTAGATAAACTGCCGCTGGATAAATAGAATCGAAATTAGGTTTTGCTTCAAAATAAATGGCTCCTGTAATAAAATGCTGAATGCTATCGGTGGCGTAAAATTCTGCTTGTGTTGCAGCATTTCCGTTAATCATATAAAACATTCCATAAACATCATTATCAAAATTTACAAAAGGCTGCTCTGGAATACTTTCAGCTTTTATCGCGTGATCATAGGCTAATTTTTGAGCATCTCGCAAAAGAGAATCTAAATTATTATGGACTTCCTGATAGGTTATATATAAGGTAGCCTTCATATTTGGGTAATTAATATTCAGATTATAATTCCTTTTTTCTTGAAGGCTTGCTAATTTATTTTTCTGAAATTTAAAAGGCGCATCAATATTTACATCCTCATAAGTTGGCGAAGGATATTCCAAACGCAGCTGAGCTTTGGGTTTAATAACCACATCATCTTTACAAGAAAGAAAAACAAAAACTGAAAGAAGTAACCAAAAAAAGCGCGTCATATTAATTAATAGTGAATTTAATTTGTTTGATTCGTTTGTTTTCGAATCCTTCCACAGTAAACGTATAATTTTCAAAATTTATTACTTCTCCTCTTTTCGGAAAACCTTTTGCAATTTCTAAAAGAAATCCAGCCAAGGATTCTGCTTCTCCTTTATGGTCTTCAAATATTTTTGGATCTTTAATTTTTATGGCTTTGTAAAAATCTTTCAATGGTATTTTTCCTTCAAAAACAAAAGTATTATCGTCTAACCTTGAAAACTCTAAATCTTCTTCATCAAACTCATCGCTTATTTCACCTACAATTTCTTCAATAATATCTTCCAAAGTAATTAGTCCACTTGTTCCTCCATATTCATCTACCACAATTGCCATATGCATTTTCATTTCTTTAAATTCGTTTAGCAAATCGTCCAACTTTTTATTTTCTGGAACAAAATAAGGTTTCCGTAAAATACTTGTCCAATCGAATTCTTTTTTATCTAAGTGCGACATTAAATCTTTCACATAAAGCACACCCGTAACGGTATCAATATTGTCCTTAAAAACTGGAATTCTAGAATAGCCGTTTTCAATAATTTCTGGGATGATATTTTTGTAAGACTCCCTTTCATTTAAAGCAAAAATATCCATTCTCGGTTTCATTACTTGCTTGGTATCGGTGTTTCCAAAAGTTACGATTCCTTGCAAAATTTTATGATCTTCGTTTTGTTTATCTTCTTCGGAAGTTAGCTCTAAAGCTTGTGAGAGCTGATCGACACTAATATTGGTTTTATGCTTTCCAAATTTTTTTTCAATATACTGAATACCGGCTTGCATGGGGCTGCTTAGTGGAGTTAGTAATTTATCCAAAACCTGTAATGGATACGCCATGAACATAGAAAACTGAACATTTTTTCGACTTGCATATATCTTTGGGAGTATCTCACCAAACAATAAAATTATAAATGTTACTATCCCAACTTCTGTAATAAAACGAAGATTTATTCCGTAAAAATGAGTACTTATTTTTGAAAACAACAATTCGCTTAATGAAGCAAATAACAATACAATAGCAATATTTATAAAGTTATTTGCTACTAAAATAGTGGCTAATAATTTTTTGGGTTTCGCTAATAATTTTTGAACTATTTGGAGTTTTTTTGGTAGTCCGTTTTCATAATTATTTTCTTCAAAATCGGTAGGAGACAAAGAGAAAAAAGCCACTTCGGCACCCGAAATTAATGCAGAACATACTAACAACAACAATAATATAACCATACTTACTATATGTGTTGTGTTCAATAAAAAAGTTATAAATAAACTAGGAGGTTCTAAATCCAAAATATTGTTTTAGTTCAACTTCTTTTTTAAAAAGGTAAATCGGTGGTTTCTTCTTGAGAGTCTGATTGAGGTTCCTCTTTTTTATCTTGACTAGCACTTTGATTTTGAGCAGAAGTCTGAGTATTTTCAGACGTTCTGTTTGTTTCAGATTTTGGACTTAAAAAAGTAAAATCTGTGCAATGCACCTCGGTTGTATAATGGTCTCTTCCTTCGGCATCTTGCCATTTTCTTGTTTTCAAACGACCTTCAATATACACCATATCGCCTTTTTTAAGGTACTTTTCGCATATTTCGGCAGCCTTATTTCTTACTACAATGTTATGCCATTCGGTATTGCTTATTTTTTCACCTGTTGTTCTATTGGTATAAGTTTCGTTGGTTGCTAACGAAAAATTTCCAATACTTCCGCCACCTTCAAAATAGTGCATTTTTACTTCTGTTCCTGTATGTCCAATTAGGATGACCTTATTTACTGTACCGCTCATAATTTTTTATTTATTCTGCAAAGTTATCTTTTGAAATTTAAATATAACTATTTTTTTTGTTTTTGTAGCGATTCTTTTTTTTTGAAAAATTTATCAATAAAATTACCTATAAGAATTGGAACAGGATATTTTTCTAAATCATTAATAGGAATGGCATTTTTTGGTAATTTTGAAACTTCAACAATCCAAAATCGAGTATAAATATGTCGATGTGAAAGTTTATGAATTATAGGTTGGTCATTATAATTTATAACAGATTTGAATAAATATTTTTCTGAAAGTTTCTGAAAGTTATCTTGCTTCTGAAGCTCATTGAACGTACAATTTGCTTCAGTTTCAATAAGAGGAAATTCATATAAATTTTTCCAAATTCCTTTTCCTGTTCTTTGTTGAAGAGTTGTTTTGTAATTTTCCGAAAGAAGCACTAAATAATTGAAATAGATTTTTTTAACCTTCGTCTTCTTCAATTTAACAGGTAATTCAGAAACTTTTTTCTTTTGAAGAGCTATGCAAGATTCATTAAAAATGCAAGAAATACAATCTGGTTTTATAGGTTTACATTGTTGCGACCCAAAGTCCATGATCGCCTGGTTGTAAGTTCCTATTTCTTCCGAAGGCAGTAATAATTGTGCGAGTTTTTTAAATTCTTTAATTCCATCGGTATTATTTATAGGAGTTTCAATTCCAAATAATCTTGACAAAACTCGATAAACATTGCCATCTACTACGGCAGTGGGCTCATCATAACAAATTGATGCAATGGCACTGGCGGTATAATCTCCTACACCTTTTAATTTTAACAATTCCATGTATTTTGTAGGAAAAATTCCATTTAATTCTTCTGAAACATATTTTGCAGTTGCATGAAGATTTCGAGCACGAGAATAATACCCCAATCCTTGCCAAAGTTTTAAAACTTTTTCTTCGGAAGCATTAGCAAGGTGGTTTACGGTAGGAAATTCAGAAATAAATGACAGATAATAAGGTAAACCTTGTTTAACTCTTGTTTGTTGAAGTATAATTTCAGAAAGCCAAATACGATATGGTAACTTTGTAGAACGCCATGGCAAGTTACGCTGGTATTGTAAATACCACACAATGAGTTTTTTACTAATATTTAAATCTGAATTTGGCATTTAACGAAAATAGCCTTTATCTAATTAAATTTTAATGGTTTAAGGATTGATTTTTTGAAATTTAAATGCTTATATTTGCCGTCTTGAAAAAAGAAAATTAATAATACTAAAATAAAATTATAATGACGAAAGCAGATATCGTAGCAAAAATTTCAGACAAATTAGGAATGGAAAAAGGAGATGTACAAGCTACAGTTGAAACCTTTATGAGCGAAGTAAAAAATTCTCTTGAAGGTGGTGACAATGTTTATTTAAGAGGTTTTGGAAGTTTTATCGTTAAGAAAAGAGCTGAAAAAACGGGAAGAAACATTTCAAAAAACACCACCATCAAAATCCCTGCACATAATATACCAGCCTTTAAACCTGCAAAAGTGTTTGTAGAAGGTGTTAAAACAAATGTAAAGGTAAAATAATATTAACCCTTCTCATTTTTTTGAGAAACTAAAAAAGTATTTTCTATGCCAAGTGGTAAAAAAAGAAAAAGAGCAAAGATTTCTACTCACAAAAGAAAAAAAAGAAGTCGTGCAAATAGACACAAAACAAAGAAGTAGTGTGAACCTACTTCTTTGTTTTTAAAATTTCAAAACAAATTAAGTTCTTTGAAAATGAAATTACACTCACGTAAATTATAAGTGTAATTTCGACGGGTTTTTTCCGTAATATGTTACGGAATAACAATAAAACCTGTGATAAAATATTGTTTAATCCATTTGTCATTTCTTATAAATAAGGAATGATGGATAAAAATTAATGAAACGTGAACTACGAATTATTTATTAGATCTGGTTCGCAATCAGTTGATTTTGCCCTTTTAAAAGATGGAAAACTAATTGAATTACATAAAGAAGAAGACGATAACAAGTTTTCGGTAGGCGACGTGTTTATCGCCAAAACCCGAAAAGTTGTTCCTGGGCTAAATGCTACATTTGTAAATGTAGGGTATGAAAAAGATGCATTTTTGCACTATCATGATTTAGGCCCTAAAATCACTTCTCTTTTAAAATTCGTTAAAAGTGTAAGCACAGGTAAACTTAAAGATTATTCTTTAAAAGATTTCCCATTTGAAAAAGATATTGATAAAAACGGAGGTATAAATCATGTACTAAAGTCCAATCAATCAACATTGGTTCAGATTGTAAAAGAACCCATTTCCACAAAAGGACCCCGAATTAGTTCCGAGCTTTCTATAGCTGGACGTTATATTGTTTTGGTTCCCTTTTCAGATCGAGTTTCTATTTCTCAAAAAATAGAATCTAAAGAAGAAAAAGATAGGTTAAAACGCTTGGTAACAAGTATAAAACCTAAAGGATTTGGAGTTATTATACGAACTGTTGCCCAGGGTAAAAAAGTAGCTGAACTCGATAGAGATCTAGAAAACCTTATGGATCGCTGGATAGCGATGTGTAAAAAGTTACGAGGCGCTCACCTGCCTTCAAAGGTGTTAAGTGAACTAAATAGAGGAGCATCTATTATAAGAGACGTTTTTAACGATTCGTTTTCTTCAATTTATATAGATGACGAAACACTCTATTTACAAATTAAAGATTATGTGCAACAAATTGCACCTAATAAAGAGAATATTGTTAAGTTTTATGATTCTAAAACACCCTTATTTGAAAAATACGGGATTGAACGTCAAATCAAAACTGCCTTTGGAAGAACGGTTTCAGGAAGTAAAGGAACTTACTTAGTTATCGAACACACAGAAGCACTTCATGTAATTGATGTCAATAGCGGTAATCGTTCTAACAAATCAAACAACCAAGAAGAAACTGCATTAGAAGTAAACTTAATTGCTGCCACAGAGGTAGCAAGACAATTACGCTTACGTGATATGGGCGGTATTATTGTGATAGATTTTATAGATATGGCAGTTGCTGCCAATCGTAAAAAACTGTACGATCACATGCGTGAAGAAATGAGCGACGATCGAGCAAAACACAAAATACTACCCCCAAGTAAGTTTGGTTTAATACAAATAACCAGACAACGTGTTCGGCCAGAAATGAACATTAAAACTCGCGAAGAAAATCCAAATGCAGGACATTCTGCCGAGATTGAAGCTCCCATAGTTTTGGTGAACAAAATGAATGATGAGCTTAAACAATTAATTAGCAAAGACTATAAAAAGATTATTTTAAACACACATCCTTTTATAGC
>JALWUJ010000009.1 GCA_027080135.1 Flavobacteriaceae bacterium | reverse complement strand
GTTTGAGCATTCTCATACAATACCTCAGTTTCCAATCCTGCTAATGCCAATGTTTGGTTCGCTTCCTGAACAGTCATTCCACTTAATTTAGGTAAGGAAATGGGTCTTCCCCCACCTCCGTCACCATGAACTACTGTAATAACGCTTCCTTTTAGGAGTTTAGTGCCCGGAGTTACCTCTTTTCCTTTATAAAGTAATTTCAAAACATAGTCACTTTTGTGTGATTTGGCAACAAATTCGGGAATAAAGCCTAGCATTTCCAGTTTTACTTTAGCTAATTTTTTAGAATTATAATTAGAGATTAAGTCCGGAATTTCTTTATACTCACCTTCTTTTTTTACAATTGTTAAATAAATTCTTCGATTAGGTTTTACGTATTCCGGTTTTTCATCGGTGAAAGGATTGGGCTTTTGTCGAATTACTTGACCGGGTTTAAATTCATCAGAATATACAGAGTCACTAATTACATATCTTAAATTTTTTCCCTTTATGTATTCATTAATGTCATCTACGTTTAATCCAATAAAATTAGGTACAGGAATATAATTCTTTTTGTAATTTTCCGAATCATTGTTGGTGTATTCTTCAATATAATTTAAGGTGAAATAGGGTATAGTAATAGCAACTAATAAAGCTAATACTAAATTAATTAGGAAAACTTTGCTAATTAAAAATCGAAAAAATGCTTTAATCATTTCTGTTAAAAATTGGATTGCGACAAATATAGATAAACTTTAGAAGAATTGAATTGCATAACCATTGATTGTTGAAAAATCAAAGTCTTTTCATCTAAACGTAGAATTGTGTTGATTATTTTTGAGTTGATTTTTTAGATTTAAATATATGAAATTAAATATAGCAGTCATTGAAGGAGGTTTCTCTCACGAAAAAATTGTATCAAAAAAAAGTGCTCTAACCGTTTTTGAAAATATCGATACGGTAAAATATATTCCTTATCGTGTTGTAATTGAGGAAGAAAAATGGTTGGTCTATTGGAAAGGATTGGAATATCCTGTTGATAAAAATGACTTTTCGTTTACTACCGATGGTGTGAAAATAAAATTTGATTTTGCATTTATCGTTATTCATGGGATTCCTGGAGAAGATGGTGTTTTGCAAGCTTATTTTGATTTGGTTAACGTGCCTTATAGTACCAGTAATCATTTAGTTTCTGCACTTACTTTCAATAAATTTATTTGCAACCAATATCTTAAAAACTTTTCAATTCATATTCCGGAGGCAATTCTTGTAGTTGAAACTGATCCGTTTGTTTCTGAAACTGTTGAAAAGAAATTGGGTTTCCCTTGTTTTATTAAGCCTGTTGATGGGGGAAGTAGTTTTGGCGTGAGTAAAGTTAATTCCAAAGAGGAGGTTGTTTCAGCAATTGTTAAAGCAAAAAAACATGGAACACAAGTAGTTGCTGAAAAAGCGATAAATGGAATTGAAGTAACAAATGGAGTTTATTTATCTAAAAAAGGTGTTAAAGTGTTGCCGATAACAGAAATTGTTACAGCGAATGACTTTTTTGACTACCATGCTAAATACGAAGGAGGATCTGAAGAAATAACACCTGCTAGGATAGATGATTCATTAACAGCTAAAATCAAAAAGACTACATTAACCATATATAATTTGTTAGGGTTAGAAGGAATAGCAAGAGTCGATTATATCGTTGAAAACAATATTCCTTATGTCATCGAAATCAATACTGTTCCCGGGCAATCGGCCGAAAGTATTATCCCTAAAATGGCAGAAGTTGAAGGTATTTCTCTCGCTGAATTGTTTAATGAGGTGATTGAAGTTACATTATCCCGTTTTTAGTAATAGAATACCAATAATAATTAAAATATTACACCATAGATAATCGTTTATAACGTACCTTTGTATAAGTAATTAAAATTTATGAATAATACCACAATAAAGTTTAGTAACGAATCTAAAGATTTTTACAAAACACTTCGAAAACGCGTGAATACGTATTTTAAAGAGAATAACATTTCTAAGTATGCAAATTGGAACATGAAACTTAAAACATCTACAATGATTACACTTTACCTTGTTGAAAAAGGAATTCTTAAAAAGCCAGTTTTATACCTATCAGATTTCTTTGAAAGAAACAGAACACTCTATTACGACAACCTAATGAAAGTACGTGAAAAAGGTGACATAATACAATGGTTCAAATTTTTCCTTGTTGGTGTTATTGAAACTGCAAAAAATGGTATTGAAACATTTGATAAAGTCTTAAAATTAGAAAAAGAAGTAGAGACTAAAATTCAATCTTTAG
>JALWUJ010000008.1 GCA_027080135.1 Flavobacteriaceae bacterium | reverse complement strand
AGAAGGTTTTACTTCGTGAGGAGCGATAATAATTCTAGCTTTATCTGATGAATTATTAATATATTCCATCAATAAACTTTCGTCTTCTGCCCAAGTACTTCCGCAGACTACCGCAATTTTATCTTGTTTAAATTCTTTTATAAAATCCAGTTTATTGTCAATGTTTAACTGATTTTTAACTCGGTCAAAACGAGTGTCACCACTTACCGAAACTTGATTTATGGAGATGCTTTCCAATAATTTTTTGGAAACTTCATCTTGAACAAAAAGATGGTTAAAATTAGCCAATGCTTTTCTCATAAAACTTCCGTAGGACTTAAAGAAAATCTGATTTTCACGAAACAATCCTGAAATTAATAATGTTGGAACATTCAATTTTTTCAACTGAAAAAGATAATTGGGCCAAATTTCATATTTAACAAAAACGGCTAAAGTAGGATGAACAAGCTTCAGGAATTTATTGGAATTCAGTAAAGTATCCAAAGGCAAATAGACAGTAACATCTGCGAGAGGATCCTTCTTTTTTACTTCAAAACCTGAAGGCGAAAAAAAGGTAACCACCAGTTTGTATGAAGGATATTTTTCTTTAAGAGCTTCCATAATCGGCACACCTTGTTCGTATTCGCCCAAAGAGGCACAATGAAACCAAATGGTTTTATCGGAAGGTTGTATATTTTCTTTTAAAGTTTTAAAAACAGTTTTTCTTCCTCGAACAAAGAGTTTTATTTTAGGACTAAAAAATTGTGTAAACCCAATGAAAAATGAGCTTATGGAAATAGAAAGGTTGTATAAAAAATGCATCTGTTAAAACTGAATTGCAAAAATACGTTTCTTTAGTCAAATACATAGTTTGCCATTTCATTTTTGTAATTTTGATTTTTAATAAACAAAATATAGTTACCCCTCTGATAGTTATCGGGATTATCGGGTAATAAATACTGAAATAAATTCGACCTCCACTAGTATCCGATTGTATTACGTTCCTTTTACGCTAAAAAGCAGTTTATGGATTTTTATATTAAAAATTTGGCTTCGTTGTTTGTACTTATTAAACCATTACAATAAAAACAAAAGTATAAATAAGTAACAAGAAAGAAACAAGCATATATATTAAAGAAACTGTTTTCCAGAAATTGGGTAATTCAAAGTTCTTAATAAATTCTATATCATTAAGTACAGGGCGATAAAATGTAATAAAAAGATAGCCTATAGCAAATAAAACCATATATACAACCACATTCATTTTATGCTCTAAAAAAGCCAATAAAACAAGCAGGTTCATTATATAAAATAAAGTAATACCGTATCTGACATTTACCCACCAATTATTGTAGTTTTTCCAAATTCTTAAAAAGAAACGTGCTATTAACACATATAGACTATCAAAAAAAATCATTATTATTACTTTACTGGGTTTTATGTGCCGTTTGATGAACACGTAAATTATCTACCTTTACTTGCATTTCAATATACGGGTTTCAAATCTTTTCAAAACCAGAACGCGGTTCCGCAATAGTGTACGATTACATCACGTTCCTTTAGCCAAAAAATAGTTTATAGTTTTTTATACTAAAAATATGGCTTCAATTTGAAAATATATAAAAATCTATATTATAACGTCTTTAAACTAAAAACTAGCTTGTCGCTAAAGTAACTCTTATTTCCTTTTCTGTAACGACACACGATACAATCGTGTGTGAGTTGTTGATAAAAATACGTTTCTTTGTTGAATTTCATGGTTTGCCATTTCATTTTTGTAATTTTGCCAAACATTTATTTAAAATAAAAGTTACCCGCTTTCTCGGGAAATAGATATGAGAAAAATTCAAATGGTTGACTTAAAAGGTCAATATGCTGCGATAAAAGAAAGGGTAGATTCATCTATCTTAAATGTAATTGAAAACACTGCTTTTGTAAATGGACCTGAGGTTCATGCTTTTCAGAAAGAATTAGAAGAATATTTAGGTGTGAAGAATGTAATTCCTTGTGCCAACGGAACCGATGCTTTACAAATCGCAATGATGGGCTTGGGTTTAAAGCCGGGAGACGAGGTAATTACAGCCGATTTTACCTTTGCTGCAACGGTGGAAGTGATCGCACTTTTAGGATTAACTCCAGTGTTGGTCGATGTAGATCCAGTAACTTTTAATATAGATGTTGAAGCAATAAAAAATGCAATCACACCAAAAACAAAAGCGATTGTTCCAGTTCATTTATTTGGACTAGCTGCCAATATGGACGAAATTATGGAACTCGCCGACGAACATAATTTATATGTTATTGAAGATAACGCCCAAGGAATTGGAGGTTATTATACTTCAAAAGACGGAACAAAAAAGAAAACAGGAACCATAGGTCATGTAGCTTCCACTTCTTTTTTTCCTTCAAAAAATCTAGGATGTTACGGAGATGGTGGTGCCATTTTTACTAATGATGACGATCTAGCTCATATCATAAGAGGAATTGTAAACCACGGAATGTACGAGCGTTATCATCACGATGTAGTAGGTGTAAATTCGAGGTTGGATTCTATTCAAGCAGCAGTTTTACGAGCAAAACTTCCTAATTTAGATGCCTATAATAAGGCAAGAAGATCAGCAGCAGCAAAATATACGAAGGCTTTTGAAGGGCAAGAAAATATCATCACGCCAACTTGTTTCTGTGATGCTTCAGATGCCAATAAAGAAAATTGCGACTGCCATGTGTATCATCAATATACCTTGAAAATTGTAAATTCAGACAGAGATGCTTTGGTGTCACATTTAAATGAAAACGGAATTCCTTGTGGAGTATATTATCCAATTCCGTTACATCTTCAGAAAGCTTATTTGGACGAACGATATAAGGAAGAAAATTTTAAAGTAACCAATCAATTGGTAAAAGAAGTGATTTCGTTACCAATGCACACCGAGTTGGACGATGAGCAAATTGAGTTTATTACTTCCACAGTAATTAATTTTGTAAACAAATAGTAAATGGGTAAAATCTTGGTAACTGGTGGCTTGGGCTATATTGGTTCTCATACCGTAGTTGAATTGCAGAATGCTGGATTTGAAGTGGTGATTATTGATAATCTATCCAATTCTTCTTTGGAAGTAATTGACGGAATTGTAAATATATCAAAGCAAAAACCACTCTTTGAAAAATTAGACCTTCGGAATAAATCGGAGGTTTCAACTTTCTTTCAGAAGTATCAAGATATTGAAGGAATCATTCATTTTGCAGCAAGTAAAGCAGTAGGAGAGAGTGTTGAAAATCCGTTATTGTATTATGAAAACAACTTGAATACCCTTATTTATTTACTTCAGGAATGCAATAAAAACGAGATTAATAATTTTATTTTTAGTTCTTCTTGTACCGTTTATGGCGAGCCAGATTCCTTACCCATAAATGAATCGGCACCTGTAAAAAAAGCAACTTCTCCTTACGGAAACACCAAACAAATTAGCGAAGAAATTATTTTTGATACCTGTTCAGTTAGTAATTTGAAGTCTATTGCATTGCGTTATTTTAATCCAATAGGTGCTCACGAATCTTGTGAAATAGGGGAATTACCATTAGGAGTTCCTCAGAATTTAGTGCCGTTTATCACTCAAACCGCTGCTGGATTAAGAGAGCAACTTTCGGTTTTTGGGGATGATTATCCTACGCCAGATGGGAGTTGCATTCGAGATTATATTCACGTGGTAGATTTAGCAAAAGCTCACGTGGTGGCATTGCAAAGATTACTAAATGATAAAGGAGAATCTAATTTTGAAATCTTCAATATTGGAACAGGAAGAGGTTCTTCGGTTTTAGAAGTAGTCAATGCTTTTGAAAAAGTAACCGAGCAAAAACTAAATTATAAGATTGTTGACAGACGCCCTGGAGATGTAATTTCTGTTTATGCAGATACCAAAAAAGCCAACGAAGTTTTGGGTTGGAAATCTGAAAAAACAATGGAAGATTCATTATTATCTTCTTGGAATTGGGAAAAGAAAGTTAGGAATATTTAATCTAGACCTCACAGGTTTTCATCCAACGATAAATCTTCGGAGGACAAATGGAAACCTGTGAGTTTTTTTTTTAACCTTCAAGGATTGCCGCTTTTTCAGTAGCCACACTACGATCAATTTTTCGCATTAATCCTTGTAGTACATTTCCAGGACCTACTTCTACAAAAGTGGTGGCTCCGTCGGTAATCATTTGCTGCATACTTTGCGTCCATTTTACAGGAGCTGTTAATTGCGACATCAAATTTTTCTTAATTTCTGAAGGGTCGGTAATAGCCGTTGTACTTACGTTTTGATAAATAGGGCAAATAGGATTTGAGAACAAAGTATTTTCAATCGCTGCTGCTAATTCTTCTTTTGCAGGTTCCATTAACGGGCTATGAAAAGCACCACCAACAGGAAGCACTAAAGCACGTCTTGCACCAGCTTCTTTCATAGCTTCACAAGCTAAGTTGATGGCTTCTACTTCTCCCGAAATCACTAACTGACCTGGGCAATTATAATTGGCAGCCACCACAATTCCTGAAGTTTCTGCACATATTTTTTCAACCACAGCATCTTCCAAACTTAAAACTGCAGCCATAGTTGAAGGTTGTGCTTCACAGGCTTTTTGCATTGCCAAAGCTCTTTTTGAAACCAATTGCAAACCATCTTCAAAAGCTAACGTTTTATTGGCTACCAAGGCAGATATTTCGCCTAAAGAATGTCCAGCCACCATATCTGGTTGAAATGAATCTCCCAATACTTCCGCTAAAATAGTAGAATGTAAAAAGATGGCGGGCTGTGTTACTTTGGTTTCTTTAAGTTCTTCGGGAGTTCCTTCGAACATTATTTTCATAATATCGAAACCTAAAATGTCATTGGCTTTGTTAAATAGCTCTCTTGCTCGGGCAGAATTATCGTATAAATCCAATCCCATTCCGGTGAATTGTGCTCCTTGTCCTGGAAAAATATATGCTTTCATATAATCACCTACAAATGCAGGTATTTTTTAATTAAACTTCTTTTTTACTTCAGAGTTCCTTCCTGAATTGAAATGCAAAAATAAGCTATTAATTTATTTTCTAGTGAAGGTCTGATAGACAAAGCTAAATTTATGTTTTTCATCTTTTTCGTGGAACTCTTCAGCTATCAATTTCCATTCTTCAATAGGGATTTCAGGAAAAAAAGTATCGGCTTCAAAAGTATTGTTTACTCGGGTAAGTTCGATTTTATCGGCAACTTCTATTCCTATTTTATAAATTTCACCGCCACCAATAATAAAAGGTTGTTCGTCTTTTTCTGAAATTTGAAGAGCTTCTTTCATCGAATGAACCACGATAGCACCGTCGGGTTGGTAGTCTTTATTTCGGGTAATAACAATGTGAATTCTGTTAGGCAATGGCTTTGGAAATGTTTCAAAAGTCTTTCTACCCATAATAATATGGTGTCCCGTAGTTAGTTTTTTAAATCGTTTAAAATCATCGGGTAAATGCCACACCAGATCGTTGTCTTTTCCTAATTCGTTATTTTGTCCTGCAGCGGCTATTATTGTAATCATAGTTCTTCTTCCTCTTCAGATTCAGGATTATTTTCTTCCTTTTCTTTTTCTTCTACTTTTTCCTCGAGGACTTCTTTTTCTGCTTGTTTGTCTAGTTCAGCAATGCGTTTTTCTTGAAGGGATTTCAGTTTCTCTAATTGGCGATGTTCCCATTCTTTTCCCATAAAACGGTTTTTTACAAATACATTAAAAACGTGTGTTAATAATAAGAAAGCCCAAATAACAATTACCCAAACAAACCAAGGGTATTGCAAAGGTTTAATATCTATACCAACTTTTAAAACCAAATTGATAACTGCCAATATTATAGCTCCTGCTATAAAATAAATAAAATGTGAAACCAATCCTTTTTTTTGTTTGATACGAGCTTGGGCGTATTCGTATTGCTCACGGTTTTCTGCTTCGGTTCTAGATTCTTTTTTTGATTTTGAAAACATAATTTAATTGTTTTTAGATAATCTCGCAAAAATGCTAAGATGCAAAGAATACTATTAAAGTAAGAATAAATGTTAAGTAACTAGAATAAAAAGTTATTTAAAATTTATGCTTTGTGTTTCTGCGTCTTTGCGAGACATAAAGTTAACAAATTAATATTAAATAGCGACCACTCCTTTAATATGCGGATGATGTTCGTAATTTTCTAGGGTGAAATCTTCAAAAGTAAAATCGAAAATATTTTTCACTTCCGGATTTAAAATCATTTTTGGTAAAGGTTTTGGGTCGCGAGATAATTGCAAGTCTATCTGTTCCTGGTGGTTGCTATAAATATGAGCATCGCCAAAAGTGTGTATGAAATCACCAGCTTCCAGTCCACAAGCTTGTGCCATCATCATGGTAAATAAAGCATAGGAAGCGATATTAAAAGGAACGCCTAAAAAAATATCGGCACTTCGTTGGTACAACTGACAAGATAATTTTCCGTTAGCAACATAAAACTGAAAAAAGGCGTGGCAAGGAGGAAGTGCTGCTTTTCCGTTGGCAACATTTTCAGAAAACGATTTGCTAGTATCTGGTAAAACGGAAGGATTCCAAGCAGAAACTAACATTCTACGACTGTCTGGGTTTTTCTTAATAGTTTCAATGATTTCTGAAATTTGATCGATGTCATCACCATTCCAATTTCGCCATTGGTAACCGTAAACAGGACCTAAATCTCCATTTTCATCTGCCCATTCATTCCAAATACGAACGCCGTTTTCTTGAAGATATTTAATATTGGTATCGCCTTTTAAAAACCAAAGCAATTCGTAAATAATCGATTTTAAATGTAATTTTTTGGTGGTAACCATTGGAAAACCCTTACTTAAATCGAAACGCATTTGGTAGCCAAAAACACTTTTGGTTCCGGTGCCAGTTCTATCTTCTTTTAAGGTTCCGTTTTCTAAAACGTGTTTTATTAGGTCGTGGTATTGTTTCATAACAATTCCCTGCGAAGGCAGGGATCTATATTAAATTAATAATCTGACGTTAAAAATAAATAAAAGCATTTTACTTAGTTAAAATGAGCGATGAATGATATTAAAAGTTATTAACGAAATATTTCAGTATCTTTAATCTTTTAAATAAAAGGTTATGAGAGTTTTAAGTTTCGTTATATTGTTGTTGTTCTGCACACTAAGTTACGCTCAAACAGAAGAAATACTTATACAAAATGATTGGTATTTAAATTCTTTAACAATAGAGGGTCAAGTATTTATTCCGCCTGTAAATTCTGAAATACCTATTGTAGAATTAAATTTTATCGATTTTAAATCAACTGTTATTTTTGAAAGTCAAGTCTGTAATATAGGAAATGGTGTTGTTACTATTGACGAAAATAATTCAACCTTAACTTTTGTAAATGGAATTCAAATAACTTTAGGTTTATGTGATATTGAAGAAAATCAAGAATTTGATGGTTTGTATTTTGATTTTTATTATGAAAATTCAGCAAATCCATTCAATATAAATTTATTAAATATTGATATTCTAGGAAGTAATGAAGAATTTTTTGGATTAGAAGTGTTTTCAGCAAACGGGGATTATGCTTTTTATAATAATTTTATTTTATCTAATGAGGATTTTAATCACTCTGATTATTCTATTTATCCAAATCCTTCAAATAAAGAAATATTTCTGCAAACAAATTCAGAGACTAGTAAATATTCAGTTGATATATATGATGTAAAAGGAAAATTAATACTTTCTGTAAATAATAAATATTCTAAAGAAGCTATTAATGTGGAAAGTTTTACATCTGGAATCTATTTTGTTTCAATTAAAGATGAACTTGGGAATATTTCAGTTAAAAGAATAATAAAGAAATAAACTTTAATGTTTCACTTCCAAATCCTCATCAGGATTGTGTTTGTATTTAAATAATACAGCAAAAGAAATAGTAACCACTAAGGAATAAGCTGCAAAAATAAACCAGATAGTTTGCCAATCTTTTATTCCGTCATTGGTGTAAAAATCAATGATGTAACCACTAGCATACGCTCCAATAATTGCTCCAAATCCATTGGTCATTTGCATAAATAATCCTTGTGCAGAAGAGCGCATTGAAGGTTTGGTTTCTTTTTCAACAAATAATGAACCTGAGATGTTGAAGAAATCAAAAGCCATTCCGTAAATAATCATGGATAAAATTAAAAAAATAAGACCACTACTTGGATTACCAATGCCAAAAAAGGCAAATCGTAAAACCCAAGCCAACATACTCATAATCATCACTTTTTTAATTCCAAATTTCTTTAGAAAAAACGGAATAGTTAGGATAAATAACGTTTCTGAAATTTGAGATAAGGTCATAATAACCACAGAGTGTTCTACTGCAAAATAGCCTTTAAAGTCTTTAGCAAAATCTTCTAAAAATGGTACCCCCCAAATATTAGTTACTTGCAATGCTGCTCCTAAAAGAATAGAGAATATAAAGAAAACAGCCATCTTTTTGTTTTTAAACAACGAGTATGCATCTAAGCCTAATCGTTGTGTTAAGGTTTTCTTTTCTGAAGCACCTTCTGGAGGAACAGCAGGTAAGGTAAAAGCATAAATTCCTAAAATAACAGATGCTATTGCAGATACTAAAAATTGTTCTTTCCCAACTTTCCATCCTAATAAATCTACGGTCCAAGCAGCTAAGATAAAACCAACGGTTCCCCAAACCCTAATAGGAGGAAATACCTTTACAATATCTTCGCCATTTTTTTCTAAAAGGGCATAAGAAATTGAATTATCCAAGGCAATGGTTGGCATATAAAACATAGATATTAAAAATACAATCATATAAAAGGTGTTAAAATCACTAACACCCGAAAGCCAAAATAAAAGTCCGCCCAATATTAAATGACTTAACCCAAAAACACGTTCTGCATTTAAGTACTTATCTGCAATAATCCCCATTAGTGCTGGCATAAATAGGGCTGCTATACCTAATGTCCCATAAACAGCACCAATTTGAATACCGGTAAAATTTAATGTAACAGACATATAAGCACCTGCAGATAGCAACCAAGCTCCCCAAGCAAAAAATTCTAAAAAATTTAGGATGATTAATTTTAATTTAATACTCATGTTTTTTGTTTTATTGTCTTTTTGAAATTTCATCACGAATGCTTGCAGCTTTTTCGTATTCTTCGTTTAATACAGCTTCTTCAAGCATTTTTTTAAGATTTTTAAGAGTGTGTTTGCTAAAATCTTCTTTTGTTTGAGAAGTTGATTCTTGTTCGGAAAACAATTCATCGATAATAATTTCTTCTTTTTTAGAAGGCTTTATTTCTATAGGATTGGGTTCGGTTTGAATTCCTGCTTTGTCTAATATAGTTTTATAGGTAAAAATGGGTGCGTTAAATCGAAGTGCTAAAGCTATAGCATCACTGGTTCGTGCATCGATAATTTCTTCAATTCCTTCTCGTTCACTTATAATGCTAGAATAGAATACACCATCTAAAAGTTTGTGAATAATTACTTGCTTTATTACAATCCCAAATCGTTCGGCAAAGGTTTTAAATAAATCGTGAGTTAGTGGTCTTGGTGGCATGATTTCTTTTTCAAGAGCAATAGCAATAGATTGCGCTTCAAAAGCTCCAATAACGATGGGTAATTTTCGAATTCCGTTTTCTTCACTTAAAATTAATGCATAAGCACCATTTTGAGTTTGGCTATATGAAATTCCTTTAATGTTAAGTCTAATTAAACTCATTTAAATTTATTCAAAAAAAAAAGCTGTTTAATTTAAGGCTACCCAGAAATTAAACAGCCTTTTTATTCAGGCACAAATTAATAAAAATTTACGCGTTATTGGATTTAAACTCTTTTAATTTTTCTATGAGTTGAGGAACTACCTCAAAAGCATCACCTACAATTCCGTAATCGGCTGATTTAAAGAAAGGTGCTTCTGGATCGTTGTTTATAACCACTTTTACTTTAGATGCATTAACTCCAGCTAAATGCTGAATAGCTCCAGAAATTCCCACAGCAATATAAAGGTTGGATGAAACTGGTTTTCCTGTTTGCCCAACATGTTCGCTATGAGGTCTCCAACCTAAATCACTTACTGGTTTTGAACAAGCAGTTGCAGCTCCTAACACTTCTGCAAGCTCTTCAATCATTCCCCAATTTTCGGGACCTTTAAGTCCACGACCGCCAGAAACAACGATATCTGCATCGGCAATCGTTACTTTATCGGTTGCTTTATCTACGGAAGTTACTTTGGTATTAAAATCGTTTTCATCTAAAGTTGGAGAAAAATCTTCTGTTGTAATCGCTGTTTCGTTTTCTTTTACTCCGTAAGCATTTTTTGCTAGTCCAATTAATTTAACATCGGTTGTAAATTCAGTGTCTGCAAATGCTTTATTTGAAAATACATTGGATTTTACTTTTAAAGGTGAAGAATTGGTTGGTAATGCAACCACATTCGGCACATAACCTGCTTCCAAATTAACTGCCAATAAAGGAGCTAAATATTTACTATTTGCACTTGATGAAACAACAACTACTTGTGCTCCCTCATTTTTTGCGGCTTGCGAAATGGCATCTGCATAGGCTTGAGCATTAAAATTTTGAAGTTGATCGTTAGAAATTTGAAGTACTTTTGAAGCACCGTAATTTCCTAATTGATTGATTTCGTTTCCGTTGATAGATACAGCAGTAACCGAAGTTCCTAACATATCTGCGATTCCTTTTGCGTAGGATACCGCTTCGAAAGCAATCTTTTTAAAAGTGCCTTCTTCAGATTCTGTATATACTAATACTGACATAATATTTTAAAATTATAAATTTCAAATGACAAATTCCAAATCCATAATACATTGGAATTTGGTGCTTTTCATTTGGGTTTTGTTATTAAATCACCTTAGCTTCATTATGAAGTAGGTTTACTAATTCTTCGGCTGTATCTACCAATTTTACTGCACCTTTTGCTTGTGGTTTCGAAAAATTGTCAATTTTTGTTTCAGCATTGGTGTCTATGGGTTCTCTAACTGTTAAAGGTTTTGTACGAGCTTGCATAATACCTCTCATATTTGGAATGCGAAGATCTGCTTCTTGTACAATTCCTTTTTGTCCACCAACAATTAGGGGTAGTGAAGTACTAATTACTTCTTTACCGCCATCAATTTCACGAGTTACCGTTGCGTTGTTTCCTTCCACTTCTAAACCAATACACATATTTACAAAATTTGCATCGGTAAGTTTAGCAAGCATACCTGGTACCATTCCACCGTTATAATCTAAAGATTCACGGCCTCCAATTACCAAATCATATTCACCTTCTTTAACCACATTTGCCAATTGTTTTGCAACAAAATAACCGTCGTAAGCAGCAGCATTAACTCTAATTGCTTCGTCTGCACCAATGGCTAAAGCTTTACGTAAAGTAGGTTCGGTTTCTGGACCACCTACATTTACTACATGAACAGAAGCACCTTGTTTTTCTTTAAACCACATAGCACGTGTTAGACCAAATTCATCGTTAGGATTAATTACAAATTGCACTCCATTTGTGTCAAATTTTGTATCGTTATCGGTAAAGTTAATCTTTGAAGTAGTGTCTGGTACGTGACTTATACACACTAATATTTTCATAGTTTTTATTTAAAATTTTGAATTGTTTTCAATTGAAATGAGTTACAAAAAATAGTATCAAATTTCGAGAAACAAAGATAGGTATAATTTTCGTATTTTACTATGCGTGCATAATAAAAATAGTTAATTCTTTAGAAAAAATAGCAAGCCACATATAAATAATAGTATTTTTGCTTTTCCTTAGAAAAACAGAAATAAAAATAATTCATATTTAATTCTGAAACAGTTCAGGAAATTCTATAAATAAGAGATATAAAATGAAGACAATTCAATTTAGAGAAGCGATTTGTGAAGCGATGAGTGAAGAAATGCGTCGCGATGAAAGCATTTATTTAATGGGAGAGGAAGTCGCCGAATACAATGGTGCTTACAAAGCAAGTAAAGGAATGTTAGACGAGTTTGGTCCTTTGAGAGTAATTGATACTCCTATTTCTGAATTAGGTTTTTCAGGGATTGGAGTGGGTTCTGCTATGAATGGCAATCGACCTATTATAGAGTTTATGACTTTTAATTTTTCTTTAGTTGGGATAGATCAAATTATTAATAACGCTGCAAAAATGCGTCAGATGAGTGGTGGGCAATTTAATATTCCTATTGTTTTTCGTGGGCCAACAGCTTCGGCAGGGCAATTAGCAGCAACACATTCACAGGCTTTTGAAAGTTGGTACGCTAACTGTCCGGGTTTAAAAGTGGTGGTTCCGAGCAACCCATACGATGCAAAAGGACTTCTAAAAAGTGCTATTAGAGATAACGATCCTGTTATTTTTATGGAAAGCGAACAGATGTATGGTGATAAAGCAGAAGTGCCAGAAGGTGAGTATCTAATTCCATTAGGAGTTGCCGATGTAAAACGCAAAGGAAAAGATGTAACAATAGTTTCTTTCGGGAAAATAATTAAAGAAGCTTATAAAGCAGCCGATGTACTTTCAAAAGAAGGAATTGAATGTGAGATTGTCGATTTAAGAACAGTTCGTCCAATGGATTATCAAACAATTTTAGAATCGGTTAAAAAAACCAACCGTTTAGTTATTTTAGAAGAAGCTTGGCCTTTTGGAAATGTCGCCACAGAAATCACTTATCAGGTTCAAGAACAAGCTTTTGATTATTTGGATGCACCAATTATAAAGATAAATACTGCAGATACTCCTGCACCTTTTTCACCCGTTTTATTAGATGAATGGCTTCCGAATAATGAAGATGTTATTAAAGCGGTAAAAAAAGTATTATATAAATAAGCGTATATTGCTTGTTGAAAGCTAGAAATTTCTTTTGGCTTAATTATTGAATTTAAAACTCCAAATTTTTAACATCATTCAATTTTTTGATGAAGTATTATTGTGTTTACCTGCTTTTATTTTTCGCTACCTTGCTGCAAGCTCAGACCAAAGTGAGCGGGGTAGTAAAAGATGAGTTTGGAGAACCTGTTGCTTTTGCTAATGTGCTTTTTAAAGATTCTAATGAAGGTACGATTACCAACGAAAATGGAGGCTTTTACTTAGAAAGTGAGGCTAATTATTCCCTATTAATCATTTCATTTATAGGTTATCAAACTTTAGAAATTGACCTTTCTAAAAAAAGCACTTATAAAATGGAAGTGATTTTAAAAGAAGAATCTGCCTCTTTAGATGAAGTAGTTATTTTTAGTGGAAAACAATCTAAAAAAAATAATCCCGCCATTGATATTCTTAGAAAAATATGGGAACATAGAAGGGAAAATGGTGTGAAAAAATTTAAACAATATCAATACGATAAATACGAAAAACTCGAATTCGATTTAAATACCATCGATAGTGCTTTAATAAAAAACAAAACCTTTAAAGGAATGGAGTTTGTTTTTGACCAAGTTGATACCTCTAGAATTACTGGAAAAACTTATCTCCCTATTTTTATTAATGAAGCTTATTATAAAGTATATGGAAATAATCTTATAAATAAAGAAAACGCTATACTTGAAGGAAATAAAAATTCTGGATTTGAAAATAACCAAACCATTATTGAATTTGTAAAAGATTTATACGCAGACTTCGATATTTATGACAATCATCTTAAGTTTTTTGATGTAGCATTTACAAGTCCGCTTTCAAAAACAGGAATCAACGTTTATAATTATGTGCTTTTAGATAGTGCTTATATTGGTGATAAATGGTGTTATAATATCGTCTATTATCCTAGACGAAAAAACGAACTTACTTTTAAAGGCGATTTTTGGGTAAATGATTCTACTTGGGCAATTAAAGAAATTAACCTTCAAGCTACAAAAAGTGCTAATTTAAATTGGGTTCGGGATATTTATATCGAACAGGAATTTGATGTTTTAAACGATTCTATTTTTTTGATGACCCGAGATTATATGATGAGTGATTTTAGTTTCAGAAAAAAAGATGAAGCTCACGGAATGTATGGAAAACGTACTACACTTTATGATAATTACGAGTTTGATATTCTTAAAGATGAAAGCTTTTATAAAGAAAATGTAGATCCTTACCAATACGAAGTTTTTAATAGAGACGATGAATTTTGGAACCAACGAAGAATGGAAAAATTAAGTAAGGATGAAAAGGGTGTTTACGAAATGTTAGATACTTTAAAAACTGTTCCAAGATTTAAAAATCTTTATACTTTGGGAGCTATGTTTGCTAGTGGATATTACGAATTTAAAAATTTTGATGCAGGTCCTGTTTACTCCGTTTTTGGTTATAATGAAGCCGAAGGATTGAGAATACGATTAGGCGGAAGAACCTATTTTTCACCTAACGACCCTTGGCGTGCAGAAGCATTTGGAGCCTATGGCTTTAGGGATGAGCGATTTAAATTCGGGATCTCAGGAAAATGGTTAATCGATCGTAAAAAACGAAAAATAATTTTTGGAGGACACCGGAAAGATGTCGAACAAACAGGAGCAAGTTTAACTAATAGTAAAGATGTTTTAGGAAGAAACAGAGCTTCTTCAGGATTAATAACCGTAGGTTCAAACAACAAATTAACTCGTATAAACCTTTCTACATTAGGTTTTGAAATGGAACCTGTAAAAAACTTTAGGTTCCGAACTACCTTGTCATACCGTACCTTAAAATCTGCATCAGACACCTTTAGTCTAGATTATTATGATGAAAATGGAAATATTCAATCTGAAATTAAACAACCCGAATTAGAATTAGGAATTAATTACACACCAGGAAGAAAAACTTCTGGGTATGGTGTGGAACGAAACATTATAAATAACGGTAATTTTCCAGAATTTTTTGCAGGTTATACTTTTGGCTTAAAAAATGTATTAAATGGTGATTTTCAGTACCATAGAATGCAGCTTTTATACACGCAACCATGGAATTTGGGCGGTGTAGGAAGATTATACACAACAGTTGAAGTTGGAAAAATATTTGGTACTGTACCTTTAGCACTTTTAAGCCCAATACCAGGAAACCAAACTTTATTTAGTATTTACAACACTTTTACTCAGTTAGATTATTACGAATTTGTAAGTGATACTTACGCATCTTTTCATTTAAAACACAATTTTGGAGGACGACTTTTTGGAAGAATACCAGGCATTCGAAAATTAAATTTAAGAGAAATTGTTGGTTTTAGAGCAATTTATGGAGAGCTTTCTGAAGCTAATAATTCAATTAATGTTGGAGTAGATGGCTTGCCAATTTTGTATAGTGCCCCAGAAGATGTGTATTGGGAATGGAGTGCAGGAGTTGGAAACATCTTTAAAATATTTGCCATCGAATTCAACTTTAGAGGAAATTATTTAGATTTACCCAACGCAAGAAAATTCGGAATTACAGGAAGGTTTAGCTTCTCTTTTTAATAGCTACTTTTTTGTAATTCTCGTGTATATAGGAATCCATTTGTAATTAAAGTAAATTTTACAAACTTTTTTATCACGAAGGTGATAATCCAAGTGTTAAAAAACTTAAAACAAAAACTTACCTTATTATAACAATCATTAATTTTACAGAAAATTTAGAAAATGAGTCCAAAAAATAAAAAAACCTTCGATGTACTAATCGAAATTCCAAAAGGAAGTAGAAACAAATACGAATACGATTTCGACTTGCATAAAGTTCGTTTTGATAGAATGTTGTTTTCATCGATGATGTATCCTGCAGATTATGGTTTTATACCAGAAACATTAGCCCTAGATGGCGATCCTTTAGATGTTTTGGTTTTAGTAACACAACCCACTTTCCCAATGTGTGTAATGGAAGTAAAACCCATTGGAGTGTTTCATATGACCGACGAAAAAGGGCCTGATGAAAAAATTATTTGTGTTCCTGTTTCCGACCCCATTTGGAATAAACTGAATGATATAAATGATATGAACCCACATATGGTAAAAGAAATAGAGCATTTCTTTCAAGTTTATAAAGATTTGGAAGAAAAGAAAGTAGATGTTGGAGGTTGGGGTAATGCTGCTGAAGCCTATGAGATTTTAGATAAATGTGTAGAACGTTATGAAAATAGCGAACATAAAAAAACTGGTGATTTTACTATTTAATAAAAGACTATAAATCATAATTTAATCCTTCAAGATATCTTTTTCTGAAGGGTTTTTTATTCCCCTTGATTTTACTACTTTTGCCCGACTTAATAATAAAATAATAGAAAATGGAATCAATGATGATTTATTTGCCAATAGTACTGGCTTTAATAGGGCTAATATACATGCTCGTAAAAAAATCTTGGGTAATGAAACAAGATGCAGGAGATGGAAAAATGAAAGAAATTTCAGATCATATCTACGAAGGAGCTTTAGCTTTTTTAAATGCAGAATATAAATTACTTGCAATTTTTGTAGTGGTAGTGAGTATTGCTTTAGCTGTTGTTTCGGTAATAGTTCCAACCACACATATTTTAATTGTTGTAGCCTTTATATTTGGTGCTTTCTTTTCTGCATTAGCAGGAAATATGGGAATGAAAATTGCCACAAAAACCAATGTAAGAACTACACAAGCTGCAAAAACAAGTTTGCCAAATGCTCTTAAAGTTTCTTTTGGAGGAGGTACCGTAATGGGTCTTGGTGTTGCTGGTTTAGCTGTATTGGGTTTAACAGGATTTTTTATCATTTTCTATAATGTATTTATGGGAGGTGCTTGGACTTCTGTAGAGCAAATGACAGTAGTTCTTGAAACCTTAGCAGGTTTTTCATTAGGAGCTGAATCTATTGCCTTATTTGCTCGTGTTGGTGGAGGTATTTATACCAAAGCTGCCGATGTTGGTGCCGATTTAGTAGGTAAAGTAGAAGCTGGTATTCCAGAAGATGATCCTCGTAATCCAGCAACTATTGCAGATAACGTAGGTGATAATGTAGGTGATGTTGCAGGAATGGGAGCCGATTTATTTGGTTCGTATGTAGCAACAGTTTTAGCTGCGATGGTTTTAGGAAATTACATTATTCGTGATATGGGTGGAAGTATTCAAGACGCTTTTGGAGGTATAGGCCCTATCCTTTTACCAATGTCTATAGCAGGTGTTGGAATCATAATTTCTGTAATAGGAACCATGTTAGTAAAGATTAAAGATAATTCTGCAAAAGAATCTAAAGTAATGGGAGCTTTAAATGTGGGTAACATTACTTCCATTATTTTAGTAGCTATTTCTAGTTTCTTTTTGGTAAAATATATGCTGCCAGAAACTATGAAAATGCACTTTTTTGGAGAAGGATTAATAGATATAACCGCAATAAGAGTATTTTGGGCAACCATTATCGGACTAATTGTGGGAGGTACCATTTCTTCAGTAACCGAATATTACACAGGTTTGGGTAAAAAACCAATTTTAAAAATTGTTGAAAAATCGAGTACTGGAGCTGGAACCAATATTATTGCTGGTTTGGCAACAGGAATGATTTCTACATTTCCAACCGTAATTTTATTTGCAGGAGCAATTTGGTCATCGTATGCTTTAGCAGGATTTTACGGAGTAGCAATGGCAGCTTCAGCAATGATGGCTACAACAGCTATGCAATTAGCGATCGATGCTTTTGGACCTATTGCAGATAATGCAGGTGGAATTGCTGAAATGAGCGAACAAGATCCAATCGTAAGAGAACGTACAGATATATTAGATTCAGTAGGAAATACAACCGCTGCAACTGGAAAAGGTTTTGCAATTGCTTCAGCTGCATTAACAGCCTTAGCATTATTTGCTGCTTATGTAACTTTTACAGGAATTGATGGAATTAACATTTTTAAAGCACCCGTATTAGCGATGCTATTTATTGGTGGTATGGTACCCGTAGTATTTTCGGCATTAGCAATGAATGCAGTAGGAAAAGCTGCTATGGAAATGGTTTATGAAGTGCGTCGTCAGTTTAAAGAAATTCCAGGAATTATGGAAGGTACTGGAAAACCAGAATACGACAAATGTGTGGCAATTTCAACCAAAGCTTCTTTAAAAGAAATGATGTTGCCAGGTTTACTAACTATTGGATTTCCATTAGTAATTACCTTTTTACCAATGCTTTTTGGAATGGATCATATGATTATTGCTGAAATGTTAGGAGGTTATATGGCTGGAGTCACTGTAAGTGGTGTACTTTGGGCAATCTTTCAAAACAATGCTGGTGGAGCTTGGGATAACGCAAAAAAATCGTTTGAGGCAGGTGTAGAAATTAATGGCGAAATGACCTATAAAGGTTCCGATGCTCACAAAGCAGCAGTAACTGGAGATACCGTGGGAGATCCATTTAAAGATACATCGGGTCCATCAATGAATATTTTAATTAAACTTACTTGTTTAATTGGTTTGGTAATTGCACCAATCTTGGGAGGTCATACTTCTGAAGAAGGTCACGCAACAACGAACAATACAGAATTACACGAAGCACACGATGTAAAAACAATTACTTCGGAAAAACAAGTAAATGTTAGTATAGATGTTAATGACGAAGGAATTGCAAAAGCAACCGTAACAACTACAACAACTAAAAACGGTGAAACTGAAACAACAGAACAAGTTTTTGAAGGTACTGAAGCAGAAGTAAAAGCTGAGGTTGAAGCTTTAAAAAATGTAGATGTGAAAGTAAAAGATCATAAAGTTGAAATAACTGAAGAGATAGAAGAAACAAAGTAATACGTATTCTTCTTTAAATAAAAAAGCCTGCTAGACTTAATGTTTAGCAGGTTTTTTTGAATAGTATAGGTTTATTAAATAGTAGTTAAGAATGTTTTATGCACAAAAAAAATAATCATTAGATGACTCCAAATCAACTAATGATAATTTCTTCATCAAGAGACCTAACAGGTCTTTAAAACCTGTTAGGTCTAGTAAAAAATAATTAGTACCTTAACCCAATGATTGCACAACTCACTATATTCAAGACTAAAATAAAAGTAGATTTATCCAAGCCTTTGGATATTTCGATTCCCTTAATCGCTTCCAATAAAAACCCAATTGCTTGGTATTTGGACAAACCAAAAATAGAGCCTGTACAAGAAGGAGAATGGGTTGCTAAGGTAAGTGAGGGAGCATCCATAAATTTTAATAATATTGAGTTCAACCCTCACGCACACGGAACTCACACCGAATGTGTCGGACATATTACCCCAGAATTTTATTCGGTAAATGAAACTTTAAAAAACTTCTTCTTTTTAGCGGAAGTGATTACCGTAGTTCCCGAAACTTTAGGAAATGATTTGGTGATTTCAGAAAAACAAATCAAGCATTTATTAAATGGTAAAACTCCTGAAGCATTAGTAATTAGAACCCTTCCGAATACAAAATCTAAAAAATCTAAAAAATATTCACATACCAATTGGGCTTATTTATTAGAGGAAGCCGCCGAGTTTATCAAACAAATTGGAGTGCAACATTTGCTTATCGATTTGCCTTCGGTAGATAAAGAAAAAGATGGAGGTGAACTACTCGCACATCGTGCTTTTTGGAATTGCTCTGGAATAAAAAGAATGTCTGCCACCATCACTGAACTCATCTATGTTTCTAACAAAATTGAAGATGGTAGTTATTTGCTAAACCTACAAATTGCTTCTTTTCATAACGATGCAACGCCAAGTAAACCTGTTTTGTATAAACTAATTTAAGATTGAAAACGGTGCGTAAATTAGTATTTTTAATAGCTGTTTTAATAACGAATTTTATTTTTTCACAAGATTACGAACGAATAGACGCAACAATTCTATTATATCCTAAAACATGTAATTCTCCCGAGGAAATTTCAAAATTCATTACCCGAGATTTTCAAACCGAAGAAGAAAAAGTTCGTGCCATTTATAGTTGGATCATTCAAAACATTGCATACGAACCCAACGAATATAAAAAATTTGATTATCGTTTTAGCAATTACCGTGAACGCAATAAAAAGGAAGAAATTACTCGAAATAAAATTATTACTCGAACGCTTCAAAAAGGAATAGCCGTTTGCGAAGGTTACGCCTTTTTATTTGAACGTTTATGCGAATTACAAGGAATCACCAACTATTTAGTACGAGGTGATACCAAAACTACGATTGAAGGAATTGGAAAGGAATTCAATACCAATCATATGTGGAATGTGGCTGTAATTGAAGGGAAACCGTATCTGTTTGACCCTACTTGGGGAGCAGGAAAATACAACCAAAAGTTTATAAAAGAACCCAGTTATTTCTATTATAAAACCCCGCCAGAAAAGTTTATTAAAACCCATTATCCCGATTTGTTTGAAGATGCTTTTGTTTCAGATAAAATAACCAAGCAACAATTTTCTGAAATGCCATTAATTATAAATAAAGAGGTATTAATTTCAGATATTTTAGCACCAGAAAAAGGGATTGTTTATACTGAAATGTATTTTGATGAAATTCAATTTTCAATTAAAAATATCAACCCTTCAACTATAACATATTCCTATGGAAACGAAGAAGCTTCAGTTGAAAAATTAGAGCAAAAAGATGCTGTTTTAGAATTTTCGATACCTTTACAAATAGGAGTTAAAACCTTGTTGATTTATTTTGATGGTCAACCAGCTTTGGGATATCGAATAGAGTAAATGAATGGTAGAGTGATATAATGAATGTTTTAATGATAAAATGAACATAGAAGAATTTAGAGATTATTGCCTATCCAAAAAAGGAGTTACAGAATCTTTTCCATTCGACGAGCAAACCCTTGTTTTTAAAGTAATGGGAAAAATGTTTGCCCTTTCTGGATTGGAACACCAACCCGCAAAAGCAAATTTAAAATGTGACCCAGAGCGCTCTATCGAGCTTAGAGAAGAATATGACGGTTTAATAACTCCAGGCTATCATATGAGTAAATTGCATTGGAATACCGTTGAGTTAGAAATGAATATTCCTCATCAATTAATCATAGAACTTATAGACCACTCCTATAACTTGGTAGTTTCAAAACTGACTAAGAAATTAAAATTGGAACTGGAAAATTTATAATAACTCATTTGGGCTAATCCCAAAGCGTTCTTTAAATTTTCTGTTAAAGTAAGAAGAAGATGGAATACCTACATCGTACCGCACTTCCGATAAAGTAAAATGTACTTTGTTTTGTAATAACCGGTAGGCTTTTTGAAGTCTAATTTCCAAAATAAACTTCACTGGCGACATTCCGGTATATTGTTTTAAAATACGAGTGAGTTGTCGTTGACTATAACCAACGGCAGGAGCAAGTTGGGTTACTTTAAATTCTTCATCGCTTATGTTTTCTTCAACAATAGCTTTAATTTTATCAAGCAGTTGTTTTTGGGCGGCGTCAATTTCTTCTACCTCTTCGGGATGTTGTTGTATCCAACTTTCTCTATCCAGTTTGTTTTGTAGAAGGTTGTTAATACGTGCTAAAAGTTCGTTTTTATTAAAAGGTTTTACTACATAATCGTCGATACCTAAATTGAACCCTTTTATTTTATCTTCTTCTAAGGTTTTTGCAGAGATTAATATAAATGGAATGTTTTTAAGTTGTGGGTCTTCATTTAATTTTTCTCGCAATTGAAAACCGTCCAAACGTGGCATCATAATATCTGATGTGATTAAATCGTAGGAGTTGGCATTCATTTTATCTAAGGCTTGTTGGCCGTCAAAAGCCTTTTCGCAATCGTATTTCTCAGAAAGTATTTCTTCCAGATACGAAGCCATTTCGGGGTTATCTTCTACAATTAAAATTTTAGGTTTTTTGTTATTATCAATTGCTTCAATAGAAGTTTCTTCAACCGTTTCTTTATGAATTTGTGTGGTTTTGTTTTCAGAAATAGGTCTATTGATTTCTTGAATGTTATTTTCTTCAGCTATTTCAACAGGCATTCTAAAAATAAAAGTGCTTCCGTTGCCCAGTTCACTTTCTACGCTTAGGTTTCCGTTTAGCAATTCGGCAAATTCTTTAGCAAGCGATAAGCCAATACCAATTCCGCCAACGGCGTTGCTTTGTGAAGATTGGTAAAAGCGTTCAAATATTTTTTCGGTTTCGTTAAAATGAATTCCTTGCCCAAAATCGGTTACTTTTACGGTGAGTTGTTGTTTGTTATCTAACTGAGCATCGAAAATGATTTTAGAATTTGAAGGTGAATATTTTACTGCGTTAGACACTAAGTTGTTGAGAATCTTTTCTACTTTTTCTATGTCTATTTTTGCCGTACTATTTGGTGTTATATTAGATTGATACACTATATTAATGTGTTTCATCTCGGCAAGCGAAGTAAAAGATAAGAAAATACGTTTAAGGGTTTGGTCTAACGGTACGGTATTGAGTTTTATGGTGGTTTTGTTTTTTTCAAACTTTAAAAGTTCGAGTATTTCATTAGCATCTTCTACCACTTTTTTAGAGTTGATAAGTGCGGTTTTTATGTTTTGTTTTGCTTTTTCTTTTTGGTCAAAATTTTCAAGAGCAAGGTTTAAGTTTCCGGAAATTAAGGTTAACGGTGTACGTATTTCGTGAGCGATATTACCCAAAAATTTGGTACGTAGTTCGTTTACCTCTTGTTCTTTTTGTAATTGAGTTTCGGCGAGGAGTTTTTTGCGTTTTTGTCGGTTGTTGTTCCATTGAAAGCCCATAAAACCAAGGAATAATAACCCTAAACTTCCAAAAATTAATTTGTTACGGTTGCTTTTTTCTTGTTCGAGTTGTAGCTTTTGTTGGGCTATTTCTTTGTCTTTTTCGGCGGTTTTAAATTTGGCGTCGTACTCTGCGAATTTTTCGGAAGAATATTGATTACTTAAACTATCATTAAGGATAAAAAGTTTTTCAGCAATATCAAGTGATTTTTTATAATCTCCTTTCTTACGATAACTTTCAATTAATTCTTTGTGAATATTTATTTCATTCTGTAAACCTGAATCTATGGAATCATTTAAAACTTTAGTAAATAATTGTATTGCCTCTGAATAGTTTTTTTCTTTGTTTTCTAACCTTCCAAGATTATATAAATTGATAAAATATATCTGATGATTTTTTATACTATCGGAATATTTTATTGCTAACTGTAGTGCTTGTTTTGTTTCTTTATACGGAACATTTAATTTAAAATAGGCATCTCCCTTTTGCATATAATAATAAGCCTTATAAAAGAGATTTTTTCGATTTTTGATGAGGTTTAATGTTTTACTTAAATATTTATCAACTTCATTTTTATTTTCAGATACATTTATTAATCCGCTATAAACCCGATATTTTTCATTTTCGTTTGTATTCGCTTTTTCATAATATTTTAAAGCAGTTAAATAATAATTTTTAGATTGCTTGTTTAAATTGGATAAAAAATAAGTATATCCTAATGAATAATAGGCTTCGGCTAAATCTTTATCGCTTAATTTTTTAGCAACATTAAGAGCTTTGTTGTTATAGTCAATAGCTTTATTGAGTTCAGAAATTATTCCAAAATAATCTGAATATAGCATGTAAGTTTTATATTCATAGTAATCGTTATTACATTTAGAACTTAATTTTTCTAGTGATTTTAAGGATTTTAATAAATTCTCATAATTCCCTAAATGATAGATTGAATAGCATTCTCCAAAATAAGAGGATAAAGAAATAGAATCACATTCATTATTTTTTGTGTACCGGATTGCTCTTTTATAATAAAAAAGCATACTATCGTTATTCTTACTATTTGAAGCAATTTGGTTTAAATAAACTGTCTTTTGCCTATCAGTCTTCACACTATCCGGAAATTTTTCTTGTGCAAAAAGGGTTGCATTAAAAAGCAGCAGTAGGAAGAAAATTTTTAATAAGGCTTTCATTCATTATTATAATTGGGCTTTTCAAAAATACAAAAATTCTTTTCTTTCTTAAAGCAAAAACCAAAATGGCAAAAATGAACCACTTAATGGCAAAAATGAACCATAGTTTTTTATAGTGCCGGCGTAACATTGCAGTGAATTAATTAAATAAAAAAATCAAAATGAAAAATCTAGTTTTACTTTTTACTTTTTTAAGCACTTTTGCTTTGGTAGCACAGACTACTTATGTGCCGGATGATAATTTTGAAAATCACCTTGAAACTCACAATGCAAGTGGTAATGTAGTACCTCTTGGCGACCCAAACAGTATGGGTAACGGTATTGCTAACGACAATTATGTATTTACTAATAGAATTAATACGGTTACTAGTTTGGATGTTTCCGGTTTAGGAATAAACGATTTAACAGGTATTGAGGGTTTTATTGCACTAATAAATTTAGATTGTTCTGAAAACACCATAGGAAGTCTAGATGTAAGTTCTAATACTGCTTTAGAGGTTTTAGATTGTAGTGGTATAACGGATCTTTTAGGAAATGAAACATTTAATATTTCTTCTCTAACCTTAGGTACCATAAATAATTTAAAAACACTGGATTGTTCGTTAAACAATCTTTCTGCGTTAGATGTTAGTAACCAAACAGGTTTAATAAATTTAAATTGCAGTAAAAATAATATAGGTTCTCTTAATTTAAGCACCAACACTCTTATTGAAACATTGGACTGTAGTGGAAGAGTTAATATAGATATTATAAGTGGTGTGATTGCCATTCAACCTACAATTTCAAGTTTAAATTTAGGAACTATATCTTCTTTAAAAATACTAAATGTAGGTGCTAATAATTTATCAAGTTTGTCTCTAACAAATTTAAGCCAGTTGCAGGAGTTATATTGTGCAACTAATACCTTGTCTTCTTTAGATGTTAGCAATAACACAGCACTAACTAAACTATATTGTAATGGTCTTTATTATTATGATTCCATAAATTCTCAATCAGTTTATGTTCCAAATATTTCGACCTTGAATTTAGGTTCTGTAAATAGCATAGTAGAGTTGAATTGTTCTAATAACAATTTAAGTTCCTTAGATGTTTCAAATGTTTCTGCATTAAAAATACTAAACGCAAACAGCAATAATTTAACTTCTTTAGATGTAAGTAATAATCCAGTTTTAGAAGAGTTATACTGTTCTTCTAAACTAGTCGTCAGCCCTACAAAAATTAGCAGTTTTAATATAGGTTCAATAAGTAATTTAAAGAAATTATATTGTCAAGATAATGAAATAACAACGTTATACTTACAAAACAATACAAATCTTACAGAAGTTTATTGTAAAAATAACAACTTAGAGTTTATAAATATAAAAAACGGCACTAACAACGTAATCACTACATTTGATGCTACAGGTAATACAGGAATAGTATGTTTACAAGTAGATGATGCTACTGCAGCAAATGCAGGAACCGGAGTATATACTACTTGGCAAAAAGACGCTTCGGTAAGTTATAGTGAAAATTGCTTAACCTACGTTCCCGACGACAATTTTGAAAACTACCTTGAAACCCACGATGCCAACGGTAATGTAGTAACGGTAGGAGCTGCAAACAGTATGGGTAACGGTATTGCTAATGATAACTATGTGTTTACTAACAGAATTGATACGGTTACAAACTTAAATGTGAGTAATCAAACTATCGCTGATTTAACAGGTATTGAAGATTTTACGGCATTACAACTGTTAGATTGTTCCTTTAATAGTCTAAGTAGCCTCGATTTTTCATCTAATACTGCTTTAACAATTTTATATTGTCAAAATAATAACCTAAACAGCCTTGATGTTTCGTCTAATACAGCTTTATCTTTATTAAATTGTGGTGTTAACAACCTTAGTGTTAGCGGATTAGATATTTCGTCTAATACGGCTTTAACCTCTTTAATTTGTATCTCAAATAATCTAAGTAGCCTCGATGTTTCGTCTAATACGGCTTTAACTTCACTATACTGTCACCAAAATAATCTAAACAGTTTTGATGTTTCGTCTAATACAGCTTTAACTACATTAAGTGTAACAGGAAATCAAATCAGCTATTTAGATTTAAGTACAAATGTTAATTTGATAGATTTGTTTTGTAGTAACAATCAATTAACCGGTTTATCGGTTTATTACAACAATAGTTTGCAAAGACTATTTTGTGATGATAATCAAATAAGTAATTTAATTCTACCAAACCAATCTACTAGTTTACAAAAATTAATTTGTGATAATAACAATATACCATCTTTAGATGTAAGTGGGTATTCTAATTTAACTCAAATTATATGTAACAATAATTCGCTTACCCAACTAAATGTTAAAAACGGCAATAACACCAATATTATTAATGCGGATTTTAACGCAACCAACAATCCAAATCTTACTTGTATCCAAGTAGATGATGCGGCGTGGAGTTTAGCAAACTGGAGTAACATAGATGCCGGAGCCGGTTTTAGTGCCAACTGCGGGTATAATGACACGTTTGTTCCAGATGATAATTTTGAAAGCTATTTAGAAACCCACGATGCCAATGGTAATGTAGTGCTACCTGGCGATCCAAACAGTATGGGTAACGGTGTTGCAAACGATAACTTTGTTACTACTGCAAAAATAAATACCGTTACGCAGTTGGATATTTCCAACCTATCTATAAGCGATGTAACCGGAATTCAAGATTTTACGGCACTTACCAACTTAAATTGTGCCAATAACAGTATTTCGGTATTGGATTTAGGACAAAACACCTCCTTAGCGTTTTTAGATTGTAGCAATAACAACATTCCTTCTTTAAATTTATTGGGTAACATCTCACTGCAAGCTGTTACTTGTAATAACAATAATATGGACGATTTGAATATTGCACCCAACAGTCTAGCATATTTATACTGCCAAAATAATAGTTTACAGCAGTTGGATTTAAGCCAAATGTACAACCTTATTGAAGTGGTTTGTAATAACAACCAAATAAGCAATCTAGATGTAATAAATAGCGGTGCCAATCTATCGGTTTTACAATGTAACGACAACCAACTCACCGGAATTAACACCGATGCTAATGTTAATTTGATAAAATTGTATTGTCAAAACAATGCCATTACTTCTTTAAATTTAACCACCAACACGACACTTGAAGAATTAGATTGTAGCGACAATAATTTAACAACGCTTAATGTAACTCAAAATACACAATTAGGATTGCTTTATTGTTCAGCCAATTCCTTAACAGCGTTAAACGTTACCCAAAATACCAATTTAACAGAGTTAAAATGTAATGTGAACCAATTAAGTTCTTTAGATGTATCTCAGAACACACAATTAGATGTATTGGATTGTACAGGAAACCAAATAAGTCAATTAAACACCGCTTATTTGCCATTATTAACCCAATTGTATTGTGGTTCTAACCAATTAACATCGATTGATGTATCGGCAAATACCATTTTAATAATGCTATGGATTAACGGAAACCAAATCGAAACATTAGACCTAAGTAACAATGCATACTTTAACTCTTTGTTAGCTTTTGATAACCCGAATCTGTACCAACTAGATATAAAAAACGGAAACAACAGTAACCAATCGGGAAGTAATTTTAACATAAGTAACTGTCCGTTATTAACCTGCGTTCAAGTAGATGATGTGGCTTATAGCGATGCCAATTGGACAAATAAAGACCCGCAAACCTATTACAACACAAACTGTCCCATAGTAACCGTATGGATAGGAGGTAGTTGGATCAATGGTGCTCCAGATTTAACTAAAGATGCTATTATAAGAGACAATTATGCTTCACAAACAAATGGAAATATAGATGCCTTCAGTCTTTTTATTGAAAACGGAAAAACATTAACGATAGATGCCAATACTTATTTAAAAACTCAAAATAATATTATAATTGACGGAAGCCTTATAGTAGAACATGAAGGAAGTGTATTACAAATAGATAATTTTGCAACTGTAACCAATAATGGAAACATAGAAGTTAAAAAAACCATGGATAGTTTTGACGATGGAACCGATTTTGCCATCTTAGGAAGCCCTATGTCAGGAACCACTCGTAATGGAGCTTATGCTTTAAATAATGTTGTAATGAATCATATTACTTCTAATTTTATTCCAAATCCCGATGTAGAAAATTTAGATCCAACTTCCGAAAACTTTGCAGATGATAATGGAGATAACTGGGAGTTTTACCTTTCAGACGAATCCATTGTACCAGGTTTAGGATATTTAGTAGGAGGCGTTACAGGTGGTGGCACATTTACCAATACATACAATCAAGGATCCCTTAACAATGGAGTAATAGATTTTCCAATTGTTTACAACGGAACACAAAATGCAAGTCCTAATATACTTAGTAACCCCTATGCTTCAGCTATAAATGCAGATACATTTATAACAGATAACACATTGGTAGATGCAGTATATTTCTGGGAACATTTAACCGTACCTACTAGTAGTTATCCAGGTTACCGTTCAGAGAATTGGGATATGGGCGATATTTCTATGTATAATTTATCAGGCGGTATTGCTGCTTCAAATGGTGGCGTAGCTCCTACACAGTTTATCCCTTCAGGTCAAGGTTTTGGTATTAAAGCTAACAATAGTGGCATTGTTGCATTTTCAAATTCACAAAGAGTAACAGGACCAAATACAGGTTACCGTAATTCAATTACAATAGAGCGTTTGTATTTAAATTTACATAATAATACCTACAACCTAAACAGCAATACACTGGTTGCATTTACTTCGGAAGCTACCGATGGAATAGATGAAAACTACGATGCAAAAAGATTAGCAACACCCGTTTCAATATATTCGATTGTTGAAGAACAGGAGTTAAGTATTCAAGGAAGAAGTGAATTTACTACAGACCAAGTGATAAAATTAGGTTTCAGAACACAGGTTGAAGAACTTCAACAATACACCATTTCAATAAGTAATTTGGAAGGTGAAAATTTAGCGGAAGCAAACGTTTTTCTAATAGATAACTTATTGCATATAACTACCAATTTAACAGAAACCGATTACACTTTCCAATCGGAAAATGGAAACTTTAAAGATCGTTTTGTAATTGTGTTTAACAATACCGAGTTGGGAGTTGAAGATGTTTTAAATGCTTCGGTAAGTGTTTATCCCAATCCTACAAAAGAGCAACTTACTGTTTTTGTTTCAGAAGGAAATATAAGTTCTATTAAGGTGTTCGATTTATTGGGAAGAGAAGTTATTCAAATACAAGGAAACCAATCTCAGAGTCAACAAATTAATTTATCACATTTGAGTAATGCCGTGTATTTTGTTGAAATTAAAACACCATTAGGTAAAGTTGTAAAGCGTATCATTAAAAAATAATTGATATGAAAACAGTAAAAGCAATTTATACTATAATAGTTAAACTCGTTGTATTATTTTTCTTCTCATTTGGGAAGCCTCCAGAAGAGGAAAGAGAACTTTATGATTAATTCAATATTAACCCCTTTTGTTATTGGCAAAAGGGGTTTTTTAGTAATGGCAAAAATGAACCACTTTATGGCAAAAATGAACCAGTAATTTTCCTACATAAAAAATAGTTTTGTTTCAAATTTAAAAACAAAGCGTCATGAAAATAAAAATAGTAATCTTAGTTGTTCTTTTTATTGGACAGTTACAAGCACAAGTTGGTATAGGAAACACAACACCGCAAGAAGTATTAGATGTATCCGGAGCAGTAAAAATTGGTAACACTACCAATACCAATGCAGGAGCAATACGGTGGACAGGAACCGATTTTGAAGGCTACACAGGTACCGTTTGGAAATCCTTAACCAAACAAGATGATGCCGATTTTTTTAAAAAAGGAACCACAAGCATTGCAACAAGTATTAACGATAGTATCTATACCAATGGAGCGGTAGGAATAGGAAAAAATAATCCAGCATATCTATTAGATATTGAAAAAAACATAGGATCAAATGCACTAAACATTAATATGAAAGATGCCACATTTATAGGAGATTCAAAAGCGATAAACCTTTTAATAAATTCTAATAATTCTCCTGTGTTTCTTAATGATATTTATGGTATTTCAAATACAATTTCTAGTTCTAGTAGAGGTAATGTTTATGGTTTTCATAATAAAATAACAATACCACTTGGCCCAGACCCTACAGTTTATGGTAGTTATCATTTAATTAGTAATAGTGGAGATGGTGATACTTATGGTATGTATTTAGATATTACAGGAAGTACAAGTAATACTACTTTTCCTGATACTTATGGAATTTATTCTAAAGTAAATACAGGTTATGCAGGGTATTTTTTAGGGGAAGTATCTATAGGTACTACCACATCAAACAATTATATCCTTCCAACTTCAAGAGGCACTAGTGGTCAAATTATGCAAACCGACGGCAGTGGGAATGTGAGTTGGGTATCTCTAGGTTCGGCAGGAGATTGGAGTCTTACAGGAAATGCAGGTACGGTTTCAAGTACAAATTTTATTGGTACAACAGATAATGTAAGTCTTGTTTTTAAAACCAATAATGTACAAAGAATGATACTGGATAACTCGGGTCGTTTGGGTATAAATGTATCCAATCCGCAAGAAACTTTACATATAGATGGTAGTGTTAGAATGGACAATTTTTCAGGAAATTACTGGAAAGTATATGTAGATGCCGCAGACGATTATAATTTTAATTACAACGGGAATTTAAAATCCTATATTAATGATGCTGATGGGAGTTATAATATTTTTTCAGACCGAAGGTTGAAAAAGGGAATTCAAAAAATGGAAAAATCTATTATTGAAAAAGTACTGCAATTAAATCCAGTAACATATACTTACAAAAGCGATAGCTCTAATAAAAAACAAGATGGTTTTATTGCACAAGAAGTACAAAAACTATTTCCAGAATTGGTTACTGTTAAGAAAACAAAAGAAGGGGAATTTTTAGCCCTAAGATACGATGCATTTTCTGTTTTGGCCATTAAAACTATTCAAGAACAACAAAAAGAAATTGATGTTTTAAAAGAAGAAGTTCTAAAATTAAAAGAACTCGAAAAGCGCATTCTTCAATTAGAAAATGATTAAACTTTTAGAAACAACTAAGATGTAATAATGACGCTAAAAACATCTTTGTTTCTTTACAATCCGACGGTTTTTCCGTCGGATTTTTATTATTATTTTAAAACCTAAATGATAACAGATTTTTCATTTTTACCTACAACCTACAACCTACAACCTACAACCTACAACCTACAACCTACAACCTACAGCCTTTTTCACCCACAACTCATATCCCCAACAATCTTCCATTC
>JALWUJ010000007.1 GCA_027080135.1 Flavobacteriaceae bacterium | reverse complement strand
GAAGCAATTACCGAACGCATAGATACGATACTTGGATTGTTGTTGGGAACTTCAATTCCGATAGTACCACGTCCCGGAATTGGAGCTATAATACGAATACCTAATGCAGAAAGTGACAAGGCAATATCGTCTTCTAAATTTTTAATTTTCGAAATACGTATTCCTGCATCAGGTACTATTTCGTATAGCGTTACTGTAGGACCTACGGTGGCTTTAATGCTGGCAATTCCAATTTTGTAATTGTTAAGGGTGCTAACAATCTTGTTTTTGTTTTCTTCTAATTCAGATTGGTTGATTGTAATTCCTGAATTATTGGCATAGTCTTTTAATAATTCAATAGTGGGGAATTTGTATTTACTAAGGTCTAACTTAGGGTCAAACTCTCCAAAATTTTCTACTAGTTTTTCACTTAAGTTTTTTTCTATCACTTCTTCTTCCGAAGCTTTTTCAACTTCCATTGATACTTTATTTTCATCTTCTGTAATTAGCGGAATAGTTTTTTCAGGTTTTGTTTTTTGAAAATTATCTGGAGTTGGAGTAAGGTTTATTTCTTGCGGGTTAGGTTGAATTGGTTCAGTTATTTCAGGATTAAATTCTAGGGGTTTATCCAGTTTGGTTTTTTCCGAAGTAAAATCTTCTTCGATTTCTTTTTTTGTTTTTTTAAATAGATCTGAAACGTGCTCGGGAGTAAGTTGTAACCGAACTACTAGGTAAATAATTAATAGGAAAGTTATTACTAAGAGTGTTCCAATAAAGCCAAGGTAATCTTGTAAGTAATCGTTAATTTCAAATCCGATAACACCACTAAATAAAGGGTTAATATTTCTAAAAAAAGCTAAAGTTACCGAAACCCAAATCATTACTAAACTTCCCCAAAACCAGTACTTTGCTAGCTTATTTTTATTATAATCTAAGAAATAATAAATTCCAGAGAGGGTAATTAAAAAAGCGATATTAAATGAAGCAATTCCGAATCCGTTATATATAAAGAGGTCTCCAATATTAGCACCAAATGTGTTAAGCCAGTTTTTTGTATTTATTTTTCTAGATAAATCGCCCACTAAACTTTGGTCTGACTGCCAAGAAAAAAAGTAAGATATAAAAGATAATATAAGAGCAATGCCTAATAAAAACAAAAAACCTCCCCAAATAATTTTTTGTTTCTTGGAAAGTGTAAATCCAATTTTCTTAGGATTTTTAGTAGATGTTTTTTTATTTTTCTTTTTTTTTAATGTCATTAATTATTGGATTGCTTTTCAACAAAAATACAAATATCAAATGGGACAAGCTATAAATTATTTTTGTTTTCCAAATAATATGCTTTGTAGTTTAACTTATTTATTTTTAAAGTTTTGGGATATAAATAATAGCGGCAATAATAATAGCTGCGAGAGCAGTAAAAAATACAGCACCTGCAGAGAGGTCTTTTATTAATCCTATTTTGGGATGGTGTTCTGGGTGTATAAAATCGGCTATTTCTTCTATGGCAGTATTTATGCCTTCAACTCCCATAACTAATCCTATTGCTAAAATTTGAACAATCCATTCTGTTGTTGAAATATGAAAATAAAAACCAGCAATAGTAATTAAAATAGCAATAGTTGCTTGTACTTGAATACTTGCTTCTTGTTTAATTAGAAGGAAAAATCCTTTTATAGCTATGTATCCGCCTTTAATTCTTCCTTTTATAAAGGAGTCTTTTTTAGTTTTTGTCATTTGTTTTTGAGTAGGATTCAAATTTAATATTTTAAAGTTAAATACTAAAAAAAGGACTGCTTATTTTTTTAAAGCAGTCCTTTTAAAAATGGTTTATTCTAAACAATTAATCGTCACATCTATCACCGTAGGCACCCTCTAAAAGTCCTTGTTGTACAGTAATTGTTTCGTTGTTGTAAATAATATCTATTGGGTACACTAAATTATATCCCATATCTAAATAATAATCTACATCTTCGTTAGAATTTACTTCTACCGTAGTTCCGTTTAAGTATAATGAAACTGGGAATACGAACTCGTAACATAAGACATTTGGGTCGCAATTAGGGGCAGTCCATTCTATTTCTTGACAGCAATCTTCTGTGTCGTTAATACAAACTCTTATATAATCGTTGTCATTGCCACTAGGTTCAAAATTGTAAATAGTTACAGGTAAATCTACTAATTGGTAGTAACCCAAAAACTCGTTATTTTCTCCAAAAAGATCGAAATATTCTTGTCCATTTACATTTTCATAGTCAAAATTGAAGGTTAAAACATAAGAACCTGATGGATTGCAATCACCTACTACAATTTCTAGATTAGATATGCTACAATCTCCTCCACCACCATTACAGTTAGGTGGGAACCATTCTTCTTCATGGCAACAGTCTGTGTTTCCACTTCCGTTTGCACCTTCGATGCAAACTTTAATAAAGTCTTCGTCGTAACCACTTAATTCAAAATTGTCTATGGTTACTGGAAGACTTGCTAATGGATAGCTTCCTAAATACACATCATTTCTTAAATAAACATTGAAATCGGTTTGGTCTGTATTTCCATATTGGAAGTTGATGGTGATACTATATGTTCCATCATCATTACAATCGCCAATAGTTACACTAAATTCTTCAATTTCACATTCGTTATCATCGTTTTCACAATTTACTACATCTGCTTGAGTAAACCCTTCGCATTCTGCATAGCAAAAATTATCAAATTCTATTATTTCACCTGATGCAGTTTCAACACAAACGGGTTCGTAAACATCGGGACAATTACAGCCATCATCATTATTACAATCTACAAAATCGTTAGGAGTAAAACCTTCACAAAGTGCATAACATTCGTTATCAAATTCTATGATTTCTCCTGAAGGTGTTGAAACACAAACAGGTTCGTAAACATCTGGGCAATCGCAATCGTTGTTGCTATCGCAAGAGTAATATTGGTCTTCGCTAAAGCCATCACATTCAGCATAACAAGAATTAGGGAATGTTATTGTAATGGTTTGTCCGCCTTCTTCAACATCTACGCATACGGGATCAAATTCGTCAGTACAGTTACAAGAATCATCTATGATACAACTTTCAAATAATTGAGCAAATTCTTCTTCATTATTAATAGTGATGATTTCAATTTGATTGGTTTCTGCATTGTAAACTTCAACGTTAAAAGGAAATTCTATTCCAACCACATAAACATCGTTTGAAGAGTTGAGAATTACTGCAATTAATTCTTCCAAGCTATTTACATCTACAGTTGTGCCTGTATTATAAATAAGTGTGATGGGATATACAAAATCAAAGCAGAAATCGAAAACCATATTTCCGGTTGGGTTTTCGGTTACAATAACGGTTCCGTCATCGTTATACATAGTTCGTAGTTCAGTAATTACCGATTGTACGGCTTCACTTTCTTGAACGTCGGGTAAGTTGTTAATGTCGTTATTATCTGTACAGGAAGTAAAAATTCCAAAACTAATAACAAGACTAAATAGGAGTAGTTTAAACTTTTTCATAATAAGTATTGGGTTTAATTTTTATGGTTATTGTTTTTAAAACAACGTACATAAGAAATACCCTACCAATGTATTAAAAAAATGTTTAACTAAAAAAGTCCTTACTGTTGGGTAAGGACTTTAAAATTTAAGGATGAAGTTTTATTTTAGAACTGCTAATGCTCTTTTGTAATCTGGTTCGTTAACAGTTTCGGGAACTTGCTCATTGTAGATTACGGTTCCTTCTTCATCTACTACTACAACACTTCGAGATAATAATGCTTCTAAAGGACCGTTGGTAAAAGTTACTCCATAGTCTTTTCCAAATTGTCCTGTTTTATAATCGGATAGGTTAATTACGTTTTCTATGCCTTCTGCTCCACAAAAACGTCCTTGTGCAAAAGGTAAATCACGTGAAATACATAAAACTTTGGTGTTTTCTAAATTTGCAGCTTCTTTATTAAATTGTCTTACTGAAGCGGCACAAGTACCCGTGTCGATACTAGGGAAAATGTTTAGTACTAATTTATTTCCTTTAAAATCTTCTAAGGTTTTACTTGACAAATCGCCTGCGGTTAATGAAAAATTAGGGATTTTACATCCTACAGAAGGTAATTCTCCTATGGTATTAAATTTGTTTCCTTTTAATGTTACTGTTGCCATAATGTGAATTTATTTTTTTATAAAAGTAAAAAATCCTTTCTGAAGTAAAAAGGATTTAGTGTTAGAATATTATTGTATTTTTTATTGATCTATGGAGCCTAAAACTCGTTTCATAAATGTGTTAAGTGCTTCTTTTTTTGGTATCCCATCTTTTATCATTTTATTAACCTCAATAGCTCCGTACATATTAGAAATTAGTTCACCAATTACATCTAGTTCGTCGTCTTTTAGCGAAGGAACTTCGGTTAGGTCTTCAAGGGTTTCAATTGCTTCAATAACAAAATCTTCGTCGTTTTGTTCGATGAAGTTGGTGAGGTGTTTAATGATGGGTAGTTTCATATTTATTATCGTTTATTGTTAGCTGGTCACTTAGATACACTTCTCCTAAGGTCGAAGCACTCAGTGACCTTTGAATTTAGTATTCTGAGTGATTTCTAAAGAAATCGTATCGAAGAGTACGGATTTAATGTCAAAGGACTTAGTGACTTTGCAAGATTAATCGCTATACTACTTCGTTTACTAAATCTTTTAAGACTTCAAACTTATTAGTCTGAACTTGGTTGACAAAGTTTCCGTTTTTAAAGGTTGCAAAAGTGGGTAAATTATCTACGGTTGCCATTTTACGAGATTCGGGAAATTTTTCTGCATCGACCAAAAGAAAGGTAACGTTGTCGTTTTCTGAAGCTAGTTTTTTAAATTTAGGTTTCATTATACGACAATTACCACACCAAGTTGCCATATACTGAACGATTACGGTTTCGTTGTTTTCTACGATTTCTTTTAAGTTGTCTTGATTTAGTTCTTGTAACATAGTTTGTAAAATTTCAGTAATTAAGTACCAAATTCCAATTTAATTTTTTGGAATTTGGTACTTGGAATATGTATTTTATTATTAATGTGAAGCTAAATATTCAGCGGTACCTTTTGGGTTTGGTTTCATAGCGTCTTTTCCTTCTTCCCAGTTGGCAGGGCAAACTTCACCATTTGTTTGTACGTGAGTATATGCATCAATTAAACGTAAATATTCACTTACATTTCTTCCTAAAGGCATATCGTTTACACTTTCGTGGAAAATTTTTCCTTCTTCATCAATTAAATAAGTAGCTCTGTAGGTTACGTTGCTTCCTTCCATTTGAATGGTGTCTGTTTCTTCATCGTATCTTTCGTCTGCAATATCTAAGATGCCTAAAACGCTAGAAAGGTTTCTGGTGGTATCTGATAAAAGAGGGTAGGTTACACCTTCAATTCCTCCGTTGTCTTTGGCGGTACTTAACCAAGCAAAGTGTACTTGAGCAGAATCACAAGAGGCACCGATTACTAGGGTATTTCTTTTTTCAAATTCTCCTAAAGCTTCTTGAAATGCATGTAATTCGGTTGGACATACAAAAGTAAAGTCTTTTGGATACCAAAATAGTACTACTTTTTTCTTGTTGTTAACTGCTTCTTCTAATACATTTACATTGAATGTATCGCCCATTTCATTCATAGCTTCTACGCTGATGTTTGGGAATTTTTTTCCTACTAATGACATATTTTAATTTTTATGGTTTATGTTTTAATTTATTAAAGACAAAAATAAGACACAAGCCTTAAAAACTGCGTTAATGAAATTTTAATTTTTTATCATTCAATAAGTAATATTTATTACTGAATAATGTACAATAAGTAACCGCTATTTTGTTTTGGAAGTTAACTGACGGATTTTAATATTAAAAGCAGCAAAAAACAAAGTAGTAAAAGGGCTTAACCAGTTAAAAATGGCATATACAAAATAATCGCTTACACTTACTCCTAAAACTCCACTTTGATAAGCTCCACAAGTATTCCAAGGTACTAATGCAGAAGTTACTGTTCCAGAATCTTCTAATGCTCTACTTAAGTTTTCGGGAGCGAGTCCTTTTTCTTTATAGGCTTTTGCGTACATTTTTCCAGGTACAACTATTGCTAAATATTGGTCGCTTGCCGTTACGTTTAATACTAAACAACTTGCAACGGTACTTGCAAACAACCCAAAAGTAGTATGAAACAGTTGAAGCAATGCTTTACTAATTCTAGCCAAGGCTCCAATGGCATCCATTACCCCTCCAAAAACCATCGCACAGATGATTAACCAAATGGTACCTAACATGCCACTCATTCCACCTGCTGAAAATAGTTTTTGAAGCATTTTATCTTCCGTAGGAACTGTAGTGTCTATTGTAATTGCATTCATTATTCCTTTATAGGCAGTGTTAAAATTTAGCGTTTCTCCACCTCCAATGGTAGCTACAATTTCTGGTTGAAATATAAGAGCTGCAACACCTCCAAGAAGTGTTCCTATTAAAAGAGCTACTAAAGGCGGTGTTTTCTTAATTATTAAACCAATTACGGCAATTGGTACAATAAATAACCAAGGACTTATATGGAAGGATTTTTCAATAGATTCTAAAATAACATGAGTATCTGCAACTCCTTTTGGTTCTAATGAAAATCCAATAATTATAAAAACTAGTAAGGTAACAACTATGGTAGGAAAGGTTGTAATTGCCATATAGCGAATGTGGGTAAATAAATCGGTTCCTGCCATAGCTGGAGCAAGGTTGGTAGTATCGCTCATAGGTGACATTTTATCTCCAAAGTATGCTCCAGAAAGTACGGCACCTGCAGTCATTCCTAGGGGAATACCTAAAGCTTCCGCAATTCCTATTAAGGCAATACCTACGGTAGCCGATGTGGTCCAACTAGATCCTGTTGCTACAGATATAATTGCACAAATTACCACACAAGAAGCTAGGAATATAGTTGGGTTAAGTATTTGTAAACCGTAATAAATCATGGTAGGGATGATACCACTGATAAGCCAAGTTCCTGCCAATGATCCAACCATAAGTAATATTAAAATAGCACCTGTGGTAGATTTTACATTAATAGCAACTTCTTCCATCATTTGGGAGAATTTTACCTTATTAAAAAAACCAACAATAGCAGCAACAGCAGCTCCCATTAGTAGTATAAATTGATTACTCCCACTAAGAGCATCATCGCCATAGGCATAAAAAACATTATAAAAAAGCATTAAGACCAGTGCAATTATGGGGATGAGTGCTTCCCAAATATTTAACTCTCTATTTTCAATTATTACTTCGTCTTCTGGGTTTTGTTCTTTAATGTCTTGGCTTTGCATAAGAAATTTTTGTTTGCGTAATGTTACGATTTTTGAAAGAGCTTTGCAAAAATAATTTTCTTGATAAAAAACACTTTAATAGCTTTAATTATTTTAAAGTACATTAAATACTCAAAAAGTTAAATACTAATTAAATTATTTTTTAAACCAAATATCACTAAACCTACTCTGTTTTTTACATTAAAACGTTTAAAAAGTTCGCCACGGTAATTATCTACTGTTTTTGGACTTAAGCACATAATATCTGCAATTTCAGTATACGTGAGTTCGCTACAAGAAAGCTGGAGTAGTTTTAATTCGTTTTTATTTAGCTTAATGGTAGGTTCAACCTCTTTTGGTTTTAATGAATTTAATAAGGTTTCTGCTACTTTATACGAATGATAATATCCTTTTTCCATCACTTCATTTAAAGCTACTTTTAAAGCTTCGGGGTGAATGTCTTTTAGCAAATAGCCATTGGCTCCCTTACTCAACATTTTTAAAACCATTGCCTCGTCATCGTCCATAGACAAGGCTAAAACCTTGATGTCTGGATGATTTTCTTCCAACCATTCCATCGTATCGTAACCATTCATTACAGGCATATTTACATCTAACAAGATAACATCGGGTTGGGTTTTTACCGCATTCATTTTATGCTGTAAATCCAAACCATTTTTAGCGTGATACAACACATTATAGCCCGAAAACATTCCGATAAGCATCTTTAACGAATCTGCCACCAAAAGGTGATCGTCCACAATTACTAAATTAAAATCTGTCTTCTGTGTCATCTGGGTAGGGATATGTGAGGGTTAATATAGTACCTTTTCCTATTTCTGAATGCAATTTATATTCAGCATTTAATATGGCTGCTCTTCCTTTGATGGTTTGTAAACCAGAGCTTTCAGTTTTTAACGAGGTGTCGAAACCTACTCCGTTGTCTTCCGCTATAATTTCTAAATTGGTTTCGTTATAATTCAGAATTACGGAAAGGTTTTCTGCTTTGGAATGCTTCATTACGTTGGAAAGAAATTCTTGGTACATTCTGAATATTAAAATTTCGTGTTCCGAAGAAATGTATTTTTCTGTTCCATTTACTTCAAAAAAGGCTTCTAAAAAACCCAACCTATTAAAACGTTCAATTTCAATCTGAAGCGAACGTACCAAACCATTTTTATTAATTACATCGTTGTTTAGGGTTTTGGAAAGATTTCGCACTTCCTGAACCGTATCTGAAACAACCGATTTAATTTCACTTATATTTTCTTTTAAACCCTCGGGTACTTTTAAAAGCGTCATACTTAGTTGCATATTAACCACCGAGAGCAGTTGACCTACATTATCGTGCAGCTCCCAAGCAATATTTTTAAAGGTTTGTTCTTGAATTTCTAATTGCGATGTTGCCAACTCTTTTTCAAACTTACGTTTGGCCTCCATACGCTCTAAAAGCAATTTGTTTTTTCGTTTCTGAAAAGCGGTAAAAAAGCCTATAACAAATACCAACAGTAAAAGAATCACCGAAATCGCATAAACAATAAGGATGATGGTTTCTTGATTAATAAGAGGTTCTTCTTGTGGCATCTTTTATATTACAAAGTGACAATATAATAAATTATAGGGTTTAATACATTTGATTTTTTTATCTTTTAAAAAGCTTTTGGAGGAACCCTATCATTTCTAAAATTCAAAGGATCAACCCCATAATTATTAGCAGAATTACCATCATCGCTTTCGGTGGCGTTTAAAAATACAGTGGCTTTGTTGCTTGTTCTCATACTCTTTAATTTAATTCTTCTGGTTTTTTGGTGTCTTTTGCACAGGCTATAAAACCTATGATGAAGGTTCCGTACATAATAATGTTAACCCCTAATAAAATATTAGTTTTTAAAATAACATAGTTTTGATTGATAGCTTTAAAGTAATGTGAAAATATACTTAAAGGAGTGTCACAAAGACTAAACACTAAAACTCCAAACGATATATAAATTGGCAAATGTCTTTTTAAATTTATTATTTTATCTGTTTTTAATAAATCAAAATAAAAACTTATTATAATAATTAATAATAATAAAGTTCCAAAAACTGAAATCAAAATAGAAGTG
>JALWUJ010000006.1 GCA_027080135.1 Flavobacteriaceae bacterium | reverse complement strand
TCACGAACTTTGTGTCCTGTAATAAACCTGATAACCCAAATATGAAAAAACTTCCTTTGTTTATATTCAGTTTATTAATTTCAACTATAATTTTCTCTCAAGAAAACAATTCTGAAGAACAAAAAAAACCAACTCAAAGAAATTATACAACCAAACATATTGGTTCCAATGAAGCTCCAAAAATTGATTCTTTTTTTGATGAAGAGGCTTGGAATACAGTAGATTGGACTTCAGATTTTATTCAAAATAAACCCGATAACGGTGCTGCACCCACCGAGCAAACCAAGTTTAAAATTTTATACGATGATAAAAACCTCTATTTTGCTGTGGTTAGTTTTGATGCCGAACCCGATAAAATTGAACGTAGACTTTCTAGACGTGATGGTTTTGAAGGCGATTATGTAGAAGTGCATTTAGATAGTAATCACGATAAACGTACCGCTTTTTCATTCACCATTACTGCTGCGGGAGTAAAAGGAGATGAATTTATATCTTTAAATGGAGACGATTTTGATGAAAGTTGGAATCCAATTTGGTATGTAAAAACACGAATTACAGAAGAAGGGTGGAATGCCGAGTTTAGAATTCCTCTTTCACAATTGCGTTTTAGTAAAGAACAAGATCAAGTTTGGGGTTTAGAAATGATGCGAAGATATTTTAGAACCGAAGAGCGTTCTTTATGGCAACCTATTTTGGCAAATTCTCCTGGTTGGGTTAGTGAATACGGAGTGTTGCGAGGATTAAAAGGATTAAAACCTCAAAAACAATTGGAAATTCAGCCCTACGGTTTGGCTCAATTAGATACTTATCCTGAAGAAGTAGGAAATCCGTTTAGAGATGGAACCGACACAAAATTTGCCGCAGGATTAGATGCGAAAATAGGGATCACCAACGACCTTACTGTAGATTTAACTGTCAATCCAGATTTTGGACAAGTAGAAGCAGATCCAGGAGCGATTGCCTTAGACGGTTTCGAAATATTTTTTAGAGAACAGCGACCTTTTTTTGTAGAGAATAAAAATATTTTTGATTATCGAGTAGGAGGTGGGCAGGATAATTTATTCTTTTCAAGACGAATTGGAAGAAGCCCTCAGGGGTATTCAACCGCCGATATTAGCAAAGGAGAATATGAAGACATACCCAATAATACGACCATTTTAGGAGCTGCAAAATTTAGCGGAAAAACAAAAGATGGGTGGTCTATTGGTGTTTTAGAAAGTGTAACGGCAAAGGAACACGCTGAAATAAAATTGAGTAACGATCAAGATTTTTTAGATGGTTTGGATGAAGTTGGAGAAAAACGGGAGGAAGTTGTAGAACCTTTAACCAATTATTTGGTAACAAGGCTTCAGAAAGATTTTAATGATAATAATACGTATATCGGAGGAATATTCACTTCAACAAACAGAAAGTTAGAAGAGAATTTAGATTTTTTAAGAGAAAGTGCCTACACAGGAGGTTTAGACTTTAAGCACAATTGGAGCGACCGAAAGTATTATGTAAAGGGTGATTTTGTAATGAGTAATGTTAACGGAAGTGAAGATGCAATTTTAAGAACACAAACTTCATTAACACATCTTTTTCAGCGAGTAGATGCAAGTCATGTGGAAGTAGATCCTACTAGAACATCGTTAACAGGAAACGGTGGAATGTTAGAATTTGGAAAACAAGGAGGAGGAAATTGGCGTTATAATATTGGAGGAAATTGGCGTTCACCCGAATTAGAATTAAACGATATTGGTTTTTTAAGACAAGCAGATGAGATTCGTCAATATGCTGAAATAACAAGAGAGTTTAACGTTCCTACTTCTTGGTATCGAAATGCCCAAATAGGTTTTGAACAATTTTCTACTTTTGATTTTGATGGAAATTACAACCGCCTTCAAATGGAATTAAATGGGCATATAAATTATGCTAATAATTGGTGGACAGATGTAGGTGTTGCTCACAAACCAAGAGTTTATAGCAATACGGTTTTACGTGGAGGTCCGCGTTGGCGTTGGAATGATGAGAGTTTCTTTTTCTTGTTTTCAGGAACCAATCAGACTAAAAAGTTGAATGCAACTTTAGGTTATGTGTATTCGCAAGCCCAGCAAAATAATTTTTCAATGCGGCGTTATGTGGTTCGGTTAAATTATCAACCTTTAAATGCTTTAAGTTTATCTCTTTCTACGGAATATGAAAATAATCCCAACAAAACTCAGTATGTTTCTCAACAAGATTTTGTAGGTACTACTCGTTATATTTTAAGTAGAATTGACCAAGAAACATTGTCTGCTACGTTGCGAATTAATTACACCTTCAATCCTAATTTAACCCTTCAGTATTACGGTCAGCCCTTTATTGCAAGAGGAAAATATTCCGATTTTAATTATGTAAACAATGCTACTGCCGAAGATTTAAACAACAGAGTAACTTGGTATAATGATCAACAGATTAATTTTGAAGATGGCGTTTATTCTGTAGATGAAAACCAAGATGGAACCACCGATTATTCATTTGGTGATCCTAATTTTTCTTTTGTGCAATATCGTTCTAATTTGGTGTTGCGTTGGGAATACATTCCGGGTTCTGAAATATTCTTTGTGTGGTCGCAGGGGATTACAAGTTTTGGTGATGCCTTAAACAATTTTAATACCATTATCGACGAACAAATATTTAGTCAACAACCAGAAAATACGTTCTTGATTAAGGCGACCTATCGGTTTGTGTTATAATTCAATTTCCTTAGCGTTCTCTGCGTAAATCTTTGCGGACTTTTCGGTTAATTTTTTACCACAGAGAGCTCAAAGTTTTTTCACAAAGCTCACAAAGGTTTAATGCTAAGGTTTTGTAATTCTGAAAATAGTATTCATTTCCCCCACTTTTTTGGTTTGAAAAACTGTTTGAAAAATGAGTTTGTTTTCTGAAGCAAGTGTCTTTATAGTTTCAATTTTACAATCTTCGGAAAGAATCATATATGTTTTGTTTTCTTCGGAAATAAATTTAGGCAATTGCTGAAATAAATTTTTAAAGTATTCAAAATTCTCTCCACAAAACCAAGCTTCTTCCTTGGTGTTTTTAGGTGTTTTAGGATAATACGGAGGATTGATAATGATAAAATCGAAAAGCCTTCCTTGTAAATTTTCAAACAGATTGGAATACACACAATTTACTTCCAATTTGTTTTCTTCTGAAGCTTTTTCAAGATATTCCAAAGCAGTTTTATTAATGTCTGTAGCGGTTACTTTTGCTTCTTTTTTACTAGCGTAAAGCGAAATGATTCCACTTCCGCAGCCTAATTCTAAAAAAGTTTTGTCCTTTAAATCGAGTTCAGAAATAAAGTTTAAAAGAATCTTAGTACTTAAAGTTAAATGAGGTGGAAATACTTCTGGATGTACTAAAACTTCAATGTTATCAAAGGAATATTTTCTTGGTTTTCGGTAATAAAATTTTAGCCCTGCTTTTAAAAAGGGGTTGGTAATTTTTTTTAATATGCTTCTTAATGTTGACATTTACTTGTCCTGCAAGGTTTCAAAACCCTTGTAGGTATTGTTTTTAATTTTTTACTTGACACAGAATCGATAAAGTTTTATATACCTACAAGGTTAAAAAAAACCTTGCAGGAGGTGCTTCTATTTCTCACTCAGAATAAAACCCCTGAGTTTCTGGTTGTCTGTATTTCCAAATTTTATGCATTACTTTAATTTCATAAGGGTATTTGTAAAAACCTGTTTGATACCGTATCTTAGAAATTCCTCGTAACAAGCTTCTCTTAAATCCTTTAATTCTAAAATCGGTTGCTGTTGGATAATAGCCGTTGAGTACCGTTTCAAAATTCATAATCTTATCTACCATTTTTGGAGTTAACCACGGTGTTAAAGGATTCTTCCGTAAATCGAAATTCTCCCAAGCGGGATCTAACCAATCTTCTAAATGCTTCGGAAAACGAAAACCTGCTTTTTGTATTTGTTCGTATAATTCAGATCCTTCGGTTGCCACAGGACTGTATAGGTAAATAATAATTTCGGAATCGGGATTGATTTCCTTTATTTCTTTAATAAAATTGATATCCCATTCAATTTGCTTCATTACTTTTTCTGGAGAATCTGCGGGCATTCCTAACACAAAGGAAAGTTCTGGGATAATTCCGATAGGATATAAGCGTTTTACAAACTCTTTGATGATGGCTCCTGTTTGCGTTCCGCCTTTGTTCATCTGTTTTAACACTTCATCGTTTCCAGTTTCTGCACCAAGAAATATCATTTTACAACCCGCGTCTTTCATTAATTGTAATTCGGAATCGGTGTATTTATTAATGGTATCTATTCTGCCTTCTCCCCACCACGAAATGTTGTCGTTTTTTATGAGTTCAGAAAATTCTACTACTCGTTTTCGGGAAGTAAAAAAATTATTATCGTGAAATTCGATGGCTTCAATGTTGTATTTTTCTTTAAAATAACTAACATCTTTATAAACCGTTTCGGCCGATTTTGCTTTCCATCGTCCGTCGTAAATGGGTACAACCGCACAAAATGAACAAGTAAAAGGGCAACCCAAACTGGAATGGTAACTAAAGGTGTTTCTTCCGAGGAAGGTTTTGCTTAGGTAATTTTCAAGATTATAAAATTTGTTGAGATGTTCGTAAGGTAAGGGCGGAAGTGTGTCTTGATCTAAAAGTTCTTCTTTGGGAGTTTTTATAATTTCTCCTTTTGAATTTAGAAAGATGAGGTTTTTTATTTTTAATAATTCTGCTTCCCATTCAATTGTGTCATTCCGACGAAAGTCGGAATCTGTTGATGCTTCCTTAATTTTTGAATAATTGTCTTCTAAATAACTGATAAGTCGAGGAAAAGCACAATCCCCAGGCCCTGAAATAATATAATCTACAAAGCCCGAAGTAATAGAGGGTTTGTATTGGTTAGAAGCAAAATAACCTCCCCAAATGCTAATACAATCTGGATATGCTGCTTTAATTTTTTTGGTAAACGGAATGGCTTGTTTTAGTTGTGGTCCCGGCATTACGGTACTGCAAAAATATTTAAAGTCTCCTGTTTTAAAATAAGATTCTATTTTTTTCCAAGGATCGTTTTCTAGGTTTCCATCTACAAAAACAAAATCGTATGTACCGTAAATAGCCGCTCCTACTTGTAAGATAGAATTAGGGATTCTATGCTTTCCTTTGGCGCTACGAGGGTTAAATATTAGGATTTTGTTTTTCATATTTATTAAAATGCACTACAACATCTACTACAAGCAGGAAGCAATCCTCCGTTCGCTAATAAGTCTTTCCTAAATCTATTTAAAATGTTGGAATTCCATATTTCCTTTAAATTTTGTTGATGAATATTTCCAAGAACAAGATTATAGCATCTTCCGTGTGCTGGAATTACACTACCGTCAGATTTTATCATAATATTGCTATAAACATCATTACATAATTTGCCAATAATTTTTTCGGGTTGATGATAAAATTCATAAAGTTTTTCTTTCGAATTAATTTCTGGCGAAAAACTTATAGGGAACTTGTAATTTTCTTTTTTAATCGAATTTATTTCGTCCCATAAAGTATCTAAATCAAAGTTTTCAATTCTAACTTCTTCAATGTTAGAAGCAGTTGCTGGATATGTATTTGCCCAAATAGCATTATGAGTTTCAGCAACATGTTTTGGTGTAAAATTTGTATGCATAAACCCAATTTGCTGAAGAGGAAAGTCATTAAATTCATCTAAAAACTCTTTCAGATAGCCAATATTCCATTCGGTAATAACACAAAAAATTGATATTGATTGATTGGGATTAATTCTTAATACTTCATTAATTCCTTCAATAGCTTTTTGAAAAGATTTTTTATGTCCTCTAATTTCATTATGAATATCTTGAGGGCCATCTAAAGAAATAAAAAGCTCTCTTAATCCCTCTTTAACAATGCTTTTTGCTTTTTGTTTTAAAGTGAGAGCATTGGTTGTAATTGAGGTTTTAATTCCATTTTTTTTCGCAAAATGAAGTGAATCTTCAAGATGAGGATATACAAGTGGTTCTGTAAAAGCATAGCCTAATTTTGTTTTAGGAAAATATTTAGCCATTTGAGATATTATATTTTGTATCAACTCTATTGGCATATTAATGGGGTGAGTGCCAACAAGATTTTGAGCAAAATTAGTATCATAATTTTGTGTACCAACATCACACATTTTACAATGTAAATTACAGACATTATTGACTCCTAATACAATCCAGTCTGGTGCAAAAAAGTAATTTTTTGGGAAGTATTTTTTATTGATATTTTTTAATAAATTCTTCTTCATTAAAGGAAATTAATATTTTTATATATATAATTGTAAAAGTAAACTAATAATTTATTCGAAATAGTATAATTTTTTATAATTGAGTATTTATACGATAAAAATAAATCAATCATTATTTCTAAATCTAAAAAAAATAGTAAACCTAATTTGGTATACGTGAGTTTTCATAGTATGCCAAATATAGTGGATGAATATTACAAAATAAACAAGTTTAGCTTTGCCTTTGATTTTATTGGTGTAAATAAATCTTTTAAAAAAGAAGAAATTCAATTTAACTATTTAAAACGAAGTCATAATAACAAAGTTTTTTTTCCTTGGAAGATGTTTTTTAAAATTAAAAAACTAAATCCAGATGTTGTTTATATACAAAGTTTAGCATATCCGCATTATATTTTAGTTTTACAATTGTTTTTAAAATTTTCATGTAAAATTATTGTTCAAGATCACGCAGATTCTTACCCTTCAGGTTTAAAAAACCAGAAAAACATAAATCGTTTGATTTTATTAGTTTTTTATAAAATAGTTTTTGCTTGTACTTTTGTATGATTTTCATTTTTTTACTTTCTTGAAATTTTAGCTTTATGGATTTTAAGAAATAAATACTCCAACCTGTAAGATAGAATTAGGGATTCTATGCTTGCCTTTGGCACTACGAGGGTTTAATATTAGGATTTTGTTTTTCACGATGTGAAATTATATAATATTTATTATTTGAAGATGAATTTAAGTTATTATTCTGGTATTTTTAGGATATTTACAAAAGATAAACTGCAAACTCTTTAAAATTGAAAACAATATTTATTATTTGCCCAGGATTGGAGCATATACAAAGGGGTTTTGAAAGTCATAGTTACCAACTATTTTTAGTGCTAAATGGAAACCCCTCAAATAATATTCTTTTATTAAAAGGTAGTGGTAAAAGAAGTGTTTCAGAAAAAGTAGTAGGAAGCATAAAAAAAAAAATGTGGCTTAGCAAGTTGCTTTGTAAATTTACAAAACGACATTATCGTTATTATCAAAACACTAGCTTTTTTTTATTTTCATTGAGGTTGTTTATTTTAAGAAAACCAGATTGTATTTATTTTGGAGACCCAATGCTTTATCATTATTACAATAGATGGAGGACAATCAGTAAACAAAAATTTAAGATATATTTTTATACTGGAGGGCAAAGTATTCCGAAGTTATTTAATGAAAGAGATACTTTAATTGCAAGTACGTCCTATTTTTATGCAAAAGCAAAAAAAGAAAAAATACCTAAAGAAAATATCATATTATTGCCAATAGGTTTTAATATAGCAAAAGAATTTAGGGTTTTAAATACTACTCAAAAAAATAACATAAAAGAAAAGCTTCAAATTCCAACTGAGCTCCCGATTGTATTATCGGTAGGTGTTTTAAATAATAGTATTAAAAGGATGGATTATATAATTAATGAGGTTTCAAAATTAAAGACAGATGTGTTTTTAATTTTATTAGGAGACCAAGATGAAGAAACCAAAAGTGTTAGGCGTATGGCAGAAAGTAAGTTAAAAAAAGATAGTTTTTTAATTACAACAGTAAAAAGAGATGAAGTTTCTACCTATTATAAAATTGCAGATATTTTTACTTTAGCTTCTTTAAAAGAAGGATTTGGTAGGGTTTATATTGAAGCTCTTGCTTATGGTTTACCAGTTTTTGCACATAATTTTGAAGTAGCCAACGATGTGCTCTCTACGCATGGTTATTATGCAGATTTTACAAGACAGGGAGCATTAATTAAATTATTAGAAAACGAATTAAGACACCCATCTACCTTAAAACAAAAACAAGAACGACATAATTATGCATACAAAAACTATAGTTGGGATGTACTAGAAAATGCCTTTGTTGAATTATTTTAATAATAATGAAAATTTGAAAAGCATTGATTTTAAATGTAATTTATTTAATAAAGAAGTTTGTTTAATCACCTTATTTAAGTACTGTTTACTTTTTTTGTTTTCCTTATTATCGAAATAATATTTGGCAATTTTATAATTAAAGCTATTGTATTTCCTTTGAAATATTTCTTCGTTTATATGATTGCTGTTTTTTAACTTATTCAATGTTTTTAAAGCAGTTAATAGGTTGATTACATTCTCAGTATTTGATATGTTTTGATTGTGAACTCTTTTGTAAAGCAATGATTTGTTTATGTAATAAGTATTGTTTTTTGAACAGATTCTAAGATATAAATCATATTGCCCATCTGGTATAGTTTCATCCATTGAGCCAATAGATTTTAGAAGCTTTTTACTGAATGTAAAAACAGGGAATGTTAAAATAGATTCATTAAGTAAATCAATTAAGATATTTTTATTAAAATCTTCTTTAAAATTAAAGTAAGGTTGTTCGAAAGTTTTTTCACTATTAAATAAAGTAAGGTTGTTCATTATTATTTGAACACCCTTATTTTCTTGAATCACATCAAAAGTGTTTTGTAATCTTTCTTTATGCCAAATATCATCTGAATCTAAAATAGATAAAAAACTTCCTGTCGAGTATTTAAAACCTAAGTTCCAAAGAATGCTAAGGTTTCCATTTTTCGAATATTTATAATACTTAATTCTTTTATCATTAAAAGAATTCACAACCTCTTCGGTATTATCTGTTGACCCATCGTCAATAATAATATGTTCAAAATTTTGATAGGTTTGGTTTAAAACACTTTCAATCGTTTCAGCAATAAGGTGAGCTCGATTATAGGTGATGGTTATAATGCTAAACTTCATTGTTTATTCTAAATGTATGATATTGTTGAATATGTCTTTTTCATTCCCTAAATGATGTGAAACAGATATGATTGTGGTATTGGTTTGGTTTGCAAATGTTTTTAAGAAGCTAAGTACTTTTTTTTCAGTTTCTTTATCCAAATTATTAGTGGCTTCATCTAAAATTAATATTTGAGGTTTGTATAAAATAGCTCTTGCAATACATAGGCGTTGTAATTGTCCTCCAGAAAGATTACTCCCATCATTACCAATATAAGTGTTTAGTTTTTCGGGGAGCTGATTTATGGTGCTAAAGAGGTCTAATGATTTTAGCAATTCGGTTAGTTTGTCATTATTAAATTCGGTGTTTTTTAAGAAGAGATTTTCTAATATAGTACCTTCATAAATAAAAGGCTTTTGTGTTAGGTAGGTAATGAGCTTAAAATAATTGTACTTGTTAGTATTAGTGATTTCAATATTGTCTAAAAAAACACTTCCAGATAATGGATCTATCAATTTTGAAATTATATTTAATAAGGTGGTTTTACCAACTCCAGATACACCACTAATGGCTGTAAATTCGCCTTTATTAATAGTAATGTTGACGTTCTTTAAAATAGGTTCCTCTTTTTGATAAAAAAATGAAATATTCTTTAGTTTAATCGAGCTATTGAATTGTAAAGGAGTAATATCTGAATCTATTTTAGAAATTACCCCCATCTTTTTTTCTAAAATTTCTAAAGTGTATTTATGAGCATTTAGATTGGTTCTGCTAATGTTCAATTTATTTATAGCCGGAATAGCTTTGAAAAATAAGGCTCCAAAAACAGACAGAAAAACTGCTGTATTCATTCCTGAAACAGAAAAAAAATGTACTATTAAAAACACAATACAAAGTATTAGAACCATTAAAATTTCTGTTTGCTTGCTATTGTTTATCTTTTTTGCGTGTAAAACAGCATAATTGCTATTTAGTTTCTGGTTTGACTTATGAAATGTACTTAAAAAATGATTTAATAATTCGGGAGATTTTATAGACATATACCCATTTAATAAATTAGTGAGATTACTTATATTTTCATCGTATTCTCGAGACCTAGTAGTGTTAATTTTATCTATTTCTTTACGATTATAATAATTAGAAATAAAAAGAATAAACCCCGTAATAACAACTATTAATATTGTGATGGTAAAATAAAAGTATAAACCAATAATAAATATTAAAAGTAATAAAGTAATTTCAGAAAGAATAGAGTTTACAGATAAAAGAATGTTCGCCACAAAATCGTTTGCCACAAAAATAATTTCTTTGATAATGGAAGACTTTTTTTGTTTTTTAAAATCGAGATAATTTCCTAAAATGTAATGTTCGGATAATATTAAAGAATATTCTGAACTTAAATTATATGCAATTTTAGCTTGATATTTATTAATATGAATTGCAATGTAGTTTTTCAACAAGAAAAATAATATAATAATTACCAATAAAAGAAGCTTGTTTTTGTTCAAAAAATCTATGGGTAAAAAAGGAATACTAGCTGTTTGATCTAATAGAGAGACCATTATTGGAATTAAAAGGAAAATTGAAAAAACATCTAAAACCAACAAAATTAGGGACGTTATAAAAAACCTTATGGTAAGTTTTTTATAATCGCTAGGGATTATAGAAACTATTCTTTTTACAATTTTAATAAACGATTTCATTACTAATTTTTAAGAGTTGAAATATACAAACTATAAAACCCAATCCCTTTTTTAGCATCACTCAAATAAATTAGCTGATGTTGATTAATTATAGCAGGTTTTAATTTGTTACCTTTTTCAAAAGTAAGTTGTTCGTTTTTATAATACACTTGATTATTTATTAATTGTACCGAAATGGTATCCAACGATTGTACATTTACCGTAGTAACTTCTTTGTTTTCACCATTTGCACTCCAAAAATTATAAACCAATTGCTTGTTTTTAACTTTATAATCATACGTTAAAATATGGTTTTTTGAAAGTATTTTAGCTTTAGAAATTTCTTCTTTTGGAAGAAAGAAAATAAAAAAAACGACCATCACAGGTGCTATAAAACCTACACTTTTTTTCCAATTTACTTGTACTATGTTTTCTTTTATAAAAAACAGAAACAGCAAGATCATTAAAAACAACCTTGGAAAAGAAAACGGAAGGTTAAATCCTGAAAACCGTTGAACAGGAACAAACAAAATTCCTATAAATAAAAATAACGGGATAATATTTTTATGTTTAAAATCTTCTTTTGTACTTAAATATAAAAAAGGAAATATCAATAATAAATTGGTGTAGGTACTGCCATAAGGTGAAAGTAATAAGCTTACAAACAACCAAAAAGAAAAGACTTTTAATGAAGAAGATTCCTGCTTTGTGAAAAAATAGCTGATTACTAAAAGAGCTAATTTAAATAAAAGCAACATCATTGAAAATACAGTGCTATTTTCAGGAAATAAATACTTTAAAAACATAAATACCGACTGGTAATTCTGTACAAATTCTCCCGCTATTTCGCCATTTCCCGATCTAGGTAAAACAGAGCTGAAATAAAAATCCCAGACGTCAAATCCGTTAACAAAAATAGAGAGGCTTAGTAGTAAAACACAAACGCTTCCTAAATAGAGAATGGCTTTATATTTCTTTTTAAAAATCAGCATTCCAAATAATAAAACAGGAAAAACTTTTAATAAAATTGTCAATCCCCAAAACAAACTCATTTTTATATAGGCTTCTTTTTTGTAGGCTAAAAAGCCCTCAGAAAGTAAAAAGAAAAGTACTAAATACACTTGTCCAAAAAGAAAGTTATTCCGAAGAGGAATTAAAAAAACCAAAGGGATTAAGAATAGAAAAACGGGTTTTATGGAAAAAGTTTTAACTAATTTCCGAAGACTATATAAAAACAAAAGAAGACTTATTACATTAAAAACAATTTTTGCAGTAGCTAAACTTAGGAAGGCAAACGGATAAAAAAAGAGGGCTAAAAAAGGCGTATTGGGAGCATAACTTATAAAAATATTTTTATAACCCAAATTAGTAATTTCCTGATTAAAAATATGTGGAAAGTAGATGGTGGAATTGAACTTTCCTAACTTTAAAAACTCCCCTCCAAAATAATAATTGGCAAAATCGTGAGGAACAAAAGTGCTAGCTTGAAAAATAAAAATACTGCAAATTAGGGCTATGAAAACGTAGCCAGCGATAGTAATGTATTTGCTTTTATATTGTTTCATTTTTCCTATCCTGCAGGGTCTTTGCGACCTTGTAGGTATTAATAGTTTAATTAGTTATTTTGGTTTTATACCTACAAGGTTTTTTGAAACCTTGCAGGATGTTTTTCTTTTTTACTTGTCTTGCAAGGTCTTTAAGACCTTGTAGTTATTGGTTTTTTTCAAATGTTTTGTTTTTTTACACATACAAGATTTTTAAAACCTTGCAGGAGGTCTTATTCCAAAGTTAATTTTAAATCGCTAATTTCTTTTGAATAATTATGGAAATATTCAAAATTTTCTTTGGTTTCAAATAATTCTATTACATCCTCTCTTCTTATGGATGTTTTTTTATTTGATAGAATAGCTTGATATGATGAAAACTTAAATTTTTCAAAATCTATTCCTAAATGACGATTTGGGTTTAAATGAATATAAACTATCAATTGTCTTAAATACTCTTCTTTTTCAATTCGAATTCTTTTAAAATGTTTTTCAAACAAACTTCCGCTTCGTTTATTTTTTTTATTGTTCGCTTTTGCATAAGCATTAAATAAATTAGAAAAAGCTTGAGTTACCGTTTTTTCCTCACTTTCAATTCTAACAAGAAAATGAAAATGATTGTCCATTAAACAATATGAAAACACAGAAACATTATTTGTTAAATACTTTGAACATAGTTTTAAAAAATAGTATTTATTTTCCTCCGAATTAAAAATTATTTCACCATTTATCCCTTTGTTATAAATATGGTAGTAGTAATCTTTTTCTAAAAAATCTAATTTCATTTTGTTAATTTTATGCCTTTAAGGTTTTTTTAATTATCCTGCAAGGTCTTTAAGACCTTGTAGGAAGATTTTTTTCTTGTCCTGCAAGGTCTTTGAGACCTTGTAGGTATTGATTAAAATAACTTTTAGCCAAAATAGTTGCTGTTGGTTTTATACCTACAAGGTTTTTGAAACCTTGCAGGAGTTGAACAACTTAAACCGAAACCCCATCTTCTGTAAAAAATACTTCAAAGAAACTCCCAAAACGCCCAAACCATAAGTAACACTTCTACTAAAATTAATAGAAGACGAATCTTTTTCGTATTTCGCTGGACAAGAAATTTCGCCTATTTCAATTCCTTGAAAACAGATTTGTGCTAATAACTGATTGTCGAATATGAAGTCATCTGAATTTCCTTCAAAATCAATTTCCTTTAAAACTTCTCCACTAAAACTGCGATAACCCGTATGATATTCCGATAATTTTTGTCCCATTAATAAATTCTGAAAAAAGGTCAACACCCGATTCGAAAAATATTTATAAAAAGGCATTCCTCCTTTTAAAGCACTTTTTCCTAAAATACGAGAACCTAAAACCACTTTAAAAACATCGTTTGCAATTAACGAACTCATTGCCGGAATTAACTTCGGATTGTACTGATAATCTGGATGCAACATCACCACAATTTCTGCTTTTAAATCCAATGCTTTTTTATAGCAAGATTTCTGATTAGCACCATAACCTCTATTTTCTGGATGCTCAATAATATGTTTAATCCCTATTTTTTTTGCTACTGAAACGGTATGGTCGCTACTAAAATCATCGGTTAAAATAATATCATCAACGATGTCAAACGGAATCTCATGATAGGTTTTTTCCAGCGTACTTTCCGCATTATAAGCAGGGAGAATGACTATTATTTTTTTTCCGTTGAGCATTCTTAGTAATCTATGTATTAGTTTATAAAATTTACTTCTACTTCAGACTCTTCTCTCACACTACTGGAAACTTGTAATCCTGAAAAAGGTGCTAAAGATTCCACATCTTCTCTATTATATAAATTGCCTAAATAAAAGAATTCTTCGTGAATATGAGTGGGCAATCCTGCCAATAAATTTTCTACTTGGGCAACAGGCATATCCCATTCTAAACTCAGTCGTTTTGCGGAAGGTTCCATAAATGAAATATATAATAATTCGGCTAAGGTATGTTGTTGGGTTTCTTGAAAATCAACTCCATCTTCCAAGGAGACTTGTAATAAACTAAAAGAATTTTTATAATCTAAAATGATATCCCTAAACTCTAAATAAGGAATAAACCCTTCAAAATCATCTTGTTCACTTAATTGTTGAATTTTAGATTCATGGCACCACATACATTTGGCAGGTTTTCCCGCGATGGAATGTTCGGGGTCTGTATTGTTAATTCTAAAACCATCTTTATCGTAAATTCCGAATCTTATTTGTCCGTTTTGCATTAATTCTACCGTTTCATATTCTATAGCCACACCCGTTTCAGGATCTACTTCTTCACAAAAAAATAATTGATTAAATCCGTTTTGTTCCGAAAAATTTATAATCCGATGTTCAAAACTAACCCCCGAATTATTCACATATCCTCTTTCTGAATTTAGATCGTATGGATCCAGCAAATCTGTTAGTAAATAAGGAACTCCTGTAATTTCATAATAATGTTCGGAAGCTCCAAGTAATAAAGTCACAAACCTTCCTAAGTCAATAGTTCCTGTAACTTGATATTCTTCGGAAGTGATAATAACTTCCTTTAACTTTTTCATTTTTTCTAAAGCATTCGAGTTGAATCCTAATTGTTCTAAATCAACACTAATTATGTTATTTTTCGTTGAAATCCCCATATTCTGATAGGGTAAAGTTGCACCTATATAGGAGAGTGCCCATTCCAAACCTATAACGGATTTCTGAAGATTATCTTCCTCGTAAATCTTATTCCATTTTAGTTGTAAAGGAAGGTCTTCGGCAACAATATCGTTGTAAGTTGAATTGGTACAGGAAACAAAAACGATACTTAAAAAAAGAATTATTAGTTTTTTCATTATTTGTTCATTTTCATTAATCCACTAGCTAAGATAGCCTTCGTTTTTAACTTTAAAGCTTTCAAATTATTTTTGTTATTTCCTTTTAATAATTCCTTGTTATAATTAACCTCATTCACCACTTTCCGAACCGCATAATCATAATATTTTCTAGAATAGGTTCTTTTAAAATCAATTTGCCGATCGGTTGAAGTTTCCCAATTTGGTTGTACGGTAATGTCTTTTTCAATTTCTGAATAAAGTGAAGTTCCTTTTATCGGATACGCAATGGTGATGGTAAAATGACTAGGATTTGCATTTTTTAAATAGGAAATGGTTTTGTTAATATCATCTTCAGTTTCTCCAGGATAACCCAACATAATAAAAGTACCCGTTTCAATACCAATAGCATTTGTTTTTTTAATGGCTTCGGAAACCGTTTCAACATTTACTCGCCTGTCCATTTTATCGATAATTTTTTGCGAACCACTTTCAGCACCAATCCAAATTCTGAAACATCCTGCTTCTTTTAAAAGCTGAAGGATTTCATCGTTCAAACGTTCCGCTCTGGTGATACATTCAAACGGAATTTTAATATGTTGCTTTAGTGTTTCTGAATGAAATTCTCGCATCCATTTATGACTTACCGTAAAAACATCATCTACAAACCAAATGGAATCAGGATTGTATTTTTTCTGAAGCATTGCCATTTCTTCCACTACTAATTTAGCGGGTCTTCTGCGGTAACTTTGTCCGTAAACAGCTGTACTACACCATTTGCAAGTATAAGGGCAACCTCGTTGTGTGCTTATAGTCATCGAACTTTTTCCGTGATGTGTTTTCCAAGTTTCTAAATATTTTTCGATAGCAATTCCTTCTCTATTTGGCAGCGGAAGGGTACTTAAATCTTTTATCTTTTCTCGTGGTGGAGTTTTAACAACCTTGCTATTTTCTAAATAAGCAATCCCGTTGACTTCTAAAACATTTTGATTATTAGAAATTGCTTGATACAACTCAGCCATCGTTTGTTCGCCTTCACCAATTACTAAATAATGTGCTCCTGTTTTTAAGTAGTTTTCTAAATTATAGGTAACATCGGGACCTCCTAAAACAATTTTTGGAAAGCCATATTTTTCTTCAGAAATTAAAACCTTTACGAGTTTAATGACATTGATTTTAGTCATTAAATTGGCATAAATAGCAACTACTTTAGGTTGCTTCTCTTCAATAAAATCTAATTGTTCTTTTTGCTTGGAAAAAGTAGCATCGAACAAATGGTTTTCAATTTTTTGTTCATTTAAATACCCAGAAATATAAAGCAATCCCAAAGGAGCATAAGGCTTCATTATTTTAGCTTCCAAAGGATCTTCGTTTAAATAATATGCGTGGGTTAGGATGATGCTCATATGTTTGTTTCCTGCAAGGTTTCAAAAAACCTTGCAGGATGGTTAAGATTTCTGAAAGATAATCAAAAAATGATCAGCATATTTAGCCCAAAAGCTATTTGACAACCATTTTTCTTTCCAAATTAATAATTTTAACCACCACTTTTTATTCTTAAAAAAAGGTTCCAAATAAGATGGCGGAATCGCAATTCCTATGGGTTTTATAATAGTTTTAGTATAAATATTATTTGCTAAATTTTCAATTTCTTCTGGATTATAATACCAAGTAGGAACTTGTACTCCTTCTACATTGGCATAGACAAAATTGTTGGTATTTCTTCTTTTAGCTTTTTTAAAATCTCCTTTTATTGAAAAATAAAACCGTTCCCACCAACAATGTTTTGACATTATTACCAAAGCCATTTTTCCATTTAGGTTTAATAAATTTTCAGAAATAGAAAAAAAGCTGGCAATTTCATTTCTTGATAAACAGTTAAAACCTCCAAAATTTGAAAATATTAAATCAAACTTTTCAATAAAGGTTTCCGAAGTGATTTTAGTAATATCTAATTGTTGAAAATTAAGATTTTTGTGTTGGTGTTTTTCTTTAGCAACATTAATCATTTCTCCTGAAATATCGGTTGCAAGAACTTGATGACCTAATTTGGCTAAATAGTTTGCGTCTTCTCCAGTCCCACAGTTGAGCTCTAAAATGTTCAGTTTTTTTTCTGAAAGAATGTATTTATTCAGAAAATGATATACACGACTGCGTTGTGCTTTTCCTATTTCGGAATAGGTAAAAACAGCATCGTAGTTTTTTGCGTGTTTATCGAAATCACTCATTTTTTTAACCACAGAGGACACAAAGCTTTTCACAAAGGTCCCAAAGTTTTTTTGTTATTCCTTGCTTGACACGGAATCTATTTTTATTTTCTCCTGCAAGGTCTTTAAGACCTTGTAGGTTTAACTATTCAAACAAAAGATACCTGCAAGGTTTTTGAAACCTTGCAGGAAATCTTAATGCCTTAATGGTTTTATTTTGTATGCTCCATTTTATCCAAAATCACCCGATCCACCATAGAACTAGGTAAATAATAAAAATACAAAAGCATCGATCGTAATTTACTCCCAGAAACCGAAAACGGATTCTTAAAAAACTGTTTGTAATTTGCTACTGCCTGACTCTTCCTATATTCTTTATGAACATATCGATGCAATTTTTTGTAATACTTTGAATTGAAAGTCCCTTGAAACATCATCGCCAAATCATCGGAATCTGTCCAATTTGCTTTTCCTTTAAAATCGTCTTTTACCTTTTCGTAAAACTTAGTTCCTGGTAAAGGATATGAAACTGAAATCCCAATATTATCGGGTTGTAATTCTTTAATCATTGCAAAGGTTTTGGCAATATCTTCCTTGGTTTCACCTAAATACCCAAACTGAATAAAAAATGCAACTTGTATGTTTTTTTGTTTTAATAATCGAGTGGCATCATAGATTTGAGAAAGTTGTGTGCCTTTATCCATCGCGTCCAAAATCTTTTGCGAACCACTTTCTGCACCTACCCAAACTTCTTTTAATCCGCTTTCTGCCAAAGCATCAATGGTGTCTTCTTTTAATAATAAATCTACTCGACTTTGAATTACATATTCAATCTCAAGGCTTGCTTTTTTCAATTCAGTATTAAAACTCTGAACCCAATTTGGTTTTAATCCAAAAATATCATCACACATCCAAAAGTTGGTAACTCCGTAATTTTCTTTTAAATAGGTAATGTGTTTGGTAATATATTCGGGAGAATGCGAATTATAACGAACTCCATAAATTGGCTTGGCACACCAATTACATTTATAAGGACAACCTCGTGTAGTTGCCATGTTTAAGGTGAATTTTCTGCCACGTTCCGCCCATACTTTTTTATAAGCATCAACATCGACCAAATCCCATGCAGGAATGGGTAACTCATCTAAATTTTTTAAAACCTCTCTTTTTGAAGTGATAATAAACTCATCCTCTTTTTTGTAAACAATTCCTTTTATATCGGAAGTATCTTCTTTGTTTTTAATTTTTGAAACCAATTCTTTTAAAGTCAGTTCTCCTTCGCCTAAAATGATAAAATCGGCACCTGCCTTCAAGTATTTTTGATAATGATCGGTACTGTCTGAGCTATTCACAATGACTGTACAGTTGTATTTTTTTCCAATAGAAATCATTTTAAAGGCAGCCTCCCGCATATTGGTCAAACACATTTTGGTGAGGTAGTTAAAACCATCATCGTAAATGACTAAAAAGGAAGGTTTTTGCTGTTTAATTTCAACTTCAATTTCGGAAGAACTACTTCGTAAATTGGTATCAAAAAGTGAAACTAAATATCCGTTTTCACGCATTAAGGAAGCCGCGTAAATCGTTCCCAATGGCGGATAGGGAGTTTTATTTGCCCATTGTTTTTTGTCTAATGGGTAATAATAGGAATGCGAAAAAAGGATATCAAGCATGTTCTTTTGCTAAATGAATGTTGTGTTTTTCTTTTAGCTCATCGTACTTTCCATTTAGTCGTTCGATAACTTTTCGTTGGAAATTTAAAGGATGATGTTTAGAAACTGTTTTAGTAGATTTTAAAGCCACATTAAACTGTTTTTCTTCTAATTTATGAAACTTTACTTTCCATTTTTTGTAGGTAATTCTTAAAAACAAAGTGTCTAACCAGTCGCCTAGTTTGGTGTTTAAAATCCCTTCAATAGCTTTTGTGAAAATTGGCTTTTTAACAGGATTTAAATTTGATAATCCTTCAGCAATTGTTTTGTTAGGTAAATAAGAATTTACCCATTTATTTTGTTCGTAAAAACTATGAAAACTTCCGTTGCCGTACATGGGTAACATCGTAGTGAGTTCAGTTGCTGTAAAACGGTTTTTCTCTTCAATTTCTAAGGAATTAGTGCTGATAAAATAGTTGACACAAAAATATTTTTTAGAATTTAGTAAGAATATTTTCTTATAAAGAATGAGTAGTGTTCTTGCAATCCATAATCTTTTTGGGGAAGTGATAATGAAGAAATCAATATCGCCATCATCATCATAATAACCTTTTGAAAGGGATCCAGAAATTCCAACACCTTCCACATAAGGGAATTTGGAAATAAACCTTGAAACTTTATTGGCTTTTTCTTGAATGTCTTTTGCCATTTGGTTTCCTGAAATTCTTCTTTTTACCAAGGAAGCATCGTTTTCAAAAAGATAAAAATCGTCAATTTTATAAAGTATCTTTTCATTTACCAATTGTTGTAATTCTTCTTTAATCTGTTGCTTTGAAGAAACTTCAGAAAAGGCATAAATTTCTTCTTCAGTAAGTGGATACTGAAATAATGAGAAATACAATAAAGGTTTTAAAAGTTTCAAATCCTATTTGTTGCCCAATCCAAAGGATTAAATTAATAATTTATGCAAAGCTAAGTATAAATGTCTTTCAAATATGTAACAGTTATCACAAGTTTTTCCCTAAAATATTAAGGGTTTTGTTAATTTCTATTGGTTTCTCCTGCAAGGCCTTAAAGACCTTGCAGGAGGTTTTTTTTAATGTGCTTCCAACCAATTTTTTCCCAGTCCAATATCTACATCTAAATTCACCGAAAGTTGAAAAGCATTTTCCATTTCAGATTTAATCATAGGTTTTAATTGCTCTAATTCTGGTTTATAAATATCGAAAACCAATTCATCATGAACTTGAAGCAACATCTTGCTTTTATAATTTCCTTCTTCCATTTTCTGATGAAGATTAATCATCGCTATTTTAATAATATCGGCAGCCGACCCTTGAATAGGAGCATTTACAGCATTCCGTTCTGCTGCACCTCGTACTATTGCATTAGACGCATTTATGGAGTTTAAGTAACGCCTTCTGCCCAAAACTGTTTGTACGTAACCGTTTTCACGTGCAAAATTTATCTGTTTGCTTATAAATTCTTTTAATTTTGGATAGGTTTCATAATACGTTTCTATCAACTCTTTTGCTTCGGTACGAGACAAATCGGTTTGATTACTCAATCCGAAAGCAGACACTCCGTAGATAATTCCGAAGTTCACTGTTTTTGCATTGCTACGTTGCTCTTTGGTAACTTCGTTTAAAGGAACATCAAAAACTTTTGCTGCGGTTGAAGCATGAATATCTTCGCCGTTTTTAAAAGCTTCAATCATATTCTCCTCTTCACTTAAAGCTGCGATTATTCGTAATTCTATTTGCGAATAATCTGCCGCCAATAAAATATAATCTTCATTTCTAGGAACAAAAGCTTTTCTAACCTGACGACCACGAACGGTTCGAATAGGAATATTTTGCAAATTAGGATTGTTACTACTCAGTCTTCCTGTGGCAGCAACCGTTTGCATATAATCGGTGTGAACCCTTCCTGTTGTGGGTTCTACTTGCTTCGGAAGTGTATCTACATAGGTGCTTTTTAACTTTGCCAATCCACGATATTCCAGAATATCTCTAACGATTTCGTGGTCTTTAGCTAAATAAGAAAGTACCTCTTCGGCAGTAGAGTACTGTCCTGTTTTCGTCTTTTTAGGTTTTTCAACCAACTTCATTTTTTCAAATAAAACGATACCTAATTGTTTGGGTGAAGCAATATTGAACTCTTCTCCAGCAGCTTCAAAAATTTTGGAAGTCAGATTTTTAATGTCATTGTCTAAATCTGAAGTTAGACTATGAAGAAAATCTACATCTAAATTAATTCCTTCCAATTCCATATCTGCCAACACTTGAAGTAGCGGAATTTCAATGTCATCAAACAATTTTTGGGTGTCTGCTTCAGAAAGTTCTTTTTCAAAATGTTCTTTTAACTGAAGCGTAATATCTGCATCTTCCACAGCATATTCGGTAATTTTATCTAAAGGAACTTCACGCATCGAAAGCTGATTTTTTCCTTTTTTGCCAATCAATTCGGTGATTGAAACAGGTGTGTAGTTGAGATATGTTTCAGCAAGCACATCCATATTATGACGCATATCGGGATTGATGAGGTAGTGAGCCAACATGGTATCGAACAGCTTTCCTTTTACCGAAATTTCGTATTTTTTTAAAACTTTGATGTCATATTTTAAATTCTGTCCAATTTTCTGAATGCTTTCATTTTCAAAAAAAGGACGAACCAACTCGATAAGTTTTTGTGCTTCCGTTTTATCTTCTGGAAAAGGAAGGTAAAATCCTTTCCCTACTTCCCACGAAAATGCAATTCCGACTAACTCGGCAGTAATTGGATTGAGTCCTGTGGTTTCGGTATCAAAACACACCGACTTCTGTTTTATTAAATTCTGAAGAAATAATTTGGTTCCCATTCCCGGTTGAACGGTTTGGTAAAAATGTTCGGTGTTTTCGATGGTTTTTCTAGAGCTATAAGTAGTGTTTTCTGAAGGTTCGTTGTCGCTGCCAAAAAGAGAAAATTGTCCTTGACCTGCAGATGTTTTCTGGTCGCTGAGCGGAGTCGAAGCGACATCCCCCTCAGTCCCCCTTCGAAGGGGGATGCTCTCCGATTTAACTTTTGAGGTGGCTGAAGTAGCTTCTTCAGAAAATGTTTTCGTAAAATTAACAATCATTCTACGGAATTCTAACTCTTCAAAAAGTTGGGTTACTTTTTCTATATCAGGATGTGACATTTTAAAGTTTTCCTCGTGAAATTCCACAGGTACATCCAACATAATAGTTGCTAATTTTTTTGAAAGAATACCGAGATCTTTGGCAGCTTCTACCTTTTCTTTCATCTTTCCTTTTAGCTCGTGAGTGTTTTCTAAAAGCCCTTCCATACTTCCGTAGGCTTTAATAAATTTTTTGGCAGTTTTGTCGCCAACGCCTGGAAGTCCGGGAATATTATCGCTGGCATCGCCCATCATTCCTAGATAGTCTATGACTTGTAACGGATTTTCAACTTCAAATTTCTTTTGTACTTCAGGGATTCCCCAAGTTTCATAGCCACCACCAAAAACTGGACGGTACATAAAAATATTTTCAGAAACCAACTGAGCAAAATCTTTATCGGGAGTAACCATAAAAGTTTGATAGCCCTCCTTTTCAGCTTTTTTGGCTAGTGTTCCGATGACATCATCTGCTTCAAACCCTTCCTTAACCATAATTGGAATGTGCATCGCTTCCAAAATTTCATATATATAAGGTATCGCTGTTCTAATAGCGTCGGGAGTTTCATCGCGATTTGCTTTGTATTCTGGAAAAGCTTCTTTTCTGGCAACGCTTCCTCCTTTATCAAAACAAACGGCAAGATGGTCTGGACGTTCTCTTTTAATAACATCTAAAAGAGAATTCATAAACCCCATTATAGCAGAGGTGTCGAGTCCTTTTGAATTGATTCGAGGGTTTTTAATAAAGGCGTAATAACCACGGAAAATGAGTGCGTATGCATCTACAAGGAAAAGACGTTTTTTATCTGACATAGTTTAAAATTGTAACTTTTTCAAAAATATAGATAAGACTTTAAAAAAGGATAGTTTTCGGTAAAAATAAAAGTTAAATGAAGGATATTTTATGCACTCATTTAAAAACACTATATTTATTTAACTAATTAGCTTGATATTATGTTTAAAAAGATTTTTTTTCTATTCTTGTTTTTTCAGTTTTTAAATAATTTTACCAGTTATTCTCAAAACATTTTAAAAATAGATAGTCTTGAGAGTGTTATTACTACTACAACTAATGATACTATAAGGATGAACACCTATAACCTGTTACGTAGAGAAACCTATTATACAAATCCTGTTCAATCTCAAAAATATGCAAACCTATTTTTTGAAACTGCTCAAAAATTAAAAGACTCGTTACATATGGCATTTGCTAATTATTATTTAGGGAATACCTATGTTACCCAAACCAATTATAAAAAAGCCTTAGACCATTTTTTTAAAGCGGCTAATTATTTCGAAAAAGTCAAAGATTCATCACGATTAAGCTCTATGTATAACGGGATAGGAGCAGCGTATGAAAATAACGGAAACGACTCCTTATCCTTAAAATATTTTAAAAAAGCACAAGTGTTAAGCAGTTCGCAAGGAGATTTGCGTCGAAGTGCATTGGCTTTAAACAATATTGGAAACATTTATAAAAACAGGAATGATTATCAAAAGGCTCAGTATTTTATGGAAGAAGCCGTAAAACAAATAAATACAACTAATAATTTTCAGTATATAAATTTACTTTCACTCAATCTTGCTAATTTATACACCGATTTAGAACACTACAACAAAGCTGAAAATATTTATTATAAAATATTAAAACAAACAGATACAGTTAATGATTTAAGACAATATGCTACCTTACTTAGAGGATTAGGAAATGTAAATATTGCTCAAAATAATTATAAAAAAGGATTAAATTACTTACACAAAGCTTATTCTATTTTTGGTAAAGCAAATTTTTTTGATGACCAATTTAATATGACTCCCGATTTAATTAATGCTTATAAAACTAATAAAAAATTTAAAAAGGGCTTGGATCTATTTCAAATTTACAATGAGCAAAAAGACTCTATTTTTTCTGTTGAAAAGGATAAAAATCTAACCGAGGCTCTTCAAAAATACGAAACCGAAAAAAAAGACGCTCAACTTAAAGTACTTACTCTTGAAACCGAAAAGGAAGCACAGCAAAAACGTTTGTTTTCATATTTAGCGATCCTAGGAATTTTAATTGCAGGAATAATTGGCTTTTTTCTTTATAAAAACCAAAAGAAAAACGCCCTTCTTGCCAAACAAAAAAAGTTATTAGAAGCTACCGTTGACGAAAAAAATGTTTTACTAAAAGAAACCCACCACCGTGTAAAAAACAGTTTCCAGATTGTAGCTTCCTTGCTCTATCTACAGTCTGAAAGTATGGAAGATAAAGAAGCAAAACTCGCCATACAAGAAGCCCAAAACAGAGTGCGATCTATGGTACTTATTCACCAAAAACTATACAGTAAAGACCAATTGGTTGGTATAGACACCCAAGAATATCTTGAAGATTTAACCCGAGATATTTTTGAAAGTCACCAGTTTGAAGGCAACAAAATAAACTACCATTTAGCAATACAATCTTTGGTTTTAGGCATCGAAACCATAACCCCAATGGGTTTAATAGTAAACGAGCTTATTACCAATGTAATTAAACATGCCTTCCCCAAAATAACGCCTCAAAGCTCCATCCATATTACCTTAAAAAAAGAAAACAAAACTTTGGTATTGCAAGTAGCAGATAATGGCAAAGGAATGCCCGATAAAATTAACGAGTCTTCCTTTGGTATAAAACTCATTAAAGCCCTTGCTAAAAAATTAAAAGCCACTTTAAGCTATGCAAAAAATACTCCAACAGGTACTATTGCTATTATAACCATTCATAGATTTACCGAGCTATAATAAGTTAATTTTTTTTATTTAGTATCCTTCAAACAGCCCTAGAGAGAAAAATCGCTTTTACTTTAATAAACAACACCAAAAAGGCAAGATTTCTACATTCACTAAAAAAAAACGTACCTTCACTAAATAAATACCTAAATTGGAATTTTAAGGTTTAGTTTAGACCCAAGTTAAATCATAAAAAGTGAAGCCATTGAAAATTTATATTGTTGAAGACGAGCCGCTTATTACCGCAACGGTAGAAGTAGCCTTAAAAAAACAAGGGTTTAAAGTCATGGGAGATAGTGACGAATACAAAGAAGCCCTTACCAATATAGACAAACTTATCCCCGATTTAGTATTGTTAGACATACAACTAGAGGGCGAAAAAAACGGCATCGATTTGGCAATACAACTCGACCAACGTAAAATACCCTATTTATACCTAACCTCACAAACCGACACCAGTACCATACAACGGGTAAAACAAACCCATCCTTTAGGTTTTATAGTAAAACCCTTTACCGAAGCAGGTTTACGAAGCAATATAGAATTGGCATGGCATAATTTTTCACTTACCTCAGAAGATTATTTATTACTAAAAACAGAGGGTCGAACCCATAAAATTAACCAAGCCAGTATTAACTATCTAAAAGCATTTGATAATTATTGTTATGTGGTAACTCCTTCACAAAAATATGTAGTGCCACATACCTTAAAACACACTTCTGAAAAAATTAATCCGAAAAAATTTGTGCAAACTCATCGATCGTATTGGGTAAATCTTCATAAGATTTCTGAAATTAAAAAAAAATCGGTGGTAGTAGATTCTGAAGAAATTCCGTTAACAAGTTCCAATAAAGAAGAAGTGCTACAACGCTTGCAGAATATTTAATGTTGTCCGACTAAAATTAGGCTCTTTTACGTAAAAACTATCTATTATTATGTTTAAAAGAGTATAAGGTGCTATGTTGATTTAAGTGGTAATTAAAAATAAATAATTTACCCACTATAAACAACATAGAGCCGAGTATAATAATAAAACACTAAATAATTACTCTGAATAATTACAAAGACATTATCAGTTAGTTACGACCAAGTCTTTTGTCTTTTAGCAGAGCGGTCTTATATCTTACACCGGGCAACAGTACCTATTTAAGCAAAAATTACTGTAATTATTCCATTCACTAAAAAAAAGTGCCCGTTCACTAAGTTTTTTTGGCAGCCCAAGACCTTCCTGTTAGTTTAGAACAGAATTTAATATTTTTTTGTCCCAAACAAAAAAGAACCTAAATCTTAACCTACTCGCTATGGTTTACTATAAAACTTTAGTATGATGAAAAAACAACTATTTACCCTCGCCTTGCTTTTAAGCAGTTTATTTACTTGGTCGCAAGTAGGCATAGGCACTACGACACCCGATGCCTCTTCTGTCTTAGACATTACCGCAACCAATAAAGGTATGTTAGTACCAAGACTAACACAAGCACAAAAAAACGCCATTGCATCACCTGCAAATGGATTATTAATTTACCAAACCGACGGAACCGCAGGCTTTTATTATTATAATGGTACTCTATGGCAATCGTTAAGTTCTGGAAAAAACACCCTAGACCAAGCCTACGACGAAGGTGGTGCAGGTTTGGGTAGAACTATTACCGCAGATACAGGAGCGGTAAGTATAGATGGTACTGATGGGTTTCAAGTAGTTGGCACACAGGGTTCTGGTGCTGCCTTAACCCTTTCTGGTGCAGGAACTCGCCTTTTTTTTAACCCTAAAAAAGCTGCTTTTAGAGCTGGAAGAGTGCTAGGAACTCAATGGGATAATGTAAATGTAGGCAATTTTTCCACAGCAATGGGTAGTGATACAACCGCCTCTGGAACTAAATCAACAGCAATGGGAGAATCAACAAATGCATCTGGGAATTCTTCCACCGCAATGGGTAGTAGTACAATTGCATCTGGTGGTTTTTCCACCGCAATGGGTGTTGGTACAACTGCCTCGGGAAACACTTCTACAACAATGGGTAGTGGTACAACTGCTTCTGGAACTAAATCAACAGCAATGGGAGATTTTACAAATGCATCTGGTTTTGCTTCTACATCAATGGGTAGTGGTACAGATGCTTTAGGAAATTATTCCACAGCAATGGGTAGTGGTACAACAGCCAAATCTTTTTCTGAAACATCCATAGGTTCATATAATACAGATTATGTTGTATCTAGTGGTGGAGATACTACATTTAATTCTGCTGACCGTTTATTTTCAATTGGAAATGGAGCATATGCTGCAAATAAGAGCAATGCCCTTACCATATACAAAAGTGGTTTAATGAACATTAATGACGAATATAATATGCCACTAACAGACGGCACTGCCAACCAAATTATGCAAACCGATGGTAGTGGGCAGGTATCATTTGTGGATCCAACAACGGTTGGCACAGACGACCAAAACCTAACAGGAGCTACCTTAACAGGAACTTCTTTACAGATAGATATTGAAAATGGAACTTCTACAACGGTAGATTTAACAGGTTTACAAGATGGCGACACCCAAAACACCCTAGACCAAGCCTACGACGAAGGAGGTGCAGGAACAGGTAGGACCATTACCGCAGATAATGGTGCGGTTAGTATTGAAGGCACCGATGGTTTTCAAGTAGTTGGCACGTTTGGTTCTGGGGCAACCATAGGCTTATCTGGTGCAGGAACTCGCCTATTTTTTAACCCTATTAACGCCGCCTTTAGAGCAGGTTCTGTAGATGGTACCCAATGGGATAATGCATACGTAGGAGATTACTCCACAGCATTGGGAAATAGTACAACTGCTTCAGGAGATTATTCCACAGCAATGGGATTTGTTACAACAGCTTCAGGTTTTTACTCCATAGCAATGGGAGACTATAATACAGCCTCAGGAAATTCTTCCACAGTAATGGGAAGAAATACAACTGCCTCAGGAAATTCTTCCACAGCAATGGGAAATGGCACAACTGCTTTAGGAGATTATTCCACAGCAATGGGTAGAGATACAACTGCCTCTGGAGATTCTTCCACAGCAATGGGAAATGGCACAACTGCTTCTGAAAGCTATTCTACAGCAATGGGATTTAACACAACTGCCTCTGGAGGTGTTTCCACAGCAATGGGATATAGTACAACTGCATCAATAGATTATTCCACGGCAATGGGATATAGTACAACTGCATCAGGGTTTTCTTCCACCGCAATGGGAAGAGATACAACTGCCAAATCTCTTTCTGAAACAGCCATAGGTTCATATAATACAGATTATACTGTATCTACTGGTGGAGATACTACATTTAATCCTGCTGACCGTTTGTTTGTAGTAGGTAATGGGACTAGTAGCATTAACCATAGCAACGCCCTTATCATTTACAAAAGTGGTTTAATGAACATTAATGACGAATACAATATGCCCCTTACAGATGGCACTGCCAACCAAATTATGCAAACCGATGGTGCCGGAAATGTAAATTTTGTAAATCCCACAACTGTTGGTACAGACGACCAAAACCTAACAGGAGCTACCTTAACAGGAACTTCTTTACAAATAGATATTGAAAATGGTTCTTCAACTACGGCAGATTTATCTTCTCTAGCAAACGACTGGAAGCTAACGGGAAATTCGGGCACCAATCCAAGCACTAATTTTATAGGCACTACAGACAACCAAGCCTTAGTTCTTAAAACCAATAATACCGAGTATCTTAGACTGCTTACAGACGGAAAAGTAGGTATTGGCACAACCGCTCCTGTTACCAAGTTAGTGGCAACGGGTATTATCTCGGCAGCGTTTGATTCGTCTCAAGCAGATAGATTAGAACTTGCTCACGGCGGAGCGAACGCCTACATAAACGTAGTAGGAGCAGGCCGATTAGATTTTAGACACGAAGGAAGTACAGGAATGACTTTTACAGATACCAATAGGTTGGGTATTGGAACCATTTCGCCAAATTATCCGCTATCAATAACAGGCACAGCAAATCTTAATGAAGGCATTGCATCGGGTTCGGCATTACGGGTAAATGGTGCAGAAGCTTTGTGGTATAATGGTACGCGATTTAGTTGGGGTTTTGATGGCACAGAAAATTACTTTGCAGATAAAGTGGGTATTGGCTTTAACGCTCCTGCTTATAAATTAGATGTAAGAGATAGTAAATCTACAAATTATGTAGCCCAAATTTACAACACCTACGCAGGTGCAGGTGCAGATGCAGACGGTTTACGCATCCAATTGGCGAGTGCAAGTCCAAATATAAATAATGTTTTTGTTGGGTTTTTAAATGGTACTGGTGCTTTTGTAGGAAGAATTACAGGTAATGGATCGGGAGTTAATTATACTACAACCTCAGACAGACGCTTAAAAACCAATATTGTTTCTATAGAGAATGCATTACAACTAATAGACAACATACAACCCAGAAAATACGAGTTTAAGGCAAATCGTGGTGTAGAAGAATACGGTTTTATAGCCCAAGAATTACAACTTGTTTATCCACAAGCAGTTTCCGGCTCACCAGATAGTGATGTTACCACCAACCCAATGATGGTAGATTACTCACGGCTTACACCTATTTTAACCGCAGGTATAAAAGAACTCAACAATAAAATAGAGTTACAGCAAAAAGACATCACTACTTTAAAAGAAGAAAATGCCATTTTAAAACAACAACTTTTACAATACAAATCTTTAGAAAAACGCTTGGTATTGTTAGAAAATAAAGTAGAAAACAATAGCAAAGAGGAAAGCATAGTGCTTGTAAATCACTAATCTTTAATCTTTAGTTTAATTTTTTTAATAACAAGTACTTTTATACTTATTTTCTTATAAATACAAACATAAGAGGTTTAATTACTAAAACATTATCAGTTAGTTACAATCAAGTCTTTTGTCTTTTAGCGGAGCGGTCTTATATCTTACACCGGACAACAGTGACTATTTAAGCAAAAATTACTGTAATTATTCCATTCACTAAAAAAAAGTGCCCGTTCACTAAGTTTTTTTGGTAGCCCAAGACCTTCCTGTTAGTTTAGAGCAGAATTTAATATTTTTTTGTCCCAAACAAAAAAGTACCTAAATCTTAACCTACTCGCTATGGTTTACTATAAAACTTTAGTATGATGAAAAAACAATTTTTTACCCTCGCCTTACTTTTAAGCAGTTTATTTGCTTGGTCACAAGTAGGGATAGGCACTACGACACCCGATGCCTCTTCTGTCTTGGACATTACGGCAACCGATAAAGGTATGTTAGTACCAAGACTAACACAAGCACAAAAAAATGCCATTGCATCACCTGCAAATGGATTATTAATTTACCAAACCGATGGAACCGCAGGGTTTTATTATTATAATGGTACTCTATGGCAATCGTTAAGTTCTGGAAAAAACACCCTAGACCAAGCCTACGACGAAGGAGGAGCAGGAGCAGGACGTACCATAACTGCAGATACAGGAGCGGTAAGTATAGATGGTACCGATGGTTTTCAAATAGTTGGCACGTTTGGTTCTGGGGCAACCATAGGCTTATCTGGTGCAGGAACTCGCCTATTTTTTAGTCCTAAAAAAGCTGCTTTTAGAGCAGGCAATATTAATAGTACACAATGGGATGATGCAAACGTAGGTGATTACTCTACAGCAATGGGAAGTGGTACAACTGCTTCAGGAACTAAGTCCACAGCAATGGGAAGTTTTACAAATGCATCTGGGATTTCTTCCACCGTAATGGGGAATTTTACAACTGCTTCAGGAAGTTATTCCACAGCAATAGGAAGTGGTACAACTGCTTTAGGGACTAAGTCCACTGCAATGGGAGGTGGTACAACTGCTTCAGGAGCTTCTTCCACAGCAATGGGGTTTAGCACAACCGCTTCAGGAGATTCTTCCACGGCAATGGGATTTAATACAACTGCTTCAGGAGCTAATTCCACGGTAATGGGTAGTGGTTCAAATGCTTCAGGAGATTCTTCCACAGCAATGGGAAATTTTACAACTGCCAAATCTTTATCTGAAACATCCATAGGTTCATATAATACAGATTATACTGTATCTAGTGGTGGAGCAACTACATTTAATTCTGCAGACCGTTTGTTTGTAATTGGTAATGGGACTAGTAGCACTAACCTTAGCAACGCCCTTACCATATACAAAAGTGGTTTAATGAACATTAATGACGAATATAATATGCCACTAACAGACGGCACTGCCAACCAAATTATGCAAACCGATGGTAGTGGGCAAATCTCTTTTATAGATCCAGCCACTATTGGCGATGGCAACACCCAAAACACCCTTGACCAAGCCTATGATGAAGGAGGTGCAGGAGCAGGACGAACCATTACCGCAGATACAGGTGCGGTAAGTATAGAAGGTGCCGATGGGTTTCAAGTAGTTGGTACGCAAGGCTCCGGTGCAACCATAGGATTATCTGGTGCAGGAACTCGCCTATTTTTTAACCCAAATAAAGCCGCCTTTAGAGCAGGCTCTGTAAATGGTACCCAATGGGATGATGCAAACGTAGGTATTTATTCTGTAGCTATGGGTAGAGATACCAGAGCAGCAGGACACTCGGTTGCTTTAGGTAGAGAAGCTATTGCCTCGGGAGCACAATCGGTGGCAATGGGTAGAGCAGCCACCGCTTCTGCAAACAACTCGGTAGCTATTGGTAGCAATATTACCGCACCTTCGTATAACGAAATAGTGGTGGGTAGATACAACACTACCTATTCTCAAAACAGTACAACGTCTTGGGACACCTCAGACCGCTTATTTGTAGTGGGCAATGGTGCTACTAGTGGTAGCCGAAGCAACGCCCTTACCATTTATAAAGATGGAAAACTTAATATTAACGATGCCTATGATATGCCATTGGCAGACGGTACAGCTAATCAAGTTT
>JALWUJ010000005.1 GCA_027080135.1 Flavobacteriaceae bacterium | reverse complement strand
GGTTAATTTATCTAAATTTATAACACGAATGTTGGGGTTGTTTTTAATAAAATAAGGAATAAAATTTGCGCCTATAAATCCTGCTCCTCCTGTAATTAGTATGGTTTCTATGTTGTTGTTTATCATTTTCTTATTTGCCTGTCATTCCTGCGACCTGTCTCGCCTCTGGCGGAAGGCAGGAATGACAATCTATTTTAATTTGCTTTTTTTGAAAATCACACAACCATTCCTGCAGCAACGGTTTCATTTGTTGTGTCGTCTACTAAAATAATACTTCCTGTTATTCTGTTTTCTCTATATGAATCTACCATTAAAGGCTTAGTTGTTCTAATTTTAACCTTAGATATATCATTCATATTAAGCTCTTTATCTTCTTTATTTCTACCTAATGTTTCTATATCTATTTTATAAACAACTTCTTTAATCATTGCTTTTTGATCGTTTGAAGTGTGTTTAATCGTATATTTTGCTCTTGGTTTTGCAGGGCTGTTATTAAGCCAACAAAGCATTACTTCTATATCTTGTGCTGCTTCTGGCTTGTTGTTTGTTCTCACAATCATATCGCCTCTGCTTATATCAATATCATCTTCTAAGGTGATTGAAACTGACATGGGTGCAAAGGCTTCATCAACTTCTCCATCAAAAGTATCTATTGTTTTAATTTTTGATGTAAACCCAGAAGGCATCACTGTAATTTCATCTCCTTTTCGTAATACGCCACTTGCCATTCTTCCTGCATAGCCTCTGTAATCTCTATGTGTTTCGTTTTGAGGTCTTAAAACTGTTTGCACAGGAAAACGTGCATCAACTTTATTGATATCACTACTTATATGCATGGTTTCTAAAGTATGTAACATTGGTGCACCTTGATACCAATCCATATTTTTTGAACGATTAACCACATTATCTCCCAATAACGCACTCATCGGTATAAATCGTACATCTGTAATCAACATTTTTGAAGAAATTTCCTCAAATTCTCTAACAATTTTATAAAAAATTTCTTCAGAAAAATCAACCAAATCCATTTTGTTTACACAAACTATTACGTGTGGTATTTGTAATAATGATGCAATAAAAGCGTGTCTTTTTGTTTGTTCAATGACTCCATGACGTGCATCAATCAAAATAGTTGCAACATTGGCTGTTGAGGCTCCTGTAACCATATTACGTGTATATTGTATGTGTCCAGGAGTATCGGCTATTATAAATTTACGCTTTGGTGTTGTAAAATAACGATACGCCACGTCAATTGTAATTCCTTGTTCTCTTTCGTCTCGCAAACCATCGGTAAATAAGGCTAAATCTACACCATTGTGCCCTTTTTTCTTACTTGTATTCTCTATTGATTCTAATTGGTCTTCAAAAATTGATTTTGAATCGTATAGTAAACGCCCAATTAATGTGCTTTTCCCGTCATCTACACTACCTGCAGTTGTAAATCTTAATAATTGATTGTTATCTAACATTGTTTCTTTTTTTAAAAATATCCTTGACGTTTTCTGTCTTCCATTGCCGATTCTGAACGCTTATCATCTGTTCTATTTCCTCTTTCTGTTTGGCGCATTGCTGAAACTTCTAATGCTATTTTTTCTAAAGTATCCGCCTCAGATTCTATTCCTCCTGTAATGGTAATATCTCCTAAAGTTCTAAATCGTATTTTTTTTGTGTGAACTTCTTCTCCTTCTTCTAATTTTAAAAATTCTGAAACAGGTATCCAAGAATTACTTCTCCACACAACTTCTCTTTCGTGTGCAAAATAAAGTGACGGAATTGCTAAATTTTCTCTTTTTATATAGTTCCACACATCCATTTCCGTCCAATTGCTTATAGGAAATGCTCTAAAATGTTCTCCTTCAAAATATTTACCGTTAAAGATATTCCATAACTCTGGCCGTTGGTTTTTTGGGTCCCATTGTCCGAAATCATCCCGATGAGAAAAAAAACGTTCTTTTGCTCTTGCTTTCTCTTCATCTCGTCTTCCTCCTCCAATAGCACAGTCTACTTTATTTAATTCAATAGCGTCTAATAAAGTTGTTATTTGTAAGGCGTTTCTTGTAGCATTTTTCCCTTTTTCCTCTGCAACTCTTCCGTCGTCAATTGATTCCTGTACAGATCCTACAATTAAATTAACGCCTAATTCCTTAACCAAATCATCTCTAAACTGAATAGTTTCAGGAAAGTTGTGTCCTGTATCTACGTGCATTAAAGAAAATGGAATTTTAGCGGGATAAAATGCTTTTCTCGCTAAGTGTGTAACTACAATTGAATCTTTCCCTCCTGAAAATAAAATCACAGGATTTTGGAATTGCGCCCAAACTTCGCGCAAAACAAAAATAGCTTCACTTTCTAATTCGTCTAAATAATTTAAAT
>JALWUJ010000004.1 GCA_027080135.1 Flavobacteriaceae bacterium | reverse complement strand
GTTTCAAAAACCTTGTAGGTTTAAAAAATTATAAAAAGAATAAAGTTTAATTAATTTACCCGATTTTTCGGGCAATAGTATGAAAAAACTAGAAAGTTACATCAACGGACAATGGTTGTCAGGAAACGGAGAAGGAGTGCCAATGCACGATGCCGTTACAGGAGAAATTGTTGCCTTATCAGACACTTCTGGGTTTGATTTTTCTGAAGTACTTCACTACGGAAGAACAAAAGGAGAAGCACTTCGTAAAATGACATTTCAGGAAAGAGGAAATATGCTAAAAAAATTAGCATTTCATCTTATTAAAAAGAAACAACATTTTTACGATGTAAGTTATAGAACAGGAGCAACCAAAGTAGATAGTTGGATAGATATTGAAGGAGGTTTCGGAAACCTTTTTGCCAATGCATCTCTCCGAAAATTATTTCCAAACCAACCCTATCACGTAGAAGGTGATCCTATCGATTTATCTCGTGGCGGAAAATTTATGGCACATCATATTTTAGTACCAAAACGAGGTGTTGCAATTCATATCAACGCTTTTAATTTTCCAGTTTGGGGAATGCTTGAAAAATGTGCTGTCAACTGGATGGCAGGTGTTCCTGCTGTGGTTAAACCTGCAACCAATACTTCCTTTTTAACCGAAGCTGTCGTTCGAGAAATCATCGTTTCAGGTATTTTACCAGAAGGATCTTTACAGTTAATTTCTGGTTCAGCAAGAAGTATTTTAGATTCTGTTGAGTCGCAAGATGTAGTAACATTTACAGGTTCTGCTTCAACTGGAAGAATGTTAAAAGCACATCGTAGAATTATCAGCGAATCCGTTCCTTTTAATATGGAAGCAGATTCATTAAACGCTTGTGTTTTGGGTGAAGATGCCGTTCCTGGTACGCCAGAATTCGACATATTTGTAAAAGAAGTCCGTAAGGAAATGACTGTGAAATGTGGTCAAAAATGTACTGCAATTCGTAGAATTATTGTTCCTGAAAATCTAATAGAAGATGTGCAAATCGCCATCGGGCAACAATTAGACAAAGTAACAATTGGTGACCCGAGGTTAAAAGAAGTAAGAATGGGAGCCTTGGTAAGTAAAGACCAAGTTGAAGAAGTAAGAGAACGTGTTGGCGAATTAACAAAAACAGCAAAAATTGTATACGGAAATTTAGATGAAGTAAATACCATTGGAGCATCTTCAAAAGATGGAGCATTTTTAGCACCCATATTATTAAGAGAAGATCATCCGTTTACCAACACAGGAATTCACGAAATTGAAGCTTTTGGACCTGTAAGTACGATGATGCCGTATAAAACTTTAGAGGAAGCCATACATTTAGCACATTTAGGAAAAGGTTCGTTAGTATCTTCCATCGTTACCAATAGCGATAAAATTGCAAAGGAATTTGTAGTCGAGGCTGCCACACATCACGGCCGTATTTTAGTGTTAAATAGAGAAAATGCAAAAGAAAGTACAGGTCATGGTTCTCCATTGCCAACTTTAGTTCACGGTGGTCCAGGACGTGCTGGTGGAGGAGAAGAAATGGGAGGAATACGAGGTGTAAAACATTATTTACAGCGTTGTGCTATTCAAGGAACGCCAACAACATTAACTGAAATTACAGGAATTTACCAACCAAAGGCAGCATATAAAGAAGCAGAGAAACATCCGTTTTCGTATCATTGGGAAGATATCAAGGTAGGAATGTCAATGAAAACTCATAAACGAACCGTAACCGATACCGATATTATTAATTTCTCCAATCTTACTTGGGACCATTTCTATGCTCATACAGATATAACCTCTTTAGAAGGAAGTATTTTTGAAAAAAGAACAGCACACGGTTACTTCATTTTAGCTGCTGCAGCCGGACTTTTTGTCTATCCGAATAAAGGACCTGTTGCTGCAAATTACGGATTGGAAGATTGCCGTTTTGTACGTCCAATTTATCATAACGATACTATTTATGTACGATTAACGTGTAAACAAAAAATCGACAGAGACCAACGAGGAAAAGAACTTCCAAGCGGAATTGTAAAATGGTACGCCGAAATATTTGATGCCGATGATGAGTTGGTAGCAATCGCAACGGTATTAACCATGGTTCAGAAAAAGCAAACTGTTTTTACGGAAATGACTTCTGAAAAAATTCAAGAATGTTTGGACAAATTGAAGGAAGATGCAAAACCAAAATGGGGAATTATGTCACCTCAACATATGGTAGAACATTTAGAACTTTCGTATAGAATTGCTTCAGGTGAAATTCAAGATTTTGAAATTGCAACACCCGAAAAATATATCGATAAAGTTCAAGAAGTACTTTATAATTACGAACCAATGGCACCAGGATATGATTTTCCACTTCATAAAAAAGGAGAAGTAGAAGATTTAAAACACGAAAATTTACAAGTTGCAAAACTAAAAATGTTAGAAGCTAGAGAAGAGTATTTAGCTTTCTTTAAAGAAAACCCAAAAGCAATTTTAAAAAATGTAGTCTTCGGAAATTTAGAAAAATTTGATTGGTATTTGTTGGAGCGTAAGCACCTTAACCATCACTTTAAACAATTTGGACTTTTGTAAGCGATGTCTCCTTACAGGTTTTAAAAACCTGTAAGGTCTAAAATTTAACCTATCACAATGAACGAATACGTAAAAACAACAACAAACAAAGGAATCGCAACCATAGAATTCTTCCATCCAGCACACAACAGTTTGCCAGGAAATATTCTAGCAGAGTTAGCAAATTCAATAAGTCAAGCTGGAAAAGATGAAGACGTAAAAGTAATCATCTTAAAAAGTGGAGGAGACCGAACTTTTTGTGCAGGAGCAAGTTTTGAAGAATTAATAAATATCAATGATGCAGAAACTGGAAAAATATTCTTTTCAGGATTTGCCAATGTAATCAACGCAATGCGAAAATGCCCAAAATTCATTATCGGACGAGTTCAAGGAAAAGCAGTTGGTGGCGGAGTTGGAATTGCTTCAGCTACCGATTATTGTATGGCAACTAAATTCGCTTCCATTAAATTAAGTGAATTGAATGTAGGAATTGGTCCTTTTGTAGTAGGTCCTGTGGTTGAAAGGAAATTGGGAGTTAGCGGAATGTCACAAATTGCCATTGACGCTAATACTTTTTATTCAGCAGAATGGGCAAAACAAAAAGGACTATACACTCAGGTTTTTGAAACGGTTGAAGAATTGGATAATGAAGTTCAAACCTTTGCAGAAGGCTTATGTAATTACAATCCAGAAGCCATGAAAGAAATGAAAAAAGTAATTTGGAACGGAACAGAAGATTGGGATCAATTATTAGCAGAAAGAGCAGAGATAAGCGGAAGATTAGTGCTGTCAGATTTCACTAAAGAAACGTTGAAGAAATTTAAGTAAAATAAAATGTTCCTGCAAGGTTTTTAAAACCTTGTAGGTAATAATTGAAAAAATTCCTGCTGAAGTTTATATTGAGAGGAGTCGAAATACAGAAAATACTATGATATACTCATTCAAAGGACATATACCCGTAGTTCACAAAAGTAGTTTTGTACACCCTTTAGCAGCAGTTACTGGTAATGTAATTATTGGTAAAAATTGTTACATCGGCCCTGGAGCTGCGATACGTGGTGATTGGGGTGAGATTATTTTAGAAGACGGTGTGAATGTACAAGAAAACTGTACGGTACATATGTTTCCTGGAAAGTCAATCGTACTAAAAGAAGGAGCCCACGTTGGTCACGGAGCTATTATTCACGGAGCAAATTTAGGTCGAAATTGCTTAATAGGAATGAATTCGGTAATCATGGATGATGCCGAAATTGGAGAAGAGTGTATCGTAGGAGCGATGACATTTGTAAAAGCTGAAGCCGTTTTTGAAAGAAGAAAATTAATTGTAGGGAATCCTGCAAAAGCAATCAAAGATGTTTCAGATGAAATGATTTCGTGGAAAACAGCAGGAACAAAATTATATCAGCAATTACCCGCAGATTGTCACGAAAGTTTACATGCTGTAGGGACGATTCGCGAATCGTCCCTACAAAAAAACAAACCAATTCAAGAAGATTTATATAAAACATTGAACGAGTTTAAAAAAAGAAAAAAATAATACCATCCTGCAAGGTTTTTAAAACCTTGTAGGTATAAAAAGAAGAATAGAATGTCCCTTTATAAATTCAAAATGCCAAAACTAGGTGAAAGCATTACCGAAGCAGCCATCATCAAATGGTTCAAAAATGTGGGTGATCCTATTGAGGAAGACGAAATTCTCTTGGAAGTCGCTACAGACAAGGTAGATTCTGAAGTTCCTTCATTAGTGACAGGTGTGGTTTCTGAATTGTTGTACAAACAAAACGATGTGGTTAAAATTGGAGAAACCATTGCCATAATAAAAACAGATGGAAAGGTTTCTGTGAAACAAAAAGAAACTGTTTTAGAAATAAAAGAAAATCCTTCTCCAAAAAAAACCTTAAAAAAGCAATCTACATCTAATAAAGGTGGAGCTTTTAAAGTTGAAAACTCCAATTTATTCTTTTCACCATTAATCATAAGTATAGCAAAAGAACATCATATTAGTTTCGAAGAATTAGCTAGAATTCCAGTTTCAGGGAAAGAAGGAAGACTTCGGAAAAGCGATTTGATGAATTACATAAAAGAAGGTCGTCCTTATAAATTTGCACAACCTGTTACAGAAAAAAGTGGTTTCCAAGTTCCAGATTTAAAATTTGATAAAGGAACTGGAAAGATTGTAGAAATGGATCGTATGCGTCAAATGATAGCAGATCGAATGGTTTTTAGTAAACACACTTCACCTCACGTGACTGCTTATGTGGAAGCGGATCTTACTGAAATGGTTGAGTGGCGAAATAAAGTAAAAACTAATTTTCAAATAAAATACAAAGAAAAACTAACTTTTACGCCACTATTTATTGAAGCAGTTGCCAAAGCAATTGTTGATTTTCCAATGATTAATTCGTCTTTGGACGGAAAAAATATAATCGTAAAAGAAAATATAAATATTGGGATGGCAACAGCATTGCCAACAGGAAATTTAATTGTGCCTGTTGTAAAAAATGCTGATAAATTAAGTTTGAAAGAATTGGCTTCAGAAATAAATTTACTTTCCTTAAAAGCAAGAGAAAACAAGCTAAAAACAGACGATTTAACAGGAAGTACGTTTACTATTTCAAATGTAGGAACATTTGGTTCGGTAATGGGGACACCCATTATCAATCAGCCAGAAGCTGCAATTTTAGCCACAGGAATTATTAAAAAACGAGCGGAGGTAATTGAAAAACCAGAAGGCGATTCAATTGAAGTAAGAAGTATGATGTATTTGTCTCTTTCCTTCGATCATCGGATAGTGGACGGGTTTTTGGCAGGTTCTTTTTTAAGAAGAATTGCAGATTATATGGAGAATTACGATTTAAAAAGAAAAATATAATACACATAAATGCCTATTTAAAAAGACAAAAAAATAAAGTTATGGAAACAATAAAAATAACAAAAACTAAACATTCAAAATTAAGCGAATTGGACTTTGATAATATTCCTTTAGGAAAAATTTTCACAGACCATATGTTTATTTGCGATTACGAAAACAGATCGTGGATCAACCCTAGAATCGTCCCAATGCAAAATATTGCAACACATCCAGCAACTATGGCATTACATTACGGACAAGCAATTTTTGAAGGAATGAAAGCAACTTTAAATGCTGCTGGAGAACCTTTATTATTTAGACCCGAAAAAAATGCAGCTCGTTTAAATACCAGTGCTGTTAGAATGGGAATGCCAGAATTACCTGAAGAAATTTTTGCTGAAGGATTAAAACAATTGGTGAGTTTAGACCGAGAATGGATTCCGAAGAAAAAAGGAAGTGCCATGTATTTACGTCCGTTTATGTATGCCGACGAGCATTTTATTGGAATGCGAGCAGCGACAACTTATAAATTTATCATTATCTGTTCGCCTGCAGGACCTTATTTTAGTGAACGGATTAAACTTTTTGCTGAAAAAAAATACATTCGAGCAGCTCACGGTGGAACAGGAGAAGCAAAAGCAGCAGGTAATTATGCAGCGGCAATTCTCCCTACTGAAAAAGCAAAAGCAAAAGGTTACAACCAAGTTTTATGGTTGGATGCAGCCGAGCATAAATACATTGAAGAAGTCGGGACGATGAATATTTTCTTTAAAATCAATGGTAAATTTATCACCCCAAAACGTGATGGCTCTATTTTGGACGGAATTACCAGAATGAGTGTCATAGACTTATTACGTCATAAAGGATTTGAAGTGACTGAACGTCCGATTACTTTAGATGAAATAAAAGAAGCTTCAGAAAACGGAACTTTAGAAGAAGCCTTCGGAACAGGAACAGCCGTTGGAATTGCATACATTCAAGAAATTGGAACCGACGAAGGAACCATCCACGTTTCCGATGATAGTCCAGTAGCAAAAGAAGTAAACGATACTTTAAATGCAATTAAAATTGGAGAATCTGAGGATGTTTTTGGTTGGATGGTGCCCGTTTCGTAGTAAGTAGGTAAATTAGAATGTCTTTGTGAGCGAAGAATGAGCGCGGCAATCTTATTGTGATTAAGAATTTAGTTGAAATAAAGTGATTTAGATAAATTTCAAAAACATCCCCTTTTATCCCCCTTCAAAGGGGGAAATGATTATGGAAAATAAAATAAATAAAGCAACCCTAAAAAAAGCCTTCGCAAACCTGTGTACTGCAAAGGCAATAACCGAGGAATATGAAGATAACTTTAAAGAAGTTTCTAAATATGTTCACGCAACTTCTCGTGGTCACGAAGTAATTCAGACTGCTTTAGGAATGCAATTATTGCCACAGGATTATGCATTTCCATATTACCGAGACGATTCGATGTTGTTGGCAATTGGCATGAAACCTTATGAGTTAATGCTTCAGGTGTTGGCTAAAAAAGACGATCCGTTTTCCGGAGGAAGAACTTATTATTCGCATCCAAGCTTGAGGGATAATGACAAGCCTAAAATTCCACATCAAAGTTCTGCTACAGGAATGCAAACAATACCTGCAACGGGTGTTGCTATGGGGATACAATATAAAGAGTTAGTGGACTCAAAAGCTGATGCTAAAATATTTAATTCATTGGATGAAAATCCTCCAATTACAGTTTGTTCTTTGGGTGACGCTTCCGTAACCGAAGGAGAAATTTCAGAAGCTTTCCAGATGGCGGCTTTAAAACAGCTTCCGATTTTGTATTTGGTACAAGATAATGGCTGGGATATTTCGGCTACGGCTGAAGAAACCAGAGCTCAAAATGCTTTTGAATATGCCAAAGGTTTCAAAGGATTAGAAGCAGTTTCAATAGATGGTACCGATTTTGAAAAGAGTTATCAAACCCTTCAGAAAATAATAAAAACGATAAGAACAGAAAGACGTCCTTTCTTGGTTCATGCAAAAGTTCCTTTATTAAACCACCATACTTCTGGAGTTCGGATGGAATGGTATCGAGACGATTTGGAAGAAGCAAAAAGCAGAGATCCTCATCCGAAGTTAAAAAAGTTATTGTTGGAGAGTGGTTTTACTTCTGAAGAAATTCAGAAGATAGAAACATCCGCAAAAGAAACTGTAAAAAAGGCATTAATAAAAGCCTTAAAAGCGGAAGATCCAAAGCCAGCAGATTTATTTACACACGATTTTGCACCAACTACAATAACCGAAGAAGTAGGAGAACGAACCCCAAAGGGAGCCGAAAAAGTGGTGATGGTAGATTGTGCTTTGTTCGCCATTGAAGAGTTGATGGCAAAACACAAAGAATGCTTGATGTACGGACAAGATGTGGGCGGAAGATTGGGCGGAGTTTTTAGAGAAGCCGCAACTTTAGCTCAAAAATTTGGCGACCATCGTGTTTTTAACACTCCTATTCAGGAAGCATTTATTGTGGGAAGTACCGTGGGAATGAGTGCTGTGGGATTAAAACCTATTGTTGAGGTTCAGTTTGCAGATTATATTTGGCCTGGCCTTAATCAGTTATTTACTGAAGTTAGTAGAAGTTGTTATTTGTCCAACGGAAAATGGCCAGTTTCTATGATTTTACGAGTTCCGATTGGAGCTTATGGAAGTGGTGGTCCCTATCATTCCTCATCCATAGAGAGTGTGGTTGCTAACATTCGAGGAATAAAAATTGCGTATCCGAGTAACGGAGCCGATTTAAAAGGCTTGATGAAAGCTGCTTATTATGATCCAAATCCGGTAGTGATTTTTGAACATAAAGGTTTGTATTGGAGTAAAGTTCCGGGTACAAAAGGAGCAACTTCGGTAGAACCTGCGGAAGATTATATTTTGCCTTTTGGGAAAGCTTGGGTGCTTCAAGAAATTTGGAAGCAAGAAGAAGAGGAAACTCTTTCGATTATTACCTACGGAATGGGAGTACATTGGGCAATGAATGCTTCGGAAGAATTAGGAATGCAAGATAAAATTGAAATTGTTGATTTACGAACCCTTCATCCTTTAGATTATAAAACGGTTTTCAATTCTGTTAGAAAATGTGGAAAGTGTTTGGTAGTTACTGAAGAGCCTTCGGAAAATAGTTTTTCAAGAGCCTTGCAAGGCAGAATTCAGGAGGAATGTTTTAGAGATTTAGATGCTCCCGTGATGGTCATTGGAAGTGAGAATATGCCTGCAATTCCGTTGAATTCAACTTTGGAACAAACGATGATTCCTTCTACAGAAAAAGTGAAGGTTAAAATTAAAGCATTGTTATCTTATTAATAATTTTGCGTACTTTGTAGTGTTTAAACCTTAAAAATGTTTTTACGGATTATTGTATTTCTATTTGTTTTTCAAATTGGATTTGCCCAAGAACGTGTAAGTGTGTTATTGGATAGCCTTACTTTGGTTTCTGAAAGTGGTGAGAAAGCCAGAATTAGTCAAGAAATTGCATGGGAATTAAAAGATTTGGATTGGGATCGTACTATCCATTATATGGAGTATTCTGAAAGTTTTGCCTTACAATCCAATTCTGAAGAAATTTTAGCCAAGCATTATATCGCAACCGCTAATATTTATTATGAAAAAGATGCTTTTGATGTTGCTTTAGAATATTATCTGAAGGCTTATAATTTTTATAAAAATGAAAGTGATTTATATCAAAAAAATAGTTTAGAAAATTCCTTAGCAATTATTTATGCAAAATTAAATAATAAGGAAAAAGCTTTGTATTATTTTAAGGATATTAGTAAGTATTGGCAAGAAGAAAGAGATTCATTATCCATAGCTAAAACTTTTAATAATATAGGAACATTGTTTTTAGAAGTGGATATAGACTCGTCAATGTATTACTATACTAAAGCACTATTAATAGCAAAAAACTTAAATAATGATAATTTAAATACATTTATTTATACAAACCTTGGACGAGGTTATTATTTAAATGACCAACCAAAACTTTCTTTAAGATATTTTAAAAAAGCAATTGAAACCACCGAAAAAAAAACGATAACTAATACCGATGCTTGGATATATAATTCTATTTCGGAATATTATTTGAAAGAAAAGCAACCAGATTCGGCTATTTATTACGCAAATAAATCTTATTATTTATTAAAAAATATACCTTACAGTT
>JALWUJ010000003.1 GCA_027080135.1 Flavobacteriaceae bacterium | reverse complement strand
ATTATAAGTTGGTGGAATATTTTTCGGCTTATACCAAAAAGAGAATGGGATTAGCTTTGGGTGTAAATAACCTTATCGATATTTTTGATGAAAAGTATTATCGTCATTTAAGTGGAGGAATTTTGGAGGCTTTCGGAAAACTTTTCTTTAAAGATTTAAAAGTGTACCTATACCCTATGCTTAATCCAAAAACTGGAGAATATACCAACAGCGAAAATCTAAAGGTTCACCCAAGAATGAAGGAACTTTACAAATTTTTTAAATACAACGGAAAAGTTGTTGATATTGAAGAATTTAACAAAGAACACCTTAACATTTTCTCCAGAACTGTTTTAAAAATGATTCAGAACAAGGAATCTGGATGGGAAGAATTACTTCCTGAAGGTGTTGCAGATATTATTAAAAAACAAAAACTTTTTGGCTGGAAATAAACAATACCAACCTAAGAGGTTTTAAAGCTTTTTAAGTTTATTAACTATTCTTTTTCTTCCAGTATCTGGGCAGCGTGAGATTTTGTTTTTACCTTGTCGATTACTCGTTCTACAATCCCTTCCGTATTAATAATAAACGTTTTACGGTGAATACCATCGTATTCTCTTCCCATAAATTTTTTAGGCCCCCAAACACCAAAGATATTTATAACCTCTTTATCCTCATCTGCTAATAATGGAAATGGAAACTTATACTTGTTTCTAAAATTAGTTTGTCTTTTCTCACTATCTGCACTAACACCAAGCAGTTCAAATCCTTGTTCTTGTAATACTTCATAATTATCTCTCAAATTACATGCTTCCATAATGCAACCAGGAGTGCTGGCTTTTGGATAGAAAAACACTATTAATCTTTTTCCTTTATAATCGGATAATGAAATTAAGTTCCCGTCTTGATCTTTTGCTGTAAAATTTGGTACTGTATCCCCTACTTTTAATGTTTTCATTTCTTTACTTTTGTGTAAAAGTACATAAAATGACAAAACAAGAGAAGGTAACATTCGTAATTAATACTTTAAATAAATTATTCCCAGAAACACCAATTCCTTTAGAACATAAAAATCCCTACACTTTATTAATTGCGGTTTTGCTCTCTGCACAAAGTACCGACAAAGGCGTAAATAAAATCACACCTATTTTGTTTGAACTTGCAGATAATCCATACGATATGGTAAAACTTTCTATTGAAGAAATTAGAGAAATCATTAAACCAGTTGGGCTTTCCCCAATGAAATCTAAAGGAATTTATGGTCTTTCTAAAATATTAATTGAAAAATATAACGGAATTGTTCCCAACACTTACGAAACTTTAGAAGCCCTACCTTCTGTGGGTCATAAAACAGCAAGTGTGGTAATGTCACAAGCTTTTAATATTCCAGCATTTCCTGTAGACACCCACATACACAGACTAATGTATCGTTGGGGATTAAGCAATGGGAAGAATGTAGTACAAACGGAAAAAGATGCCAAAAGATTGTTCCCAAAAGATTTATGGAATAAATTACATCTTCAGATTATTTTTTATGGAAGACAGTATTCTCCTGCTCGGGGATGGAACATAGAAAAAGATGTGATTACAAAAACTATTGGTCGTAAATCTGTTATCAAAGAATATTATAAAAATAAGGCATAAAAAAACCTCGAAATTTCTTTCGAGGTTTTCCCAAAGTTTAGTTTAGAAGTGCTTCAAACTTCAATTTATTATAATCTATAACACTTAAAGCCTTTGAGTAATCCAGAAGAAATTTAATTGTTTCTTCTTTAGGAACCATGTTTTTTTTCACGTGCTCCAATCGTGAGGTTTTAGAGTACATTTTTTGCATAAAACTGCTTTTTAAGGTTAGTATTAAATTACTAACGAAGCAAAAAATGTTTTATTGTATTAATTAGTTAACACAATATTATGTTTATCAATTACTTTGCGTAAATTTATAAGTGCATATCTCATTCTTCCCAAAGCAGTATTAATACTAACTCCTGTTTGTTCACTAATATCTTTAAAGCTCATTTCTTTGTAAACACGCATTAACAATACTTCTTTCTGATCTTCGGGCAATTCCTGAACCAACCTTCTTAAGTCGTTCTCTACCTGTCCTTTAATCATTTTCTTTTCTGCATTTAATGATCCATCACAAAGAACAGAAAATATATTAAAATCCGAATTATTTTCAAATTTTGGCATTCTACTGTTTTTTCTAAAGTGATCAATCACCAAATTATGAGATATTCTCATTACCCAAGGAATAAATTTTCCTTCTTCGTTATATGCTCCTCTTTTTAAAGTGTTAATTACTTTAATAAAAGTATCCTGAAAAATATCTTCGGTAACATCTCTATCGTAAACCTTAGAATAGATAAAGCTATATATTTTTTGCTTGTGCCTAGTGATTAATTCGCTTATTGCACTTTCATCGCCTTTTATATATGCACCAACTAATTGTGCATCTGTAGATTCGTTTTTTTTCATAACAGTACTTTTAAATATCAAACAACTATATTTATGGGGGTTGTTTAGTTAATATTATTTATTTAAAAAAGTAGTATTATGCTATAGGCAATAAAATTTATTTGTTAATATGTGGGTAAATATAATAACAAACATTTAACAAATGCAAAAAAAATTAAACTTTTTTGTTAAAAAAATATATTTTATCCTTTTTTCTTATCTCAATTTGTTAGTGGTATCTTTGCAAGATTCATCAATACTTTTTACTAAAAATTGAATTCTGACACTATAAATACCAAAAATAACATTCTAATTCAAGGAGCCAGATTACATAATCTAAAAAATATTTCAGTTAGAATTCCTCGAAACAAATTGGTTGTAATAACAGGATTATCGGGTAGCGGAAAATCAAGCTTGGCATTTGACACACTATACGCAGAAGGGCAACGCAGATACGTAGAAAGCTTATCATCTTATGCACGTCAGTTTTTAGGAAGACTAAACAAACCCAAAGTGGATACTATTAAAGGAATTTCTCCTGCCATTGCTATCGAACAAAAAGTTAATTCTACCAACCCTCGATCTACTGTTGGAACTTCCACTGAAATCTATGATTATCTAAAACTTTTATATACTCGAATTGGTAAAACAATTTCACCAATTTCAGGAAGAGTAGTAAAAAAAGACAACACATCAGACGTAGTAAAACTTATCAAGTCTTTCCCTATTAATGAAAAACTCCTCCTCCTCGCTCCTATTCAATTAGAAGAAGGGCGAACAATGGAAAACAAACTAAAAGCTTTATCACAACAAGGGTATGCACGAGTTAAAATTGATAATGCAATTGTTAGATTAGATGAATTAAAGGGAAAATCACTTCCAAAGAAAATAGATTTAGTAGTAGATCGCATCATCACAAAAAAAGATGAAGATTTTTATAACCGTTTAGCAGATGCCATTGAAATAGCTTTTTTTGAAGGAAAAGGAGAAATATATATTGTAAAATTATCGGATAATACTATTACTGAATTCAACAATCGTTTTGAAGCAGACGGAATTTCATTTTTAACTCCCAATGTACATTTATTCAGTTTTAACAATCCCTATGGAGCCTGTGAAACTTGTGAAGGATATGGTGATGTAATAGGAATTGATGAAGAATTGGTAATTCCTAACACCGCTCTTTCGGTTTTTGAAAATGCCATTTTTCCTTGGCGTGGCGAGAGTATGAGTTGGTATCGTGACCAATTAGTAAATTCGGCATATAAATTTGATTTTCCTATACACAAACCTTGGTTTCAACTTTCAGAAGAACAAAAACAATTGGTTTGGGACGGAAATAAATACTTTACAGGATTGAGTGAGTTTTTTGAAGAATTAACTTCAAAAAGTTATAAAATACAGAACAGAGTAATGCTTTCTCGCTATCGTGGAAAAACAAAATGCAGCACTTGTAAAGGAAAAAGACTTAGAAAGGAAGCAAGTTATGTAAAAATTAATGGAACATCCATTCAGGAATTGGTAGAATTACCTTTAGAAAAAGTAGCCCAATTTTTCAAACACTTAGAACTTGACAAATACGACCAGAAAATTGCAAAACGACTATTGATTGAAATTAATAATCGCATTCAATTCCTTTTAGATGTAGGTTTAAGTTATTTAACGATTAACCGAAAATCCAACACCCTTTCTGGAGGCGAATCGCAACGTATTAACTTAGCAACTTCTTTGGGAAGCAGTTTGGTGGGTTCTATGTATATTCTAGACGAACCTAGTATTGGTCTTCACCCAAAAGATACCGAGCGTTTAATTGAAGTGCTTAAAAAACTTCGTGATTTAGGAAATACAGTAATTGTAGTAGAACACGATGAAGACATTATGAAAGCTGCAGATGAAATTATCGATATCGGACCAGAAGCTGGAACTTTTGGTGGCGAAGTAGTGGCAACAGGAACTTTTAATGATATTTTAAAATCTGAATCATTAACTGCTAAATATTTAAATGGTGATCTTTCTATTGAGGTCCCTTCAAAAAGAAGAACATCTACTATTTCAATTCAGCTTAAAGGTGCTCGACAACATAATTTAAAAAACATTGACGTAGAATTTCCACTAGGATGTTTTACTGCAATTACAGGTGTTTCAGGAAGTGGAAAAAGCTCCTTGATAAAGAAAATTCTATATCCTGCCCTTTTAAAAGAAATTGGTGGTTATGGTGAAAAACCAGGTCAGTTTTCAAAATTGGAAGGAAATTTTAAAAGCATTAAGAATGTCGAATTTATCGATCAGAATCCAATAGGAAGGTCTAGTCGCTCCAATCCTGTGACCTATATAAAAGCTTACGATGACATTCGTAATTTGTTTGCTCGTCAAAAACTTTCGGACATTAGAGGTTATAAAGCCAAACATTTTTCGTTTAATGTTGACGGAGGTCGTTGTGAAAATTGTAAGGGTGAAGGAGAAGTTACTATCGAAATGCAATTTATGGCAGATGTTCATTTAGAATGCGATGTCTGTAAAGGAAGACGATTTAAAAAGGAAGTGTTAGAGGTAAATTTCTTTCATAAAAATATTCACGACATTTTAACAATGACGGTAGATGAAGCCATTGCTTTTTTCAAAACTCACAACGAAACTAAAATTACCAACAAATTACAACCGCTACAAGATGTTGGTTTGGGTTATGTACAATTGGGGCAAAGTTCCTCTACCCTTTCTGGTGGTGAAGCACAACGTATAAAACTCGCATCCTTTTTAGTAAAAGGAAACACCAAAGACAAAGCCTTGTTTATTTTTGATGAACCTACTACGGGACTTCATTTTCACGATATTAATAAACTCCTTGCTTCATTTTATGCTTTGTTAGAAAAAGGGCATACGGTAATTGTGGTTGAACATAATATTGATTTAATTAAATGTGCCGATCATATTATAGATCTTGGGCTTGAAGGTGGTGAAAAAGGAGGAAATATAATCGCACAAGGTACTCCTGAAGAGGTCATTAAAAATAAAGAATCATACACTGCAAAATATCTTTCTGAAAAGCTTTTTGTTAAATAAATCATAAACCAACAAAAGATTATTTCTATGGCACGGTGATTGCAAATTGTATTTCCGTAAAGTAATAATTACTTTTCATTTAAAGTTTTGGTTGGTTAGTTTTTAAAATCCGTTTTCAGGTTTGTCCTGAAAGCGGATTTTTTATAAAATTCTTTTTACTTCCAAATTTAACTTACCTTAAAAACACCTATAAAGTAGTGTAAATATTGACTTTGTGGTTTTTGGCACGGTCGTTGGTAATATAACATTGAACAATCAAAAAAGAATGTTTAACCTAAATTTCAACGTTATGAAAAAATCAATCACATTAGCAATCGGAATCTTCTTTGTAAGTATATTTTCTGTAATAGCTTCAGAAGAACAAAACAATAATTATTACGGAAACGGTTATGGTAAATCATACATTTTCACAGAACAGAATGTTGAGTTTTCGGTGTATCCAGATGGGCAATTCGATTTTACTTATTTAGGTAATTACAATGGAAACAATACTAGCTTGATTATCAGTTCTCCAAATGTGAATATCAGTTATAATTCAGGTTTTAATTACGACATGTATGTTCAATATGACGATTATGGAGCGGTAATTCAAATTGAAAATGTCCCTATATATTACGACGAATTTGGACGTATTATTCAAGCAGGAAATGTAGATATTCGTTATAACGACAGACGTGTGGTTCAAATTGGAGGAATGTACATCCACTATAACAGATATGGTTATTATTCTTACTATACAGGTTATATAAACCCTTACAACTATTACTATGTTTATAGACCTTGGCACGTTTTTTACACACCTCCAATTTATTCAAGTTGCATAGTATATAATTATCCTTATCGCAGATATTATCATCCAACAAGATATAGTTATTCGGTACATTCAAATTACTATTCTAACAGAGGAAGAAGCAATATTTCTTACACAAATGGAAGAAGAAGTTTTAACAAACCAGGAAGTAGAATACATTACAAAAACGGAAGAACTGCCGTAAATAGAGATTATAAATCTAATAGAAGAAATATTTCAGAAACAAGAAACTCAAGAAGTAACAGTGCAATTTCTAAAAGAAGTTATGCTACAATTTCAAAAAGAAACTCTAGTAGTTCTCGATATAATTCTAATTCTGAAAAAAAAACGCAAACACGAAAAGCTTCTTACAAAAGAAGCAGTAATGTTACAAATAAAGGTACTCATTCCAGTAACCGAAGAGTGGCAACAACAAACAGAAAAAAAGAAACTTCAAATGTTAGTAGAAGTAATTCTTATAAAGGAAATCCTAGAAAAGCAGTTGCTTCAAACACTAATAAGAGAAGTTCTTCAACATATAAATCCTCTTCAAAATCTGGAAGAACAACTTCTAAAAGAGGCAGAGGATTATAAAATTTTGGTTGGTTAGTTTTTAAAACCCTTGTAAAGTGAAAACTTTTTGAGGGTTTTATTTTTTTAGCAACATTGCCATTTTCTCGGTCAACTCTCTCCTACTATATTTTGAAATATTTTTAGATTCTGAAACCAAACTACCTTGTTTATATTTTTTGTAATAATACAAAAGTTGATTTTTTAACTGTACTGCTTCTGAATATAAAAAATAGCTCCCCGATTGAGTTTCTGAAATAATTGAAGTAACATCACTTCCCTCTGGTCCTATTGCTAGAATCGGTCTTTTTGCTGCTAAATACTCAAATAACTTTCCTGGAATAATAGCTTTTGTTTCGGGAGTATCCATCTCAATTAAAAGTAATACTTGCCCTTTTAGTTGAAACTGAATGGCCTCTTTATGCGTAACATAACCAACAATTTCAAGATTTTCATTTAAACCACTTTCTTTAATTTTTGCTTTAATTTCTTCGCTAACAATCCCAACTAATTTTATTTGTAAATCCTTTTTAAATTCAGTGTTACTTTGAGCAACATCAGAAAGTACTTTCCATAATACTTCTGGGTTTCGGTTGCTTAATAAGGAGCCTATATGCACCAAAGTAAATTTTTTGTCTAATTGAATTGTACTCTCTTCCAAAGCTTCAAATCCATTGGTAATCACCTCAATAGGTTGACTTGTAATCTCTAAAAATTCCGTCTTAGTATTCTGGCTTGTTACCACAATTTGGTCGGCTTCATTTAATACTTTCCGTTCTAAATCTTTATGCTTTTTTTCTGAAGATTTACTCAATCTAAGCAATTTATGATAATGAATTGTCGTCCAAGGATCCCGAAAATCTGCCAACCATTTTACACCTGTTTTTTCTTTTAATTGCATTCCTATTAAATGCAAACTATGTGGTGGTCCAGAAGTAATTATTTGCTTTATATGATTTTCTTCAATGTAATTTTGAAGAAAATCAACCGAAGGTTTTACCCAACCAACACGAGCATCGGGAATAAAAAAATTACCTCTTACCCAAAGCATTGCATTTTCTATAATCGATTGTTTTTTATTTGAAATTATCCCACTACTCACCTTATTGGTTTTCTTTTTTGAAAACATTTTTGCAAAACCATAAGGCTCTTTAATAGGAAAACGAATAATTTTAATTTCCTTTGGGACTTCCTTCAATAAGGATTTATCTTGTAGCGGATAATGTGGATTTTCAGGAATAAATACAATGGGGTTAATTCCAAATTCTCTAAAGTAAGTTACAAATTTTAACCAACGTTGTACGCCTGGACCTCCTGCTGGTGGCCAATAGTAAGATATAACTAGTACGGAAGAAGTGTTCAGGTCACAGTCTTCAGTAGGCAGTATTCCTTTGTTTTGAACTTCATCATTCATTATTCAACATTCGTTATTTACTAAATAGCTTTCAAAATAAAACTTTGTGTGACTCTGTTAATCTTAGCTAACCTCTATACAAGTCTGTTTAGTTTTTTGTTTTATAAGATTCCTGCTTTCTCAATAATGCAACTCCTCCAACAAATACAACTAAAAACAAAATACTACTTGCCAAAGAAATTTTACTACCTGTTGCAACCACTTGAGGTTCAAATTTAAACTCTATAGTGTGATTTCCTTCAGGAATGGTCATAGCACGTAATACGTAGTTCGCTCTGTAATAATCTGCTGGTTTTTCGTCAATATAAGCATTCCAACCTTTTGGATAATAAACTTCAGAGAATATAGCCATTTGTGGTGTGGAAGATGAGGTTTTATAAACCAAATGATTAGGACTATGACTTTCTAAAATTATGGTTGCCATAGAATCTCTCTTTATATTTTCTAAAGGCAATAAATCTTTAAACTCTTTATTAATTATTGCAGTTTTTTTAGTGTCTAAACTGTCTAATAATCTAATTTCTTCATTGGCATTTTTAGCAAACATTACATTTTCAACAAACCAAGCTGAACCGTTGGCATAAGGATTTCGTTGTGGAACTTCCGTGCCATTTTTACTTTGGGTAATGATGTAACGGACATTCATCATATTTAAAATTCCAATATCTCCTTTACTTAGGTAAAAATCATCAATATCCTGCATTCGCCCAGGTTTTGCAGCACTATAACCTCCTAAAGCATTGTGAAAATAACTTGCCCTTCCACTATTAAATGGATTGGTGGTTGCATCAAAAACTCTAAAGTATCCATCGTCTTTTAGTATTTCTTTATCTGCAAAATTTTCTTGAAATGGCCGTTCCATTACTCTGGCATTTACAAAATCTTCGTTGTTTACATAACGTCTATCTACTCCTACTAAATCGAAAACAATAAGTAAACCTATAATTCCAACGGATAAACTAAGCTTCAGTTTTTCTTTCAAATAAAACCAAAGTACTCCTGCCGAAAGCAAAACAAATATCAAAGACCTTATTGCATCTGTCATAAACAATGTCATTCGATCTTCTCGCATAGCATCTACAAATCCAGGTCCTAAATCTTTTATAAAATAAGAATCATAAGGACTTGAAAAACTAAATAAAGAAGATTTGAATAATATAAATATGATAGTAATTCCACCAGTAATTCCTGTGGCATAGAGCAAGGCTTTTTTTCTTAATTCAGAATTTTCTGAAGCTTTAAAAAAGAAATGATGCAAACCGACAATTGCTAAAATTGGTAATATCATTTCCAATAAAACTTGAATAGAAGAGACAGCCCTAAACTTGTTATATAGAGGAATATAATTAATAAAGAAATCGGTAAGAAAACTAAAATTCTTTCCCCAAGATAAAAATAAACTTAGTAAAAATCCTGTGGTTAGCCACCATTTTAATTTTCCTTTAATTAAAAATAAAGCAAGAATTGCCAAAAATATAATTATCGCTCCTACATATGCTGGAGCAGCAACAATAGGTTGGTCTCCCCAATACATAGGCACCTGATTTAATATTTGGTTGGCTTCTTCACGAGAAGCTCCCAGCTGCATCACAGCATCTAAAATTTTAGGGTCTTTGGGCAAAGGTTCTGAGGAACCACCACCCATAAATCTAGGGATAAATAGATTAAAACTTTCTAATTTCCCGTAGCTGTATTCTGTAATATAGTTATAGTCTAAACCTTTGTTTGCTTCTTTTGGGCTTCCATCGGCATTGATTGTTAATTCACTTTTTCCTCTGGTTGAAGTGTCTGCGTATTCTTTGGTGGCTAAAATGTTGGTTGCATTCATCCCGACGGCTAACACTACTCCCACAGCCATAATTCCGACTGCTTTAAAATATTGCGAAAGGGTTTTGTTTTTAAATGCATCGATTAGGTAAACGATTCCGATTACGATTACCAGTAACATCAAATAGTAAGTCATTTGAAAGTGATTTGTTACCAATTCCAAAGCCATAGCGATGGTAGTTAGTAAAAATCCGTAGAGATATTTTTTTTTGAAAGTGAGGATAATTCCGCTTAAAACTAAAGGCATATAAGCGATTGCGTGGGCTTTTGCATTATGTCCTACTCCCAATATTATTATTAAATAAGTAGAAAAACCAAAAGCCAAAGCACCGATAAAAGCTAGTTTATAATCAACTTTAAGGATTAAAAACAAGATATAAATTCCTATAAAATATAAAAACAGATAATCGGCAGGTCTTGGCAAAAACCGAAGTGTTAAATCTAATTTTTTGATATAATTATGAGGATATTTTGCTCCCAATTGGTAGGTTGGCATTCCTCCAAAAGCACTATTGGTCCAATAGGTTTCTTCACCTGTAGCCTTTCTAAAATCGTTTTGCTGTTTTGCCATTCCAGTATATTGTACAATATCACTTTGGAATATTTTTTTACCCTGAAGAACAGGACTAAAGTAAGCGAGAGAAATTATAATAAATAAAACAAACACAATTATGTGCGGCAGAAATTCTTTATAACGTTGCATAAAATATTTTAAAAATAAAACTTGGGGAATTTATGAAAAAATGATGAATAGTCTTCTATAAATAAGAAGTCAAAATTTTAAAGATTAATCAATTTCTTCAAAATCTACATATTCTCCAACAGAAGGTTTTGAACTTTTGGTGTTTGCTTTAGATGTATCTATAGTTACTTCACCTTCCGTTCTGTTTTCATTGGGATTTGAAAATGGGTCATTACCAAAATCCTGACCAAATTTTTCGTTTGCCTTCTTGGCAATATACCTCATTAAGTAAGGTTTAGAGAATTTTAAAATAATCTTTAACGCATAATATACCAGAAGTATAATTAAAATCGTTTCTAAAAAAGCCATAGTTGTTTTAAAAATGTGTTCAAAAATACAAATTGTCTGTATAATTTCAGAAAAACTACTATTAAATAAATGATAAATATATATCTTTGAACTTAACCGAATTTTATATGAAAACCCAACAAATAAGTATCCTATTCTGTTTTTTATTTTGTGTGTTCGCTGCAAAAGCACAATACACCGAAACTATAAATTCCAATAGACCCGGCTTCTCTCAAGGAGCTTTTTCTGTAGGAAAAAAAGTATTGCAGTTTGAAGCTGGTTTTGGTTACGGAACCGAATCTCATAGCCTTCAAAAAACCGAAACCAACGTATTTATCATCGACTACAATGTACGTTACGGAGTATGGAAAGAAGAATTAGAAATAAGTTTAATTGGTGGTTTTAGATCCAATTCTGTAACAAATAATTCAGGAGCAATTTCTTTTGATTATAAAGAAAGTAATTTTACAAGCAATACTCTTGGAGCCAAATATTTGGTCTATGATCCCTATAGAAAAAAAGAAATTGAAAAACCAAACCTCTACAGTTGGAAAGCAAATAACTCATTTCATTGGAGAGATTTAATTCCTGCTGTTTCTGTTTATGCAGGTGCAAATTTCGATTTTGCCGACAATACTTTAACACCTGGAACCGATAGTTCTATAAGTCCAACCATAGCTATAGCCACTCAACACAACTGGGGAACTTGGGTGTTTGTAACTAATATTATTGGCGAACGAATTACCGAAGATATGCCCTCTTACTCTTACATTTTAACCCTCACACACACTTTTAATGCAAGAATGTCTGCCTTTATAGAAAATCAAGGAATTAGCAGCGACTTTTACGCCGACCAACTATTAAGAGGTGGTGCCGCTTATTTATTTAATCAAAATTTTCAAATTGACGCCTCAATTTTGGTGAATTTTAAAGATACACCCTCAAGATTTATGGGAAGAATTGGTTTATCTTACCGATTTGATATGCACGACAAAGATGAATATATAGAAGAAAAAGGAAAAGCTGGAAAAGAAAAAAATAAAGAAGAAAAAGGAAGCAAAAAGAAAAAAAAGGATAAAAAGGAAAAGAAAAAGAACAAACGAAAAGATAATATCGATTTTGAAGAAGGAGATGAGGGTTAAGCAAGTAATGAAAAATAACTAATGATTAAATTAAAAAAAATCACCTCTAAAAAGGAATTATTGCAATTTGTAAAATTTCCTTTTACATTATATAAGGATTGTAAATACTGGGTTCCTCCACTAACCAAAGATGAAATGGAAACCTTAGACATAAAAAACAATCCTGTCTTTAAAAATGCTGAAGCATCTTATTATTTAGCTTATAAAAAAGAAAAAATAGTAGGTAGAATTGCCGTAATCATCAATCACATAGAAGTTAATGAACTCGGTAAGAAAAAAGTACGGTTTGGTTGGTTAGATATGATTGATGATGTTGAAGTTACCAAAGCTCTTCTTAATAAAGTCTACGAAATAGGAAAAGCAAATAATCTAGAATATGCCGAAGGTCCTGTAGGGTTTTCAAATATGGAAAAAGCAGGTATTTTAACGATGGGATTTGAAGAATTGAATACTATGATTACATGGTATCATTATCCCTATTATGCTGAGCATTTAAAAAAATTAGGTCTAAAAAAGCAAGCAACTTGGGTAGAATTCAGACTTCAAAATCCGACCGAAACTACCGAAAAAGTAAAAAAATTTGCAAAATTAATTAAAGACAGATATTCTTTAAATGTATTACGGTTTAAAAGTAAATCGCAAATACTACCCTATGTAAACGATATGTTTGGTTTGTTAAACAAAACCTATAATTCGCTTCAAACTTTTGTTCCCATTCAGCAATACCAAATAGACCATTATAAAGAAAAATACTTCAATTTTATAAATCCCGAATACATTACGTGCATTTTAGATAAAAACAAAAAACTAATTGCATTTTCTATTGTTATGCCTTCTTTTTCAAAAGCTCTAAAAAAAGCAAATGGCTCTTTATTTCCTTTTGGTTGGTATTATTTATGGAAAGCTCAAAAGAAAAACGATACCGCTGCATTTTACCTAATTGGCGTAGATCCCGAATATCAAGGAAAAGGAGTTACTGCTATTATTTTTGAAGAAATGAGAGAAATTTTTAATAGAAAAGGCATTAAACAAACCGAAACCAATCCCGAGTTAGAGGAAAACGTTGCTGTACAACAATTATGGAAATCCAACAGTCCTATAAAACATAAAGAACGTAGTACCTTTAGAATCAATTTATAAATTAAAATTTAATTATGAAAAGTAAATTACTTATTACCTTATTATTCATCTTTATTTCTACGCTTTCTTTTGCTCAAAAGTCAACTTCTGAAATTTTAGATGAAGCATTTAAACAAGCCGTAATCGAAAACAAAAATGTTTTAGTAGTTTTTCAAGCTTCTTGGTGTAGTTGGTGCAAAAAAATGGATCAAAACTTAAACAACGAAAGAATTAAAGATATGTTAGAAGCTAACTATGTTATTGTTCATCTTTCTGTTTTGGAATCAAAAGACAAAAAAGACCTTGAAAACCCTGGTTCTTTTGAGTTTTTAAAAGAATACGACGGTGAAAAAGCAGGACTACCTTATTGGTTAATTTTTAATAAAGACAGAAAGATTATTGGAAATTCATTAGGTTCAGACGGAAAAAACATGGGGTCACCTTCGACTATACAAGAAGTAGTAGATTTCAAAAAAACCCTAAAAAAGACTTCAAATTTAACCGATGATGAGTTAATAATTATAGGCGAAGTTTTCTACAAAAAAGAAAAGAAATAAACATTAATGAAGATTCTGTCTTTTTATCTTTTAATTATTGGGATAGGGTTTTCATCTTGCAAAACCAATTCTAAATTACCAGACCCTTTAAAAGCTGGTTGGAAAGGTAGTTCGGTCTGTGAATTATTAAAAGAAAATAAATCTGTTCGAGTTCTTAAATGTACATTTCCGCCAAACATTGGACACGAACGCCATTTTCATGCTCCTCATTTTGGTTATACTTTGGCGGGCAGTAAATTTAGAATTACTGACACTACTGGAACAAAAGAAATTCAAGTTAAAACAGGAAGTAACTTTTATAGTAAAGGCACACAATGGCACGAAGTTTTAAATATAGGAGATAGTACCGCTGTTTTTCTTATTGTTGAACCAAGAAAGTAGGTTGAATAAAAAAAGCCAAGGTTATAAAATTTAACTTTGGCTTTTTTTAATATAGGAGAGCTTATTACTCTCCCATAGCAGCAGCAACAGCTGCCGACAGCCTTTTATAAGTACCATTTTCCAATCGTTCTCTTATAGATTCAAAAGCTTCTAAAGTTTCTTCAACATCTTTTAGGTTGTGAGAAGCTGTAGGAATCATACGTAATAATATAAGCCCTTTGGGAATTACAGGATATACTACAATTGAACAAAAAATTCCATGATTTTCACGTAAATCTTTTACCAAGGCCATAGCTTCAGGTATAGAACCTTTTAAATATACAGGGGTAACGCAAGATTGAGTGGTTCCAATATCAAACCCTCTTTCTTTTAACCCTCCTTGTAAAGCATTTACGTTTTCCCAAAGTTTATTTTTTAGCTCTGGCATAGTACGCAACATATCTAGACGTTTTAATGCTCCTTCCACCAATTGCATCTGCAAAGATTTTGCAAACATTTGAGAACGCAAGTTATATTTTAAATATGCAATAATTTCTTCATCAGCTGCAATAAAAGCACCTGTACTTGCCATAGATTTTGCAAAAGTTGCAAAATAAATATCTATTTCGTCTTGTACCCCTTGCTCCTCTCCTGCACCAGCACCTGTTTTTCCTAGGGTACCAAAACCATGGGCATCATCAACAAATAACCTAAAATTGTATTTTTTCTTTAAAGCAACAATTTCTTTTAATCTTCCTTGTTCTCCTCGCATTCCGAAAACTCCTTCAGAAATTAAAAGTATTCCTCCTCCACTTGTTTTTGCCATTTTAGTAGCACGTTGCAAGTTCTTTTCTATACTTTCTAAATCGTTATGTTTATAAGTAAAACGTTTTCCTAAATGTAAACGTACACCGTCAATAATACAAGCGTGTGCATCTACATCATAAACAATAATATCGTCTTTTGACACCAAGGCATCAATAGTAGATACCATTCCTTGATAACCAAAATTTAACAAATAAGCTGCTTCTTTGCTTACAAATTCTGCTAATTCATTTTGAAGTTGTTCATGTAAATCTGTATGACCACTCATCATACGAGCTCCCATTGGATAGGCCGAACCATATTTTACTCCTGCTTCTGCGTCTGCCTTTCTAACTTCTGGATGGTTAGCTAATCCTAAGTAATCATTAATACTCCAGGTAATTACTTCTTTTCCTTGAAATTTCATTCGATTAGAAATAGGTCCTTCTAATTTTGGAAACACAAAATAACCTTCGGCTACTTCTGCCCATTTCCCAAGAGGTCCTTTGTTTTTATATATCTTTTCAAATAAATCTTTACTCATAATTTGTAGTTTCAATATAATCGACAAAAATACTCAAATAATATGGGTTAGCGTACAATTTTAAAAGAAGAAATTAACAAGAAAAAAGCCACTACAAAATTTAATTATAGTGGCTTAACGTATTAAAATTGAACTATTTATTTATTTTACATATTCTACTTCAGAAATTTCTGTAATTTTTTCATCAAGAAATCCTTGTTGTTCCATCCATTTATCGCTGTATATTTTACTCATATAACGAGAGCCGTGATCTGGAAAAACCACCACGACAACACTATCTTTGTTAAATTCGCCTTCTTCGCTTAATTGTTTTAACCCTTCAACCGCAGCACCACTTGTGTATCCTACAAAAAGTCCTTCAGCACTTGCTAATTCTCTAGCAGTATGAGCACTTCCTTCATCGGTTACTTTTACAAAACGATCAATCTGATCGAAATCTGTTGCTGTAGGAATTAAGTTTTTGCCTAATCCTTCAATTCGGTAGGGATATATTTCATTTTCATCAAACTCACGAGTTTCATGGTATTTTTTTAATACCGATCCGTAAGCATCAATTCCGATAACCTTTACATCACTATTTTGTTCTTTTAAATAACGACCAATACCAGAAATAGTTCCTCCTGTTCCACTACATGCTACTAAATGTGTTATTTTTCCTTCAGTTTGATTCCAAATTTCAGGGCCTGTTGACTTATAGTGTGCTTCAGAATTTAACTGATTAAAATATTGGTTAATATAAATAGAACCTGGTGTTTCTTTATGAAGCCTTTTAGCAACTTCGTAATAAGACCTAGGGTCGTCAGAAGGAACGTGAGCTGGGCAAACATATACCTTTGCTCCCATTGTTTTCAACATATCTATTTTATCAGGTGATGATTTTGAACTCACCGCCAAAATACATTTGTACCCTTTAATAATACTTACCATTGCTAAACTAAAACCCGTGTTTCCGCTGGTAGTTTCAACGATGGTATCACCAGGTTTTAAGATTCCTCTACTTTCGGCTTCTTCAATAATATGTAAAGCAATTCTATCTTTTGTGGAATGTCCCGGATTAAACCCTTCAACTTTAGCGTAAAAATTTCCGTTATAGTTGGAAGTTATTTTGTTTAGCTTAATCATTGGAGTGTTTCCTATAAGCGATAATACATTGTCATAGACGTGTAAATCTTCTTTCATAAAGGGATATATTTAAAAAAAACTTCAATTAAAATGACGATTTTTAAACCGCACAAATTTACAATAAAAAATATTAATTACTCTTTAATTCCTTCTAAATCTAATAAAAAAGCATAGGTTCTTGCATGTTTCTTTAAAGCATTAAATCTTCCTGAAGCACCACCGTGACCTGCTTCCATATTAATATGAAGCAGTAATAAATTATCATCGGTTTTCATATCTCGCAATTTGGCTACCCATTTTGCTGGTTCCCAATATTGTACTTGCGAATCATGCAAACCTGTTGTTACTAACATATTTGGGTAATCTTTAGCTTCCACGTTATCGTATGGCGAATAAGAATTGATATAATCATAATATTCTTTTTCATTGGGGTTTCCCCATTCGTCATATTCTCCTGTGGTAAGCGGAATGGTATCATCTAACATCGTCGTAGTAACATCTACAAAAGGCACAGCAGCAACCACACCGTTATATAATTCGGGTGCCATATTTGCAATGGCTCCCATTAACAATCCTCCTGCGGAACCTCCATAAGCGTATAAATGATCTGCTGAAGTGTATTTTTCTTGAATTAAATATTTTGAAACATCAATAAAATCGGTAAAAGTATTTTTTTTATGAAGTAGCTTCCCCTCTTCGTACCATCCTCTTCCTAAATATTCTCCTCCTCTAACATGTGCCGTTGCGTAGATAAATCCTCTGTCTAATAAACTCAATCTTACGGTTGAAAAATACGGGTCGATAGTGCTTCCGTAAGAACCATAAGCGTATAATAAAAGTGGTGTATTTTCATTAATTTTAGTATCCTTTCTGAAAACCATCGTTACTGGAATTTTTGTTCCGTCTTCGGCAGTTGCCCAAATTCTTTTAGAATCGTAATTGTTTTTATCAAATTTTCCTCCAAGAACTTCTGTTTCTTTTAAAACCGTCTGTTCTTTGGTTTCCATATTAAAATCAATCACCGATGAAGGAGTTGTCAACGAATTATAACCATAACGCAATATCTGAGAATCAAACTCAGGATTTACTGAAACATAAGCGGTATAAGTCTCATTGTCAAAAGGAAGATAATATTCATTAGTGCCATCCCAACGAGATATTTTTATTTCATTTAAACCATTTTTTCGTTCGCTAACTACCAAATAATCTTTAAAAATATCGATATCTTCTAACAGCACATCTTCTCTATGCGGAATCATTTCTTCCCAATTATCTTGGGTAGTAGCATCTTCTGAAGTTTTCATTAATTTGAAATTGGTCGCTTTGTCTTTATTAGTTAAGACATACCAACTGTCTTTATAATGTGAAATACTATATTCCAATCCTCTTTCTCTTGGCTGAAATACTTTAAATTCTTCAAATGGTGTATCGGCATTTAATACTCTAAATTCTGAAGTTAAAGTACTATAACTTCCAATAACAAGATATTTTTTAGATTTTGTCTTATATATATAGGTGCCAAAAGTTTCGTCTTCTTCAGTATAAATTAGTTCATCTTCTTCGGAAGAAGTTCCTAAACGATGTCTGTATATTTTATCGGAACGAAGAGTTACCTCATCTTTCTTGGTATAAAACAGTGTTTGATTATCGTTTGCCCAAGTAGAGCCTCCCGTAGTTAACGGAATGTTTTCTTCAAGAATTTCACCCGTTAGCAAGTCCTTAATATATAATGTGTATTTTCTTCTGCTAACGGTGTCTATTCCGAAAGAAACTTTGGTGTTATCCGGACTTACATTTAATCCCGAAAGTTGAAAATATGAATGACCTTCAGCCATTTCGTTTACATTAAAAAGTATTTCTTCTTCGGCTTCTAAACTATCTTTTTTACGAGTGTAAATTGGGTAATCTTTTCCTTTTTCAAAACGGGTAATGTAGTAATAACCATTGTATTTATAAGGCACAGACTCATCATCTTCTTTAATTCGGCTCTTCATTTCTTCAAATAAATTCTCTTGAAACTTTTGGGTATGTGCCGTCATTTTATCGTAATAGTCGTTCTCGCGTTCCAAGTAATCGATTACTTCTTCATTTTCACGTTGGTTCAACCAATAATAATTATCAATTCTTACATCACCGTGTTTTTCAAGATGTTTTTCAATCTTTTCTGCCTTAGGAGGTTCTATATTCATATTTTTTTCTGAATGTTCTTCGTTTTTACAGGAGCTTGCAAAAATAAGTGTTAAAACCGAAATAACTAGACATTTATTCATATTGAATTATTTGATAAATTGGTTGACAAAGTTGTAATTTTGTAAAGATAATAAATTAGAAATAAGAAAATTATGTTTGGAGATTTACAAGGAATGATGGCTAAGTTGAAAGAAACACAAGCCAAAGTAGAAGCTACAAAACAACGAATGAACACCGTTTTAATAGACGAACAAAGTAGCGACGGACTTTTAAAAATAACCATAACTGCCAATAGAGAATTGAAAAATATCGAAATTGATGATGCTTTATTGGAAGATAAAGAGCAATTAGAAGATTATTTAATTCTTACCTTAAATAAGGCCATTGAAAAAGCTACTAAAGTAAACGATGCAGAAGTTTCTGCAGTTGCCAACGAGGGAATGCCAAATATTCCTGGGATGGATATGATGTAAACATTCTAAGACAAACGACTTATGACCGCTTCGCTTTAAGACAAATGTATTTTATTTGTAGAGGTTAATTCTTCTAGAAATAATATTTCTTATAATTTCAAAACATCATTTCATGAGAATTAGCGAAATTCGTGTCTGTTTTCAATTACTATAAGAACTCAATATCTCCAAAAGCCGATTATGCATTACTTGAGAGTAATCCAAATGTGTTACCATTCGTAATTTTCCCTGCCCCATATTACTGAATTTTACATTTTTTTTATTCATATCATTTATGAATTTATCCAAAGGCAATTCATCAATTAAATTAAAAATAACAATGTTGGTTTCGGTAGGTTCTACATTTTTAATGTAGGATTGCCTTCCTAAGACAGCAGCAATTTCAGTAGCTTTTTTATGGTCTTCTGCCAAACGGTCTATATGATTATCAATAGCATACAATGCCGCAGCAGCCATAAAACCAACTTGTCGCATTGCTCCTCCAAATACTTTTCGGATTCTAATGGCTCGTTTCATTAGTTCGTTATTTCCTAATAATACGGTTCCTATTGGTGCACCCAAACCTTTACTTAAACATATAGAAATGGTATCGAATATTTTACCATATTCTTTTGGGTCTTCCTTTTTAGCAACCAAAGCATTCATTAAACGGGCTCCGTCTAAATGAAGTCCTAAATCGTAATCATCACAAACTTTTCTATTTTTTTTAATTTCTTCAAAATCATAACAAGCTCCTCCTCCTTTATTGGTGGTGTTTTCTAGGCAAACTAAAGTCGTATTGGGTGTATGATAATTGGATTCTGGACTTATGGCTTCTTCAATTTGTTTTGCAGTTATCATTCCTCTACTGCCATCAATTAAGTTACAAGTTACGCCACTGTTAAAGGCTGCTCCGCCCGCTTCAAAATTATAAACGTGTGCCCATTTATCGCAAATCAATGAATCCCCGGGTTGGGTATGTAATTTTATTGCTGCTTGGTTGGACATAGAACCTGTAGGAAAGTAAAGTGCTGTTTCCATACCAAACATTTCTGCCATTCTTCGCTCCAATTCGTTTACGGTTGGGTCTTCTTTAAAAACATCGTCCCCTACCTTTGCTTTCATGATGGCTTCCATCATTTCTGGAGTAGGCTGTGTGAGGGTATCACTTCGTAAATCTATCATCATAGGATTTTAATTTGAAGGGTTTTAATACTAAAATTGTCTTTTAAAATTTGAATTTACTTCTGAAATTGCCGAAGCAATCATCGACTCTAAAGCTACAATTTTTAATTTATTATTGGTTTCAAAATTAATGTTTTTGTATTTAGAGTCGTTGGTTAAATCGTATAAATTATAGGATTGTCCAAAGCTATTTGTTTTATTAAAAAACTGAAACATGCGATGACAAGGATGAATTTTCGAGCTTTTTGAAGGTACATTTTCAGGGTTTGCCACTTCGTATTTTTTCACTATCCCTTCTTTTAATTGTTTTCTATTATTATCTACAAATTCGATGGCTTCGGAATTTGATAATGGCAATGAAAAATACATTCCGCAGTTATCAATTTTCTTAATCATTGCTTGATTTTCTTCTTTCCAAAAAACAAAAACTTCGTAATAAGTTCCCTTGGAAACACACATACTTCCGTCTTTTAATTTGAACATTTCGGTGGTACCGTTACAATATTTGTACATATAAAAATATTCATCGATACCTCTATTTACCAATGATTGGGTAAATTCTGAAACCAATTTATCAACAGCATCTTTATCATTTTGTGCATTGGTTTGAAATATTGAAAGTGCAAAAAACAGCAATAGTATTTTTTTCATAATTATAGATTTTATCAACTCTAAATTGAGTGGTTAATGAATGGTACATTGAAAACTTCCAATCGGACTTCCATCAGGGATTTTAAGTGTTTTATATATTTTAAATTTTTCTGGATGTTTTCTAAATTCCGAAATTTCCCGAAGCAATTGCAAGTTAAACCTTGTTTTATTTCCCTTTAATTCACTAGTAAGATCATCGATGTTTTTATTAGTAATTGCTTTTACCTGAACAGAACTTTTAGGGTTCAAAGCAAGATTAAATAAATTTTGAAGCGTTACAAATTGTATGGTTTTTTGCACTTCTTTTTCGTAATCGGATGATGTTTTATTAAAAAATGTTTTGTCTATTAATTCAAATAAGACATAGTCCAATTCCATATTGTTTTTGTCTCTAGCTCGTTGTTCAATCAATCGGTTGGCTCGTTCGGGGTTTAGCAACAATCGCAAGGTCATATTGCTTGCTGTTGCTACTGCTCCCAAAGCATCGAAAGCAACGTTGGTATTGCTTTTAAACGATTCTCTTGTTCTATCATAACCAAAAGCTCTAGGAGGAAACAATTTTAGTTTGTCTTCTGGAATCAGTAATGTTTTAGGTTCTAATGTTTTTAAAACGGAAGTCAATGCTTGCTCTTGCTTTTCTTTTGAAACTACTTCAACCACCAGACCATCACTACCTTTTACAGCATAATTATAATCGAGTCCGCCAATTAATTTTACAGCTGCATCGGTTTGATAACGATGATAAAAATACAAAGGAACAAACACATCTTCCAAAACAGAATAGGGTTCGCCATTTCGGATATTATCCACCGAAAAATTAGCAATTGCTTGTTTCCGAATTGCCAATATATTTTCTAATTCTTCAGTAGCATTTTTGCCATTATCCCATAAATGTGCTTTTACGTGTGCGGAACCTTGCGGACGTGCATCGGCATCGGTAATGTATTGTAATCCGCTTTTAAAAGCCTTGTCTAAAATGGAATTTAAATAGGTTTTTTCGTCTTTACCTTTTGGAATATCGCTATAGGAATACGCCACAGTCACTTTGTCCCAATCGCCAATTCCAGTATCGTACGCATCGGTAAAAACTACTTTTCCTTTTTCTAATTTCAACATTGGGTGAGGATAATCCATCACACTGGATCTTCCGGTCGTACTAGCAGCAAAATTATGGGAAAAACCTAAAGTATGTCCCACTTCGTGAGCAGCTAACTGTCTAATTCTAGCCAATGCCATTTCTAACATTTGTTGATAATTATCGTCTCTTTCGGCAAAAGGTTGATTTATTAAAGCCTGAGCAATTAAAAAATCTTGACGGATTCTTAGACTTCCCAAACTCACGTGACCTTTAATAATTTCGCCAGTTCGAGGATCGGAAATGGAACCACCATAACTCCAACCTCGCGTAGAGCGATGCACCCACTGAATCACATTATAACGTAAATCTAAAGGATCGGCATCTTCAGGAAGCATTTTTATTTGAAATCCGTTTTTATAACCAATCGCTTCAAAGGCTTCATTCCACCAACTAGCACCTTCTAAAAGTGCAGAACGAACAGGCTCTGGAGTTCCTGGATCTAAATAATAAATAATAGGTTCAACGGCTTCCGAAATTTCAGCTTCTGGGTGTTTCTTTTCTAATCGATGACGGTAAATAAATCGTTTTTTTATCGGCTCCCAAATGGGCGTTGCGTAATCCATATAAGCCATATCGTAGGATCCACTTCGGGGATCAAAAACTCTAGGTTGGTACTTATTGTCTGGTAATTCTACAAAACTGTGATGTTGCACAACGGTAATTGCTGTTACATCTGGAGCTACAGAAACTAGGTTTTTTCCTGTAGGTTCTCCTACAAAAGTTAATAAGGCTTCAAATTCTACATTCTTCGGAAAGGCTTTGGTGTTTTCTAACCACAGTGTACTGCGAGTTTTATCTAATTTGTACGTTCCTTCTTTTGCTTTTTTTAGTCGGTAAGCCACGTGATGTGCGTCTTGTAATAAGAATGGTGTTAAATCAATGATATAAGTTTCGCCTTTGGTTTCTTTAATCGGAAATCCAAACAACACCGATTTTGCAAAGGCTTCTTCAACCGATTTTTTTTCCAATTCGTTTTCGGTAATGGCTCTAAAATTTTGGTTGGGCTGAAGCAATAATAACTTGTTTCCGCTTTTAATAAATTTTACGACCACTCCGTCGCCAATCTGCCCACGATCCAATCCGATATCATTAGAACCCAATCCTGAAGCTAAAAAATGAGTGTAGAGAAATTCGGTTTCTAGTTGATTGACTTCCAAATATATTTTATCTTCCGAAGGAGAATAATGAAAGTTGAAATAGCCTTCAAAGGACTGAAGGTCTTTCTTACCTTCTAAAAATTGTGCTGAAACGGAGTTAATTCCGAAGAAAAATAAGAAACAGAGAATGGTATATTTCATATAAAATAAGATTTCTTAAATTTATAAAAAATATGTCAATTTTCTTTTATGATGGAATGTTAAATTCTATTTTTGGGAGGAATTAGAATTTTTAATAGATATACGGTGCTTTGAAATAACTTTAGGCACTTTTAACTTTAGTACACTTTAAGTACTTTTTAAAAAGATCCCTGCTTTCGCAGGGAGTGTGTATGATAACAACAGATCAACTTAACGATCTTAAAAAACGTTTAGATGCTTTAAGAAAATTTCTTGACATCGCTGGTAAAGAAATTGAAATCGCTAACGACGAAGAAAAAACATTCGACCCCAACTTTTGGAACAACCCAAAAGAAGCGGAACTTTTTATGAAAGAACTACGTATCAAAAAAAAATGGGTTACCGATTACCAAAAAGCAGTTTCACTAACAGATGATACCGAAATTTTATACGAATTTTTCAAAGAAGGCGAAGGAAAAGCAGAACAAGTAGAAACTCGTTTTAATCAAGCACAAGAAGCTATTGAAGCCTTGGAGTTTAGAAATATGCTTAGCGATGAAGGCGATAGTTTGAGTGCTGTTTTACAAATCACCGCAGGAGCTGGAGGCACCGAAAGTTGTGATTGGGCAGAAATGCTCATGCGTATGTATTTAATGTGGGCAGAAAAACACCATCTAAAAGTAAAAGAACTCAACTTTCAATCGGGTGATGTTGCCGGAATTAAAACCGTAACCTTAGAAATTGATGGCGAATATGCCTTTGGTTGGTTAAAGGGCGAAAACGGCGTACATCGTTTGGTTCGTATTTCTCCTTTTGATAGTAATGCCAAACGTCATACCAGTTTTGCGAGTGTTTATGTGTATCCGTTAGCAGATGATACGATTGAAATTGACATCAATCCTTCCGATATATCTTGGCAATTTGCTCGTAGTGGCGGAGCTGGTGGACAGAATGTAAACAAGGTAGAAACTAAAGCTATTTTAACACACGAACCTTCCGGGATTATTATTCATAATTCTGAAACCCGATCACAACTAGAAAACCGTGAAAAAGCAATGCAAATGCTGAAATCGCAGTTATATGAAATCGAATTGCGAAAGCAACAAGCACAACGAAACGAAATTGAATCTGGAAAAATGGCGATAGAATGGGGTTCACAAATTAGAAACTATGTGCTTCATCCTTATAAATTAATTAAAGATGTACGAACGGCTCACGAAACCGGAAATGTAGATAATGTTTTAAACGGTGATATCGACGACTTTTTAAAAGCTTATTTAATGATGAATGGGCAGGAGGAGAAAAATGATGAACTCTAACTAAAATTTCCAGCGTTTATTCTTATTGCTTCTATTTTATTTTCTGAAAAAATGACATTTCAAAACACCATTTTCTGAATTTTTGTCATTTCAAAACACTCCTTACAAGTCTAACTGTCAGTCATATACCCTTGGCATACCCTTTGCCATGATTTTCAAAAATAAGTTTAACATTAAAAATTATTTATCATGACACTAGTAAAATATCAAAACGCATTACCAAGTTTAATAGACCGTATTTTTAACGACGATTTAGACAATTGGGCAAGAAGAAATTTTTCTCACACAAACACCACATTACCATCTGTAAATATTAAGGAAACAACCGACGCTTTTGAAGTGGAAGTTGCTGCACCAGGATTTGATAAATCAGATTTTAAAATTGAATTAAACAACGATGTGTTAACCATTTCTTCAGAAAAAGAATTAAACGAAGAAACAAAAGATGGCGAAAGAATTACAAAACAAGAATTTAGCTATCAATCATTTACACGTTCCTTCACACTTCCAGAATTAGTTGAAGATGAAAAAATTGTTGCTAAATACGAAAACGGAATTTTAGCCATTACCATTCCTAAAAAGGAAGAAGCGAAACCAAAACCTGTAATGCAAATTGCAGTTAATTAATCTGAATGTATCTGAGTTAGCATAAAGCAATGCTAACTCAGATTTTTCACTCATTGTTTAACTAAACTAAAGTATGATGAAAAAAATAGTAATATCTTTTTTATCTGCTATGATGCTTGTTAGTTGCAATGCTCAAACAGAAAAAAAGAAAGACGAAATTCAAGACCAAAATAATATAGAAAAAATTCAACCAAAAGTAGATTATAAGGTAAATAAGGAATATGATGAAAACGGTAATTTAATTCGGTTAGATTCTACTTACACATACTACTATTCTAACATCGATAAAAACAAAATTAATACCGATAGTATTTTCAAAAGTTTTAATCAGCATTTTAGTATGAATAGTACTTTTGACGATTCTTTTTTTGAAGATTTTTTCAAACAAGATCAATACTCAAAAGACGAGTTTTTTAGTCAAGATTTTTTTAGATCAGATGCCAAAAGAAGCCAAGATATTATGAACGAAATGATGGCAAGAATGGATTCGATAAAAAATGAATTTATGATGAATCAATTTCCTATAATCCCTGAAATTGAGGAAGAAAAAAACCAATAAAATATTTTAAAAAAATTTCATTAAAAAAATGTTCATCTTAAATAAAGATGGACATTTTTCGTTAAATTTGATAACATCAAAACACAAACTCTCTCTATGAAATTTATAGATTATTATAAAATACTCGGCATTAGTAAAAATGCTTCTGAACAAGACATAAAAAAAGTCTATCGGAAATTAGCCAGAAAATACCATCCCGATGTTAATCCTGACAACAAAGAAGCTGAAAAAAAATTTAAAGAAATTAACGAAGCTAACGAGGTACTGAGTAACCCAGAAAACCGTAAAAAATACGATCAGTACGGAAAAGACTGGAAACACGCCGAAGAATTTGAAAAAGCAAAACAACAACAATCGCAACAACGTCAATATACTTATAGCGGACATCAAGGACACAGTTCATTTAGCGAAGAAGATTTTTCAGATTTTTTTAGCAGTATGTTTGGTGGTGCAAGACAACAATCCAGCAGAAGACAACGCCAATTTAAAGGAAATGATTTTCACGCAGAAATGCACTTAAACCTAACCGATGTATTAAATTCAAAAAAACATACCATTACTGTTAACGGAAAAAACATTCGGTTAACTATTCCCGCAGGAATTGAAAACGGACAAGTAATAAAAATTAAAGGCTATGGTGAAAAAGTAGGTGAAGGTGGAGTAAATGGAGATTTATTTATTCGATTTACTATAAATAATAATACCCAATTTAAAAGAGATAACAACGATTTGCACCTTACCGTAGATTTAGATTTTTACACGGCAATTCTCGGTGGAGAAATTATTATTCCAACCATCGATGGAAAAAAAGTGAAACTTAAAGTAAAACCAGAAACACAAAATAACACTAAAGTTAAATTAAAAGGGAAAGGGCTTGCTTACTATAAAAAGAAAGGCTTGCACGGAGATTTGTATGTTACTTATAACATTAAAACACCTACTAATTTAACTACTAAAGAAAAAGAATTATTCACGCAATTATCAAAATTAAGATAGCTATGAAAACAATATCCGTTCAACAATTTTGCATACACTACGATGTCCCTCAGTCTTTTATAGAATCTCTTTCAAATTTTGAATTAATTGAACTAGTTGAATTAGACGCTCATAAACACATTCCGCTTAAAGAGATAAATCATATAGAAAAATTAATGCGAATGCATTATGATTTACAAGTGAATTTTGAAGGTTTAGATATTATCAACAATATGATTAATCAAATCAATTCACTTCAAACCGAAGTCAGATTATTAAAAAACAAATTAGAATTTTACGAATAAAAAAAAGCAGCCAATTTCTCGGCTGCTCTTCGCTTTTTCTTTTTCAAAAAAAGGTTAAATCAATTCTTTTTCAATAACATTTTTTAAAGCGTCTTTTGGCAAGGCTCCTGCTTGCATCATAGGTTGTTTATCTTTTGGAATAAATAACATAGAAGGTATCGATCGTATCTGAAATACAGAAGATAATTCCCTTTCAACTTCCGTATCTACCTTATAAATTACAATCTGATCTTTATAATCATCAGATAATTCTTCTAAAATTGGAGCTACCATTTTACAAGGTCCGCACCAATCTGCATAAAAATCTATAATGGCAGGTTTATCACCTTTAAATTTCCATTCTTTTTCTGTTGTATAATCAAAAACATCGTTTTTGAACTGTTCTGTTGTTAACTTTACTGTTGGCATAATATATACATTTAATTTAGTGCAAATTTACGGCAACAATTAAGCTTCCACAGTAACATAAGTCACTAAGTCGGGTAACATTTGTTACTTAGTTGAAAGGGGCTCAATACCATACATTTCTTTAGAATTAGAGTACCTTTGTTGATTAATAAAGATACCCGTTGGAGTTTATATTGAGCGGAGTCGAAATGCATGTAATTGTATGAAAAGAACCTACAGTCAACATTGGAAGGATTACGAATTAATCGACGCTGGGAACAATAAAAAGTTAGAGCGTTGGGGAAAAATAATTACTATTAGACCCGATAGAAATGCCTACTTCACTCCTATTTTATCTGAAAAGGAATGGAAACAAAAAGCACAGTGTGAATTTGTTGAAGCTACCAACAATACAGGAACTTGGGTCTCTTTAAAAAAAGATTTTCCTATTTCTGAAACCGAAATTCCCAATTGGCAAATAGCTTATAAAGAATGTGTTTTTAATCTGAAGCTCACTAAATTTAAACATCTAGGGATTTTCCCTGAACAACAAACCAACTGGGAATTCATTAAAAACCGAATCCAAAAAGACGGAAAATTTTTAAACCTTTTTGCTTATACTGGAGGAGCTTCCTTAGTTGCAAATACGAAAGGAGCCGATGTGTATCATTGCGATTCCGTAAAGCAGATTATTAGCTGGGCGAAGTTGAATATGGAAAGTTCCCATCAAAACGGAATTCATTGGGTTTTAGACGATGCTTTAAAATTTGCTTCAAAAGAAGTGAAAAGAGGAAAAAAGTACGACGGAATTATAATGGATCCACCAGCCTTTGGGATTGGAGCCAAAAAAGAACGTTGGAAAATTGAAACCAAATTCCCTGAATTGGTTCAACTTGCAAGTAAATTAATTAGCGATAAAGGGTTTTTAATTATCAATACTTATTCTCCTAAGTTGAAAGAAGAAGTCATTAAAAACACCGTTCAAAAATATTTTCCAAAGAAAAATATCGAAATTAATAAACTCTCTCTCAAAACCACAACTGGAAAAATTTTGGAATATGGCGAATTAACAAGGGTGTATTAATTGAATCTAGCAAAATAATTCGTGCTAATCCGTGTTCCCGAAACTTCGGGAGTGTCTCAAAAAACTAGTATCTTCGTTTCTCATGAAAGCAGCCTCACTCAAAGAAGTTAAATCAGAATTAAGTCATAAGTCTCATCAAGAACTAATGGAGCTTTGCCTTCGTTTATCACGATTTAAAAAAGAAAACAAAGAATTACTTACCTATTTATTGTTTGAGAATTCTGATGAAGAAGGATATATTAAAAGTATTCAGCAAGCAATGGATTTAGAATTTGAAGCTATGAATACCGATAGTTACTTTTATATGCGAAAGACCATCCGTAAGATTTTACGCCTCATCAAAAAATACATTCGTTATTCACAAAACAAAGAAACCGAAGTGGAGCTCCTCCTCTATTTTGCTCGTAAACTACAAGACTTTCAACCGTCTATTTTTAAAAGTAAAGCATTAGAAAATCTTTATATAAGAAACTTAGATTTTGTAAAAAAGAAAGTAGCTTTGTTACACGAAGACTTGCAGTATGACTATCGGTTAGAGATTGAAGAGTTGGAGAGAAAGTTTTAAGATGGAAGACAAGAAGACAGAAGACAGAAGATAGAAACAGGAAATTAATAATAGACAGGTCATTTCGACTACGCTCAATGACCAAATAATAAATAACAATAAGATTCCTGCTTTCGCAGGAATTGGCAATAAAAATAAACTATGCTTACCATATACCACAATCCACGTTGCAGTAAATCCAGAGGTTGTAACACCCTGCTTTTAGATTTAAAAAGAGAAGTAAAAGTAATTAATTATATGAAGGATCTTTTTACAGAAGAATCTTTAAAAGAGGTAATTAATTTACTAAAAATAAAACCCATAGAACTCGTTCGGACAAACGAGCAAGAATGGAAAGACAACTTTAAAGGTAAAAAATTAAGCGATTCCGAAATTATAAAAGCAATGGTGGATTATCCAAAATTAATTCAACGACCTATTGTTGTTAATGGCAAAAAAGCTGTTGTCGCAAGACCTTTGGAATTGGTACAGGGAATTCTATAACAGATTAACTAAAAAAACAAATACAATACTGCTTAGAGTTTGCATTAAACTCTAAGTAGTATTTATTTTTATTTCTCTTCATTTTTACACTTTTTTACACTTTTTTACATTTTGTTAAACCTTTTGCACTAATAACTATATAATATTTGCTTCATAATAATTAAAACTAATTTTAAAACAACATATTATGAAACAGATTTTATTTTTTTTAATGCTTTGTCCACTGTTAATGTTTGGGCAATGGCAACAAGTAGGTAACGATATTGATGGTGATGCGGCAGGAGATCGTCTAGGCATAGGGCTTAGGATGAATGCAGATGGTAGTGTAATTGCAGTAGCTTCATTAGGAGCTAATTCTGCTGCAGGTAAAGTGCGTGTATTTGGTTTTGACACAAACACCAACGCTTGGGCTCCTTTTACCAACGATGGGCTTTTAGGCGAAGCAGCAGGAGACGATTTTGGAACCTCCATAGGTTTAAGTGCCGATGGAAACATTGTGGCAGTAGGTGCTCCCGAAAATAATGGTACAGGTACTGTAAAAGTTTATAGTTATGATGGTACCAGCTGGATACAAATGGGAAGTACCATAGAAGGTATAGAAGCAGGAGAAAGGTTTGGTGTATCTACTAAATTAAATGCCGATGGTACTGTACTTGCTATTAGTGCAAGTTCAAGAGATTCTAATGGGGTAGATTCCGGAAGTGCTGTTGTATATAAATTTGAAGCAAATAATTGGGTGCCACTTGGTAACGAATTAGTGGGTGATTTTGCTGATAATTTTTTTGGGTTTCCCGTTGAAATTAGTAATGATGGCACTGTATTATTAGTAGGTGCATCTTCAAGTGATAGCAATGGTAATAATGAAGGGCAAGTAAAAGTTTTTCAATTAAACGGAAATACTTGGGAGCAAATAGGAAATGACCTTTTAGGATTAAATGAAGATGATAGGTTTGGAGCTCGTGTAAGTATGAATAACGATGGTTCTATAATTAGTATTGGTGCCTTAAATGAAGATGGTAACGGGTTTACAAAAGCTGGAAGTGTACGCGTATTTAAAAATGTAGCAAACTCTTGGGAACAAGTAGGGAGTACTCTTTTTGGAGAAGAAGACAATGCTCATTTTACCCGAAATGCAATAAATGGAGACGGTACAATTATAGCCATCTCTGCTGTAGCTGATAATAATGGTACAAGTCAAGTTGGTCAAGTTAAAGTATTTCAGTTTATAGCTAATGATTGGGTACAAGTGGATGATGCTATTTATGGAGACCAAGGCTCAGAGTTTTCAGGTTCAGGTCTTGTAATTAGTGATAGCGGTGAAAGAGTGGCTATGGGATCGCAATTATTTAATGGTCCTAATGGTAGCGATTCCGGAAGACTACGTGTTTTTGAAAACCAAATATTGGGTACAGAAGATGTAGATTTACTTTCTCAAATAGCTGTTTATCCAAATCCAGTTTCAGAAATACTAACAATTAGTAACCTGGAAAATAAAACGTTGCTATCGGCAAATATTTATAGTGTTACTGGAAGATTAGTAAAAACCTTTAACTTAAAAGACAACAATTACAATAACACTTTAGATTTTAGTAGTTTAACAAACGGAGTATATTTTTTAAAAATACAAAGTGAGCAAACTACGGTAACCAAAAAGATAATTAAAAAATAAGTTTGGTTTTAAGTTTTCTAGACCTACTAGTCCGCCTGAGGCAGACTAGTAGGTTTTTTTATGAAGTTACTTTTTTTATTGCCTTGAGCAGCTCTGGCAAATAGATGGGTTTGGTAACACAAGCATTCATTCCAGCATCTTTAGCTTCTTGTAATTGTTGGGGTATGGCGTTTGCTGTTAACCCTAAAATGGGAAGGGTTTTAAAATAAGGTTTTGCTTTTGCTCTTATAATTTTGGTGGCTTCCAAACCATCCATAACAGGCATTTTAAAATCCATTAACACCAAATCATAGGTATTGCTTTCAATTTTTTCAACAGCAATTTTACCGTTTTCTGCAATGTCTATTTTTACATTTTTAAAGTTTTGTTTTAATATTTCTATGGCTAAAAACCTATTTATAGGTGTATCCTCTACTAACAATATGTTTAGATTTTCCGGAAATGTAAAATCTTGTGTTTTTTCTTCTATAATGACTGTCTCTTTGTTAATTTCGAAATTAAGATTAAAATAAAACTTAGAACCTTTATTTATTTCAGAATCCAAATAAATTTCCCCCCCCATTTGTTCTACAAGTTCTTTGGTAATAGAAAGACCTAAACCGGTACCTTCACTAAAGTATTTTTTATTGTTTTTAGAGCTATAAACTTGCTCGAAACTTTTAAATATTTCAT
>JALWUJ010000002.1 GCA_027080135.1 Flavobacteriaceae bacterium | reverse complement strand
GTTTTTTTTCTTTATCGGTTTGTGCGATAACGATATAATAATCGGCAGTTCCACCATTAGTAATCCAGTTTTTGGTTCCGTTTAAAAGGTAATGGTCGCCTTTATCTATTGCAGTTGTTTTTTGTGAAGTAGCATCAGATCCAGCTTCAGGTTCACTCAAACAAAAAGCTCCTAATTTTTCGCCAGTTGCTAATTTGGTTAAGTATTTTTGTTTTTGCTCTTCACTACCATATTTTTCTATACCATAACAAACCAATGAGTTGTTTACGGACATTACTACACTTGCCGAAGCATCGATTTTTGAGATTTCTTCCATTGCTAAGGAATACGAAAGAGTATCCATTCCGCCACCGCCATATTTTGGGTCAACCATCATTCCTAAAAATCCCATTTCGCCCATCATTTTTATTTGTTCGGCAGGAAATTTTTGATGTGTATCTCTTTCAATTACTCCTGGAAGTAATTCGTTTTTAGCAAAGTCGCGAGCGGCATCGCGAATCATGATATGTTCTTCGGTAAGTTTAAAATCCATTGAAATTGGTATTAAAATTGTCTTTAATAAGGGCAGCAAAGATACTTTTTTATATGTCAAATTCCAATTAACAAATCCCAAATTAAAAAGCTTTGAATCTTAATTTCAACTAAAAAAGGATAATTCAACTTGTTTTGGAATTTGGTGCTATAAATCTGGAATTTCTAAAAGCGTAATAGTATATTTAAACTTTAATAAAAACACCTAGTTTGAAACAAAATAATTACCACATTATTGGAGTAATGAGTGGGACTTCCTTAGACGGGATTGACCTTGTTGAAGCAACGTTTACTATTTCTGAAACTAATACTTGGAGTTTTAAAATGAAGGCTTCTAAAACCATTGCATATCCCTTAATTTGGAAGAGTAATTTGCAAGAAGCTATCTCTTTTTCTGAAACAGAAATACTTAGGTTTAATAAAAAATACACACAATATTTAGCAGAAGTAATTTCAAGTTTTATTGAAAAACACCAAATAAAAAATCTGGATGCGGTTTGTAGTCACGGTCATACTATTTGGCATCAACCCAAAAAAGGATTGACTTTACAAATTGGTAACCTTCCAGAATTGGCAACGTTAATTCAGCAAAAAGTGGTTTGTGATTTTAGAGTTCAGGATGTTGAGTTGGGCGGAAATGGTGCACCTTTGGTTCCTATTGGCGATCATCTTCTTTTTTATGAATATGACTATTGTTTAAATTTAGGCGGTTTTGCCAATGTTTCGTTTGAAAATAAAAAACAAAAAAGAATTGCCTACGATATTTGTCCAGTAAATATTGTGTTGAATGTGTTAGCTGAAAAACTTGGGTTTCCGTATGACGACCAAGGTAATTTGGCAAGAAAAGGAAATTTGGATGTTCAACTATTTCAGCAATTAAATGCTTTGAAATATTATAAAGAAAATCCGCCTAAATCATTGGGATTGGAATGGGTTCAGAAAGAAATATTTCCGCTTTTAGAGGTTTCTAATTCTTCAATTTTAGACAAATTACACACTGTGACGGAGCATATTGCTTTTCAATTATCCAATCAATTTCAAGAAAATTCTTCAGTTTTTGTTACCGGAGGTGGAGCTTATAATTTGTATTTGTTAGAACGAATTCAGAATTACAAAAAAGTTGATTTGGTAGTTCCTTCAGAAAAAATAATCGAGTTTAAAGAAGCATTAATTTTTGGATTGTTAGGTGTTTTAAAATTAGAAAACCAAAATAATTGTTTGGCAAGTGTAACGGGAGCAGTAAAAAATCATAGCTCAGGAAGAATATTTCTTTCGTAATAAAGTCGCAATAAGTTGTTTATAGAATACTTTAGAATAAATTTTACGATAAGATAAAATTACTTACATTTAATCCGTTAAAAAATAACCTTAAAATCCATTTTATGACTTCGATTGTTATACTTATTTTTATTATTGGTTACCTTTCCATTACCTTAGAACACCCTTTAAAACTTGACAAAACTGTTCCGGCTTTAATTATGGCAGCTCTTATTTGGGCAGTTTTAGCCGTAGGATTTCATGCGGGCTGGTTCAATATAATTGATACTCATGAAAATGTATTTAGTTTTTTAACTGGCGGTGAAGAAGCTTCACACGGATTTGATAATGCACTATTACATCATTTAGGGAAAACTGCTGAAATATTGGTATTTCTAATTGGTGCTATGACTATTGTTGAGATTATAGATTTACACCGAGGATTCGAAGTTTTAAAAGGAGCTGTAAAAACCAAAAGCAAAAAAAGACTACTATGGATTATTGGGATTATAGCCTTTTTTCTTTCTGCAATTATAGATAATTTAACAGCAACTATTGTATTAATTACTTTGTTAAGAAAACTTATTCATGTAAGAGAAGAACGTCTATGGTATGCAGCGATGGTTGTAATTGCTGCAAATGCTGGAGGGGCTTGGTCACCTATTGGAGATGTTACTACAACCATGCTTTGGATTGCAAAAAATGTTACTGCCGCTGGTTTAATTGAGTTTGTTGTATTACCTGCAATTGTTTGCTTCGCTGTTCCTTTTTTTATTGCCAGTAATATGAAAGTTTTTAAAGGTGAAATTTCTGTAGATACAAAAGAAGATAAAATAGCAGAAAAATTACTAAGTAGTAAAACAATGCTTTTTCTAGGGTTAGGAATGATTATCTCAGTACCTATTTTTAAAACCATCACCCATTTACCTCCATATATTGGAATGATGTTAGCACTTGGAGTTGTATGGTTAGTTTCAGAATATATTCATCCTGAAGAAGATTTCAATGCAGAAAGAAAGCATTTGTACTCAGCTCATAAAGCACTTTCAAGAATAGAAATTTCAAGTATCTTGTTTTTCTTAGGAATACTCATGGCAGTAGCAGGATTAGAAACTTTAGTATATGGTGCTGTTAATGGTGTTGATGTTGGAACACTTCGCTATTTAGCTGAAATGCTTCAAATGGCAATTCCAAACCAAGATATTGTTGTAATGTTATTAGGTGTTCTTTCTGCAATTATTGATAATGTTCCATTAGTTGCAGCTTCTATGGGAATGTACGATTCACCAACAGATTCGGTACTTTGGCATTTTATAGCTTATTCTGCAGGAACAGGAGGAAGTATGTTAATCATAGGTTCTGCTGCTGGTGTCGCTGCTATGGGAATGGAAAAAATAGATTTTATTTGGTACCTTAAAAAAGTAACATGGCTTGCATTTTTAGGATTTATAGCAGGTGCTGGTGTATTTTTGCTTTTTGAGAGAGTGTTATTTCCACACGTCTAACAATTTCTGAAAAACTATTCCGTTATTCAATTTAAACCTACAATTACATGATGACAACCTTAATTCAAGAAAGTTCTGAAATAGCTCAGGACTTAGAACCTATTGTTGAAGAAAAAACACTATCTATAATGCAATTGCTGATGGATGGTGGAACCGCTGGACAAATAATTATTGGTGTTCTGTTTATTCTTCTTTTTGTTGCTGTTTATCTTTATTTTGAAAGACTTTTCGCTATAAAAGCAGCTACCGACTACGATGCTAATTTTATGAACCAAATTAGAGATAATGTTGGAAATGGAAATTTACAAGCAGCAAAAGCATTATGTACTCAAAAAAACACCCCCGTTTCAAGACTTACTGAAAAAGGAATTTCTAGAATAGGAAGCCCTTTGGAAGATATTAATACCGCTATCGAAAACGCAGGTAAATTAGAAGTTTATAAACTCGAAAAAAACGTAAGTATCCTAGCAACAATTGCAGGTGCAGCACCAATGATTGGATTTTTAGGAACCGTAATTGGGATGGTTTTAGCATTTCACACACTAGCAACCAGTAGCGGTCAAGCCGAAATGGGATTATTAGCACAAGGAATTTATACAGCAATGACAACGACCGTTGCTGGACTTATTGTTGGTATAATTGCTTATATGGGCTACAATCATTTGGTAGTAAAAACGGATAAAGTGGTGCACCAAATGGAAGCCACAGCAGTTGACTTTTTAGACCTTTTAAACGAACCAGCTTAATGAATTTAAGAGGAAGAAATAAAGTAAGTGCAGAGTTTAGTATGAGCTCTATGACAGATATTGTTTTCCTGTTATTGGTGTTTTTTTTATTAACATCACCTTCCATAACTCCTGAAGCATTGGATTTAATTTTACCCAAAGCAAAAGGAAAAACAACACACCAACAAAATGCCTCGGTAAGTATAACTAATAAAGGTGCTTATTACGTAAATAAAGAACGCGTTAGTGAACAAAACATCGAAACCGAATTAAAAAAAATATTCGCAGGACAAGAAAAACCCACTTTAATATTAAGAGCAGAAGAAGGAGTGCCTATTGAAGATGCTGTATTTGTAATGGACATCGCTAATAAAAACAATTATAAAGTAGTGTTGGCAGTACGACCAAATTAGTTTGCAGCCATTAAACGTGTCTGAAAAATATATATAAAATTGAAGATTTAAGATTAACGATTGTTGATTTAAGAATTTTTAAATCTGTGGAATCAACGAGAATTATAAGAAAAACAAAGCATTGCTTCTTAGCGCCTTTGCGAGAGAAAAAAACAAAATGAGTAACAAAATTCCATTTCGACTCCGCTCAATGGGCACCTAAATCCGGACATTGAGCAGAGCCGATAACCTTAAATAAATAATGAGCATACTTAACACCAAACATAAAAAAAAGAGCATGGCAATCACGGTAGTTTTACACGTAATTATATTGCTGTTGTTATTTTATGTAGGATTCACCTATTTAGATCCGCCCCCAGAAAATGGTATTGCCGTTAACTTTGGAACAATGGATACGGGAAGTGGAAAAGTGCAACCCAAAGAAAAAATAAAAACGGCTCCCAAACAAACCAATCCTGAACCTGTAAAACAACAAAAGGCTGAAATTAAAGAAGAAGTAGTCACTCAAGATGCCGAAGAAGCTCCTGTTATTAAAAAAGAAGAAAAGAAAGAAGAGGTTAAAGAAGTAGTAAAGGATATTCCAAAAGAAGAGCCTAAAAAAGAAATAGAAAAAAAACCAGACCCTAAACCTGATAAATCGACTACCGATGCACTTTCAAGTTTAATCAACGGTCCAAAATCCGATGGAGTAGATGAGGGCGGTGAAGGTGATGATAAAAAACAAGGAGATAAAGGCGATCCTAACGGAGATCCCAACGCAAAAAGTTACTACGGAAACGGAAAAGGACTCGATGGTGATGGCAATTATTTGTTAGGAGGAAGAAAAGCCCTAAACAAAAAGAAATTTGTACAAGATTGCAACGAAGCCGGAACCGTAGTTGTAAGTATCGAAGTAGATAGAAACGGAAAAGTAATTAGTGCTACACCTGGAGTTAGGGGTACTACCAATAATTCCAAATGCCTTTTAGAACCTGCAAAACGAGCTGCTTTGGCAACCAAATTCAACAAGGACGATAAAGCACCACACAAACAAATAGGTAAAATTATTTATCGTTTTAGTCTTTCGGAGTAGCCTTCAGTCATCGACTCTCCGATAAAATCTTAAATACTTGAGTCTTTAAAAAAATAGTTTCCTAATCTGTTTTTCAATATCTTTATAGCATAAAATAAATGCTATGAAAATTTATAATTTACTCCTATTTATCGCAACTATTTCTGTAATAAGCTGTACCAATTCTACGGAAAAAACAACTTCAGAAAACAGAAACATAGAAACATCACCCCACGATTTTATGTTTATGCAACGGGCATTTCCTTCGGGGAAAATAAAAACCGATGCTTATTCAAAAGCCATTCAGTGGAAAAAACAACAAACCAATAGGAATTCAAATGAAGCTGTGGTTTGGGAATTTGCAGGACCATTAAATGTTGGAGGAAGAATTACCGATATTGAAATCCCGATAGACCAAGCACAAACTTATTATGTGGGAGCAGCTTCAGGAGGAATTTTTAAAACCACCGATGCAGGAGCTACTTGGACACCCATTTTCGACGAACAAGAAATGCTTTCGATTGGTGATATGGAAATTTCAAAAAATAACACCGACCTTATTTGGGTAGGAACTGGCGAAGTAAACGCTGGTGGCGGTTCTTTAGCTTACGACGGAAACGGAATTTATAAAAGCTCAGATGCTGGTCTTACTTGGGAAGCTAAAGGTTTACCAGCTGTAGGAAGTATAGGAAAAATATTGATAGACCCCAATGTTGATACTACAATTTTTGTTGGTGCTATGGGACCACTTTTCAGAAAAGACACCAATAGAGGAGTCTATCGTTCTTCTAATGATGGTACAGATTGGGAGCAAGTTTTATTTGTAAGTGATTCTACCGGAATTATCGATATGGCAATTCATCCAATCAATTCAAACATTGTTTATGCTGCCAGTTGGGAACGAATTAGAAGATTAAACAACCGGCAATATGGAGGTGAAACTTCACGTATTTATCGTTCACAAGATGGAGGCGATTCTTGGTCCGAATTAACCAACGGACTTCCAACAAACGCGAACGATAAAGGAAGAATAAGTATTGATATTTCACAATCCAACCCAAATGTTTTGTATGCTTTTTACACCGATAAAATCGGAAATGTAGAAGGAACATTTAAAACAACCAACGGAGGAGATTCATGGACACAAGTAAATTCAATAAGCAACGGAACTTCATATCATTGGTGGTTTGGCGGAATTTTTGTAGATCCAACCGACGAGAATGTTATTTATAATTCAGGTTTTGTAATGGAAAAATCTGCCGATGGTGGGCAAACGTGGAGTTCTACCTTTCCGAATGTTCACGTAGATCAACATGCAATGGCTTTTAACGCTTCGGTTTCTGGTGAAGTATTGATTGGTAATGATGGCGGATTGTTTAAAAGTACCAACAACGGAACTTCTTCCGTAAAAAATAACACCCTTCCTATTACTCAGTTTTATCGGTTTTATGTAGATGCTCAAAATGCCGATAAAGTGTATGGAGGAGCACAAGACAATAATACTATTAGAACCCAATCGGGAGGTTTGAGTGATTGGCAAGCGATTTATGGAGGCGATGGTTTTCAACCCCTGGTAGATCCTACTAATACCAATGTAATTTACGCACTTTCACAAAGAGGAAATTTAGGAAAATCTACCAATAATGGAGCTTCATTTACGAGTGCTTTAAACGGTATTCCAGGAAGTGATACTAATAATTGGGACACCGCAATTACCTTTGATCCTAACGATTCGCAAACACTTTTCTACGGAACTCAAAGAGTATATAAAACTACTAATGCGGCAGGAAATTGGACTGCTATTAGTCCCGATTTAAGCAATGGTCCACATTCCGGAAATCTTGCCTTTGGAACAGTAACTAGCATTAATGTGTCGCCTTTAAATAGCGATGTTATTTACGCAGGAACCGATGACGGAAATGTGTGGATTACTCAAAATGGAGGTAGCAATTGGAATTTAATTTCAGGAAGTTTACCTATTCTTTGGGCAACCAAAGTATTGGCTTCCAGAGATGATGCCGCAACGGTTTATGTAACTTTTTCAGGTTATCGTTATGGTGAGGATAATGGGCACGTTTTTAAAAGTACCGATTTTGGTGTTACTTGGACAGATATTTCCAATAATTTACCAGATATTCCTGTAAATGATATTGAAAAAGACAGCTACGGGAACCTGTTTTTAGGAACCGATATTGGTGTAATGGCTTCGGCAGATGAAGGAGCAACTTGGCAACCATTGGGCGAAAATATGCCGTCGGTTGTGGTAACAGATTTGTTTATTCATGAAAATTCTGAATATTTATACGCAGGAACTTACGGACGTTCCAGTTATAAATTAAACATTGCCAATGATGTGTTAGGAAATGAAAATATCAATTTTTCTTCTGAAGTAAAACTATATCCAAATCCTGCTTCGGAGTATGTTTCAATTTCGTTTGTAAATCCTTCAGAAAATGTTTCGATTGTAATTTATGACCCATTAGGGAGAGTTGTTTTTGCCGAAGAAAAAGTTTCAGTAGGAACTGAAAAACGAATTTCATTGGAAGGATTTTCAGCTGGAAATTATTACGTTCAGATTACTTCCGAAGAAAATAAAACAACTAAAAAGTTACTTGTTAAATAAGAATTTGTTTGAATTATTCCGAAACCATAGATTGGCTTTTTGCACAATTACCAATGTACCAAAGAGTAGGTGCTGCTGCTTATAAAGTGGATTTGTCCAACACTTTAAAACTAATCAAATATTTAGGTGAGCCTCAGGATTTTTTTAAATCTATTCACGTGGCGGGAACTAACGGAAAAGGTTCTACGAGTCATATGTTGGCTTCGGTTTTACAGGAAGCAGGTTATAAAGTTGGTTTGTATACTTCGCCACATTTAAAAGATTTTCGGGAACGAATAAAAATCAATGGCGAATTGATTTCGGAAGAATTTGTAGTTGATTTTATATCAAATCATAAAAACTTTTTTGAAGAAAATCAGTTGTCGTTTTTTGAAATGACTGTGGGTTTGGCTTTCGATTATTTTAGTAAAGAAAAAATAGATATTGCTATTATTGAAGTAGGATTGGGAGGAAGGTTAGATAGTACCAATGTAATTACCCCAGAAGTTTCTGTAATTACAAACATTGGTTTAGATCATACTCGTTTTTTAGGAGAAACGTTGAAGGAAATCGCTTCAGAAAAAGCAGGAATTATTAAAAAAAACATTCCTGTAGTTGTAGGAGAAATGACTCCAGAAACCAAAAAGGTTTTTCAAGAGAAAGCTGATTTAGAAGGAAGTCCTATTATTTTTGTGGAAGACAAACCCCTTCCTATTTATAAAACAGATTTGCTTGGAGACTATCAAGTAAAGAATGTAAAAACTGCTTTAGCAACCTTGCAAATTCTTCAACATAAATGTTGGAATATTTCAGAAGAAAATAATAAAACGGGATTTTTAAATGTCGTAAAAAATACAGGACTTCAAGGAAGATGGCAGATTTTAAATGAGCATCCAAAGGTAATTTGTGACACAGCACATAACAAAGAAGGGCTTATTTTGGTCATTCAACAGTTGCAAAAAGAACAATTTGAAAATTTACATATAGTTTTAGGAGTGGTTGATGATAAAAATTTAGATAAAGTTTTGCCTATATTTCCTAAAAATGCAAGTTATTATTTTTGTAAACCCAATGTTATTCGTGGCTTGGAAGTTTCAGTATTACGAAAGAAAGCAAAGGAGTTTGGATTGCGTGGAGAGTGTTATATTTCAGTAAATGAAGCCTTTAATTCGGCATTGCAAAATTCGAGTATAAAAGATGTTATTTATATTGGTGGAAGCACTTTTGTGGTAGCAGAAGTTTTGTGATATTTTTTAAATAAATGTTTGTCATAATCAAAAACCGTCTTATATTTGCCACCGCTAACAACGAAAGCGAATAGCTTTTAAGCAAAACCCTTAATAGGGGCAATTAGCTCAGTTGGTTCAGAGCACCTCGTTTACACCGAGGGGGTCGGGGGTTCGAATCCCTCATTGCCCACCAGGTAAGAATCCCATTACAGAAATGTAGTGGGATTGTTTATTTTCCCAACTTTTAGGACGAGACAATGATTAAAAACAAAAAATCCCCAAACAAAAGTATGGGGAT
>JALWUJ010000001.1 GCA_027080135.1 Flavobacteriaceae bacterium | reverse complement strand
GTATGAGATGTCGAGGTGTAAAAGTCAACGGTAAGCTTGTTCCCATGAGTAAGGTTTTAAAAAGCGGCGATCAAGTAGAAATAATCACTTCTATTCATCAAAAACCCAAATTAAGTTGGTTAGATTTTATCGTAACAGCCCGTGCCAAATCAAAAATAAAAAATGCCCTTAAACTAGAACAGAAAAAGATTGCAGACGAAGGCAAAGAAATATTGACAAGAAAATTACGTCACTTAAAAATTACACTTAACGAAAAAGTGGTTAATGAACTGGTTAATTACTTTAAACTAAAGACCAGTTTAGATTTATTTTACCGTGTAGGAAATGGTTCTATTGAAAATAAGGACTTAAAAAGTTATGCCAGTCTTCACAACAATGCCTTTTATAATTTCTTTAAGAATAAAATTCGCAGGAAAAAGAACCTTACAGATATTCAAAATCAGGATGAAATTACTTCTAAATACGATGCACTTGTCTTTGGCCATGATGAAGAGCGGTTAGATTATACAACTTCTAAATGTTGTAATCCTATTCCCGGCGATAAAGTGTTTGGCTTCGTCACTGTAAACGACGGTATCAAAATTCACAAAAAAGATTGTCCAAACGCCGTGAGTCTCCAAGCCCGTTTTGCTTATAGAATTATATCGGCACATTGGGTAGATTCTTCGCAACAAGGTTTTAAATGTACTGTCCTTATTTCGGGCGTTGATGATAAAGGACTTGTAAATAAAGTCACCAAAATTATTTCAGATAATATGAGCTTAGACATGCACAGCCTTAATATATCCGGTAATCTTGGTCATTTTGAGGGTAAAATAACTGTTACCGTTAAAAACATTTCACAACTCAACAAACTAATAGAAAAAATTAAATCAATAGAGGGTGTAGAAAAAGTGAGTCGTATTGTTGAATAGCACTTGTTTACAAGTTGTTAATTTTTTTAATTTTTGTTCAATTAATACCTAAATATTAAACGTATTTTTGTAATGTAAGAATTCTATAAAATGAGTGATTTATCAAATCAAGATATCGTTAAAAATGTTTTTACAGCTTATTTAAACACAAATAAGCACAGAAAAACACCCGAACGCTATGCCATACTTTTTGAAATTTACGAATTAAATGACCATTTTGATATTGAATCTTTATATGTCTTAATGAAAAAAAAGAAATACCGCGTTAGTCGTGCAACGCTTTACAATACCGTTGAATTATTACTAGAGTGCGGCCTTGTTAGGCGTCATCAATTTGGACAAAATCAAGCACATTATGAAAAGTGTTACTTTGACAGACAACACGACCACCTTATAATTACAGACACCGGCGAAGTTATAGAATTTTGCGACCCCAGAATACAGAATATCAAAAAAAGCATTGAAGATGTTTTTGATGTTACTATTCACAAACACGCACTTTATTTATATGCAACTAAAAAACAATCACCAAAAAAATAATTAAAAAATGAAAGTAGATTTACTGCTAGGCTTACAATGGGGCGATGAAGGAAAAGGTAAAATTGTTGATGTTCTTACTAAAGATTACGATATAATTGCACGATTTCAAGGTGGTCCTAACGCTGGACATACACTTATTTTTGAAAACCAAAAACATGTTTTACACACCATTCCTTCAGGTATTTTTCATAAAAATGCCAAAAATGTAGTGGGTAACGGCGTGGTTATAGACCCTGTTATTTTAAAAAGAGAACTAAAAAACCTTGCACAACATAATATTGACTATAAAAAAGTACTTTTTATATCGCGTAAAGCACATCTTATCTTACCAACACACAGGCTCTTAGACGCTGCCTCAGAAGCGCTAAAAGGTAAACTGAAAATTGGCTCTACTCTAAAGGGAATTGGACCGACTTATATGGACAAAACAGGACGCAATGGTTTGCGCATAGGCGATTTAGAATTAGATAATTGGGAAGATAAATTCAATAAACTTACCAAAAAGCATTTAAATATGCTCGCCTTTTACAATGTAGATTTACAATATGATTTAGAAGAACTTAAAAGTGAATTTTTAGACGCTGTAAAAATCTTAAAAAGCCTAACTTTTATAGATAGTGAAACCTATTTATATGACGCTTTAAAATCTGACCGGAGTATTTTAGCCGAAGGGGCTCAAGGCTCAATGCTCGATATTGATTTTGGCACCTATCCCTTTGTAACATCTTCTACAACAACAGCAGCAGGCGCTTGTACAGGTCTGGGAATTTCACCACACACAATTGGTGAGGTGTTTGGTATTTTTAAAGCTTACGTAACCCGTGTGGGTTCAGGGCCTTTCCCTACCGAACTCTTTGATGAAGACGGCAAAACAATGGGTAAAATAGGCTGCGAATTTGGCGCTACCACAGGACGTCCCCGTCGTTGTGGATGGTTAGATTTAGTAGCCTTAAAAT